>NZ_JAMYRH010000004.1:0-512283 GCF_040321305.1 Mesorhizobium sp. M0478
CGAACAGCAGCACCGTCGTCACCAGCATGTTGCCGGTCACCGAGATGCCATAGGCGGAGGCCAGCTTGCTCGATTCGCCGAAACCGACGACCAGCAACATCACCGCCAACGCCAGCAAAACATTGACGCGGGGCATGTAGATCTGGCCCGACTGCCGTTCCGACGTGTGCAGGATTTCGAGGCGCGGCAGCATATTGAGCTGCACCGCCTGCCGGGTCAGCGAGAAGGCGCCGGAGATGACCGCCTGGCTGGCGATAACCGTCGCCGCGGTTGCCAATACCACCATCGGGATCAGCGTCCAGCCTTCGTTCATCTCGAAGAATGGATGGCCGACGTGACCGTTCTTCGCCAGCACGAAAGCGCCCTGCCCGGCATAGTTTAGCAGTAGGCAGGGAAACACGATGGCCAGCCAGGCGAGCACGATGGGCTTGCGGCCGAAATGGCCGAGATCGGCATAAAGCGCTTCGGCGCCGGTGACGGCGAGGAAGATGGCGCCGATGGTGACGAAGGCGACATCGGGCGAATTGATCAGGAAGGCGACGATGTAGTGCGGGCTGACCGCCCACAGGATTTCGGGATCGGCGATGATGTGGTTCAAGCCCGAAAGACCGATAGCCAGGAACCAGACCGCCGTGATCGGGCCAAAGATCAGCGCCACACCGCCGGTCCCGAAGCGCTGCACCGAAAACAGGATCGCCAGGATGACCAGCGTCAGCGGCACGACGTAGGGCTGGAAGGTCGGGGTAACGACATTCATGCCTTCAACCGCCGAAAGCACCGAGATTGCCGGCGTGATGACGGCGTCACCGAAGAACAATGACGCGCCGACAACACCGATGGCCAGGATGATCGCCGAGCGGGTCGGGAAACTGCCGCGCGCCAGCGCCATCAGCGACAGCACGCCGCCCTCGCCTCGGTTGTCGGCTCTGAGCACGAACATGATGTATTTGATGGTGACGATAATCGTCAACGACCAGATGATCAGCGACAGCACGCCCAGAATATCGCCGCGCTCGGCGATTTCGCCGCCGGAGGACGCAACAAGCGCTTCCCGGAAGGCGTAGATCGGGCTGGTGCCGATGTCGCCATAGACCACACCGAGCGCGCCCAGCATCAGAACTTTGGTGCTGTGCTGTTCGATTTCGGGATGGCTCGATTGTTCGACGGGTTCTGCCTCAATACCAGCATTGGTAAGGGCCATGGACGACACTCCGATAAGCGCGCGGTGCTCTACGCTTGCTGTGATGCAATATCAAGTGCCGTGACGGTAGGGCTACCATGTTCCCAGCGCAGGGCTTGCCCCGCAATGACCGGTGCGTGGCGTCAAAGGCTGCCGGAAACCTCAGATCGCCACCTGCGTGCCGATCTCGACCACACGTCCGGTCGGGATCTGGAAATACTCCGTCGCATCGGCCGCCGAGCGGGCGAGCCCGATGAACAGCTTGTCCTGCCACACCGGCATGCCGGAATTGGGCGATGCTTTGAGCGAGCGCCGCGACAGGAAGAACGACGTCGTCATGATGTCGAACTTCCAGCCCTGCTTGCGGCAGATCGCCAGCGCGCGCGGAATGTTGGGCTGCTCCATATAGCCGAAGGTCAGCGTCACCCGCATGAACAACTCGTTGACTGTCTCCATCTTGACCCGCTCGCTGTCGGGCACCAGCGGCTGCGGTGCGGTGACCACCGACAGAATGACGTTCTGCTCGTGCAGCACCTTGTAGTGCTTCAGGCTGTGCATCAGCGCTGTCGGCGCGCTTTGCGGATCGCTGGTCAGGAACACGGCGGTGCCGGACACCAGCTGCGGCTTCTTCTTCAGCAGATTGCCGGCGAGGAAATCGAGCGGGATTTCGTTGCGCCGGGTCTTGTCGAAGAGATAGCGGCTGCCGCGTATCCAGGTGGTCATGATCAGCCCCATGAGGCAGGCAACGGATATTGACACCCATCCGCCTTCCACGATCTTGACGACATTCGCCAGGAAGAAACCCATGTCGATGGTGCCGAACAGCAGCGCCAATGCCAGGGCGAGCCCAAGCTGCCATTTCCACAAATTGCGCATGACAACGAACAGCAGAATGGTTGTCATCAGCATCTCGCCGGTCACCGAAATTCCGTAAGCGGAAGCCAGCGAACTCGAGCTGCCGAAGCCGACAACCAGCAGCATCACTCCCATGGCGATGAGCAGGTTGACGCGCGGCATATAAATCTGGCCGCTCTGCATTTCGGACGTGTGCTGCACCTCGATGCGGGGCAGCAGGTTGAGTTGCACTGCCTGACGTGCCAGCGAAAAAGCACCCGAGATCACCGCCTGACTGGCGATCACGGTGGCGGCCGTTGCCAAGCCGACCATTGGCATCAGCGCCCAATCCGGCAACATCTCGAAGAATGGATTGGTCGGCCTGCCGCCATTCGCCAATACAAAGGCGCCCTGGCCGAAGTAGTTGAGCAGCAGGCAAGGAAACACCACGGAAAACCACGCGAGCACGATCGGCTTGCGCCCGAAATGTCCAAGGTCGACATAAAGCGCCTCGGCCCCCGTTACCGCCAGGAACACTGCACCAACGGTCACGAAAGCGGCGGTCGGCGTGCCGGCTAAGTAGGCGATCGCATAATACGGGTTGATCGCCAACAGCACCGAAGGATCATCCATCAGGTGGTAGAGCCCGGAAACGCCGATGGCCAGGAACCATAGCGCCGTCACCGGCCCGAATACTGCCGCCACCTTCCCCGTGCCGAAGCGCTGCACGGAGAACAGAAATGCCAGGATGACCAAGGTGATCGGAACGACATAGGCCTCCAGCGTCGGTGTCACCACTTCCAGGCCCTCAACTGCCGACAGCACGGAAATGGCCGGAGTTATGATAGCGTCTCCGAAAAAAAGCGACGCCCCGCAAAGTCCGATGCCGAGGATAAGCTTGGCGCCTTTTGGATAGGCGCTGCGCGCCAGCGCCATCAGGGACAGCGTGCCGCCCTCGCCCTTGTTGTCGGCGCGAAGCACGAAAGCGACGTATTTTATGGTGACGATAATCGTCAGCGCCCAGACGATCAGCGACAGCACGCCCAGGACATCTATACGCGTGTCGGTACCAGGCGAAGCGTGAAGCGCCTCGCGGAAGGCATAAATCGGGCTGGTGCCGATATCGCCATAGACGACGCCAAGCGCGCCCAGCATCAGAACTTTGGTGCTGTGCTGTTCAGTGTGGGAGTGGTTCGGTTGTTCGACGGGTTCAGCCTCGCTACCGATGCTGGAAAGAGCCATCGACTACTCCCCGATCACCGCGCGGTGCGCCTTGCTTGCTGTCATGCGATATCACCTTCGACACGAGCCTTCCACCGCTACCAACCGCAAGCCTTCAGAAACCGCCCCACCGTGCCGGCCATGCCATACTCCAACGCATCGGCTGTCAACCCGTGTCCGATAGACACTTCGGCCAATGCCGGAATGCGCTTTGCCAATGCCGGAAGGTTGTTCACCACCAGATCGTGCCCGGCATTGACCTGGAGCCCGGCGGCGACTGCGGCATCCGCGGTTTTTCCCAATCTTTCCAGCTCCTTCCGCGCCTTGGCGGAATCGGAATGGTAGCTGCCGTAGGGCCCGGTATAGAGCTCGATGCGGTCGGCGCCGGTGTCGCGCGCGGCATTGACGCCGGTGGGATCCGGATCGGAAAACAGCGACACGCGGAAGCCCCCTTTTTTCAGACGCTTGACGATCGGGTTAAGGAACGCCGCCTCGGCGGCAAAGTTCCAGCCATGGTCTGATGTCGCCTGCGCCGGATCGTCGGGCACCAGCGTCACCTGCTCCGGCTGGTGCCTTTCCACAAGCGCCAGAAAATCCTCGGTCGGGTAGCCCTCGATGTTGAACTCCGCCTTGGGAAACTCGTCGTCGATCAGCGCCCGGATCTCCGGCAGGTCGGAATGCCTGGTGTGGCGCTCGTCGGGCCGCGGATGAACCGTCAGCCCGTGCGCGCCGGCCGCCAGCGCCAGGCGGCCGAGCCCGGTGACGCTGGGCCACGGCAGGTCGCGGCGGTTGCGCAGCATGGCGATGGCGTTGAGATTGACCGAGAGTTTCGCGGGCATGGCGTGAGGTCCGGCTGTTTGTGCAGCGCATCTATACTGCCTTTGATGGGAACAGACAGGGGCTTTCGGGTGTTCCAGTGATGACATCTGCTCGCAAGGGGGAACCCAGCCAATGAATTTTCTCCAATCCGTGCCCGCGATCCGCCGCCTCGAAACCGACCGTGAGGACCTTTTCGCCATCGACGTCGTCGGCCATGTATCGGCCGCCGACGGCGAAAATCTGTTCGGATTGCTGGAGGCTGCCTACGCGCTGCACCCGAGGATCGACGTCTTGGTGCGGCTGGTCGACCATGAGGGCGTCGACTGGATCGATATGGACGACGAGACGCTGAAACAAGGTACGGTTCATGCGCTAGAGCATATCGCCCGGTGCGCGACGATCGGTGAGCCCGACTGGATAGCGGATGCGCGGAACTTCCTTCCGGCTTCGCCACCCATCGAGTTCAGGCACTTCGCGGCCGAGGATGAAGCGGATGCCTGGCAATGGCTGGGTGCGACGCCACTCAGCCCTGCTGCGCCGGCTGCTACCTGACGCCGGCTATCTAACGCCAGCTATCTAACAATCGTCAGCCGCTCTGCCGCCCGCGTTATGGCAGTATAGAGCCAGCGCTGGCGGGTTTCCTTGAACGCCCAGCTCTCGTCGAACAGCACGACATCGTTCCACTGCGAACCCTGCGCCTTGTGCACGGTCAGCGCGTAGCCATAGTCGAAATCGTCAAAGCGCTTCTTCTGCTGCCAGGGGATATCGGCGTCCGGATCCTCGAAAGCCGACTTGAGCAGCTTGATCTTGGCGACGCCGCGGTCGGGATCGTCCTCCTCGGGCGAGACCAGAAGGTTGATGCCCGGCTTCACCGTTTCGCGCGACGAGGTCATTACCTTCCACAGCGAACCGTTGAGCAGGCCCTTGGCGGGGTCGTTGCGCAGGCAGACCAGTTTGTCTCCGGCCTGCGGATAATCGGCATTGAAACCCTTCAGCTCGCGCAGGCGCTGATTGTAGCGGCGGCGTGTTCGGTTGGTGCCGACCAACACCTGGTCCGCCTTCAGCACCAACTCCTGGGTGACGTCCTCCTTGCCGATGACCTGCGCGGTGCCGTAGTCGCCGCGCATGAACTCGCGGCCCTCGCGCACGTCGAGCGCCAGCTGGATGATCGGATTGTCGCGCGCCTGGCGGTGGATTTCGGTCAAGAGCACATCCGGCTCATGCTCGGTGAAAAAGCCGCCGCCCGAGATCGGCGGCAGCTGCGCCGGATCGCCAAGCACCAGGATCGGCGTGCCAAAACTCAGAAGGTCGCGGCCAAGCTGCTCGTCGACCATCGAGCATTCGTCGATGACCACCAGCTTCGCCCGTGAAATAGGACTTTGCCGATTGAGCGAGAAGGTCGGCGACATCGAGGTCTTGCCGGTCACCTCGTCCGACACCGATTCCTCGCCTTTCGGCCGGTAGATCAACGAATGGATGGTGCGGGCATTGACTGCGCCCTTGGAGCGCAGCACCTGCGCCGCCTTGCCGGTGAAGGCGGCGAACTGCACCTGGCCGTCGACATGTTCGGCAAAATAGCGCGCCAGCGTGGTCTTGCCGGTGCCGGCATAGCCGAACAGCCGGAAGACCTGCGGCCGGCCCTCTTTCAGCCAGCGCGCCACCGCTTTCAGAGCCTCGTCCTGTTGGGGAGAGAATTCCATCAGCGCGAGAGACCGGATTCGCAAGGGAAAGACAAGCCGCCACCATACCGACCGCCACCGGTGGCGAACTCAACGCCTCCGGTGGCTCAGGCTATCAGGCGCAAACAAGAACGTAAAGAGAACAATCGATCACGTCATTTCTACAAAATGCGAGACCTGATCCTCATGCACGCTTGGAACAGGTCGATGTCGGCGGCGTACCACTCCGATAGATTGGCGATGGCGTCGGGGCTGAGATAGGACGAAAATCCGTCCGGGTTGCGATGCGCGAGAATTGGATCAGCCGGCAGCGTTGCCGATTCCGGCAGACTGAGGCGGGCCTTCAGGACGTTGAAGTCGTCGTTAAGGTCGGGTTGGTGCCAGATCATCAGGATGTCTTGCTCTCGACTTTCGAGGTACGCTGGTGACACGAACCAATCGGCATAGCGATGCCTGACATGATTGATGCAGCCCATGGCTTTCTGTGCCATGGCTTTGTGCGATCCGTCCGTCGAAGACAGGGATCTGGCGAGGTCATCCGGAGTTCCGAAATGCGCGAAGGCGAAACGCTCGTCTTCAGTCCATTCGCTGTTGTTTCTAGGGTGACCCTTGCGAAGCCTGCTATTAAAGCCGCTGGCAAACCGGGTCACAGGATGGCGAATGCCGAAGATGATCTTGTCGCCAGACGGCACATCAGGCAGGTATTTCTGGTGGCCCCACAGCGCTATATTGTATTCGGCGCTGATAGGCTCCAAAGCGGCACGAACAGCGCTGCCGCCCGTTTTTCTGACATGAAGAAAATGAGTTTCCATCCATTGAAATAAGCCGGCGATATAAAGGGAATCAAGCCGATTCCGCTTCGATGCCCGCCCGACAGGCTTCCTTCAAATCGTCGGTCCGGGCAATCGTAGCCACTGAGATAACGGAGGGCTAAATTGATCTTTTGGCTGCGCGCAGCCTAGCCGCCCAGGCCGGGATCGTTCTCCAACAAAATCGGCTTGCCATGCGGGGTTGCATGCGCGGCGCGTTCCCAGGCGGCGGCGAGCGTGTCGACATCGCTCTTGCCCGCGACGCCCTTGGCCGCCAGCAGCGTTTCCAGCGCCGCCAGCCAATGCTCGTAATAATCGTGGCCATCGCTTGCGGCGCCCGGCTTCTTCACTTGCGCCGACAGCGCATCGGCCCATTCGCTCCACGAAAACAGGCCCTTGTCATGCAGCGCCACCGTCATGGCGAAGGCTTCGGCCTGCCAGGGTTCGGCGAATACCGGTTCGTCCAGACCCGCCGGCAATGCACCTTCAGGCCGGCTCAAGATAGCTCTCCCAAGCATCGATCGAGACGGTCAGCGTCGAGTCGGCGCCCTCGCCCCAGATTTCCGAGCCATCGAAAACCACGGTATAGACCCATTGCGGGTTTTCACCGTTTCCATGCGCGTTGCTGTCGGGGAACACAAAACCGTCACGCACGGCCTCGATCACTCCGTGCTTGCCGCGCGCATAACGCGGCAGCCTCGTGTGGGCGGTGGGATTGAAATTCCTTGTCCGCACCGGGTCGCCGGCCTTGAAGCGCGGCGCCGTCTCGACCGGCCGGTCGCAGGGACTGCCCTTGGCCAGCACCGCCGGAACGTTTTCGGCCTTCAACACCCTTTTGGGCGTCGCCGCCGGATCGACCGCCCGACCTTCCGTCAGATCGCGCTCGCTGACGAAGCCATGGCGCTTCAGCAGCACCTCGAGCGCTTTGATCCATATCTGGTAGTAGCTTGAGGAATAATAGACGGCCGGATGCAGCGATTCCCTGGCGTGCCGGCTCTCGTCGATGTTCCACGCGCCCATGGCGCCGGCAGTCAGCGTCACGCCGAGCGCCCGCCTCTCCCAATCCGCATGAAAATACGGTTCGTCCTTTTCGGGCGCGACCGGCCCGAAACCCATCTGCCCACCGAGATCCTGCGGCCCGTTCATGCCGGTTCTCTCGCCACCGCCGTGCCGATCATCGCATCGCGGCTCACCAGTTCGGCGAGCTGGTCCTCACTCCAGCCTTCGGTACCGCCAGGCCGCATCGGCACCACGAGATAGCGCAGTTCGGCAGTCGAATCCCAGACGCGGATGTTTTTCTCCGCCGGCAAGGTCAGCCCGAACTCTTCGAGCACGCCGCGGGGATGGATCACCGCCCGCGAGCGATAGGGCGGCGCCTTGTACCAGACCGGCGGCAGCCCAAGTACCGACCACGGATAGCAGGAGCACAGCGTACAGACGACGAGGTTGTGCGTCTCGTCCGTGTTGAACACCGCCTGCATGTGCTCGCCCTGGCGGCCGCTATAGCTCAGCGACGCGATCGCTTCCGTCGCGTCGCGCTTCAGCCACTCGGCAAAGGCCGGATCGCTCCAGGCTTTCGCCACCACCCTGGCGCCGTTGCGCGGCCCGATCTTGGTCTCGTAAGTGTCGACGATGACGTCGATCGCCGCCGGATCGATCAAGCCTTTTTCGGTGAGGATAGTTTCCAGCGCGCGCACGCGCGCCGCAAACGAGTCGAGTTCGTTGTCGTGGTCATGATCATGGGACATGACCTCAGATTAGGATCGGCGGCACGCGGCCGCAAGCATGACAGCTTGGGCCACGGGCTATCGCCTATTCGGCGGCGGCCCTTTGCGGCTCGAGCCGATCCTCGGGAGCGAACAGCGAGGCCTGCTCGCCGCTCTCGACCGCATGCAGCTCCGGCCTGTTCTTTTTCGAAGAGAAGAAGCTCACCAGCCAGCCGGAGAAATTCTCGAAATAGACATAGATGACAGGGGTGACGAACAGCGTCAGCGCCTGCGACGCCAGGAGACCGCCAACCACCGCGACACCGAGCGGCTGGCGCAGCTCAGCACTGGCGCCGGTGCCGAGCGCGATCGGGAACGTGCCCATCAGCGCCGCCAACGTCGTCATCATGATCGGCCTGAAACGCATCAGGCACGCCTTGTGTATGGACTCCTTGGCCGACATGCCTTCTCGTCGCAGCTCCAGCGCGACGTCGACCATCATGATGCCGTTCTTCTTGACGATGCCGATCAGCATCAGGATGCCGATCACCGCGATCACCGACAGGTCCATGCCGGCAAAGCGCAGCGCGACCACGGCGCCCAGCACCGCCGAAGGCAGGCCGGTCAGAATGGTCAGCGGATGGATGAAGCTCTCATAGAGGATGCCGAGTACGATATAGATGGTCAGAATGGCGCCGCCGATCAGCAGGCCCTGATTGGCCAGCGAGTCCTGGAAGGTCTTGGCGGTGCCGGCAAAGCTGGTCGAAATCGCCGGCGGCATGCCGATCTGCTCCTTCAGCGCGGCGATGCGGGCCGTGCTGTCGCCCAGCGCCACGCCTTGCGGCAGGTTGTAGGAGATGGTCACCGCGGGCAGCTGGCCGAGCTGGTTGACCGTCAGCGCGCCGGCGGTGCGGTCGACGCGGGCAAAGGCGCCGAGCGGCACCAGGCTGCCGCTTGCCGTCCTGACCTGGATGGCCAGCATGCGCTCGGGCGACCATTCGATGTTGGGATCGAGCTCCATGATGACTTCGTAGCTGTCGGCCGAGCCGAAGATCGTCGAGACCTGCTCCGTGCCGAAGCCGCCATAGAGACTGGAGCGCAGCGTGTCGGTGTCGATGCCGAGCGACGCCGCCTTGTCGCGATCGACCACCAGCGTCGCCTGCAATGAATTGTTCTGCAGATCGCTGGTGACGTCGGTGAAATTCGCATGATCGGCCGCCATCGCATCGTTGAGCTTTTGCGCCCATGTGTCGGTCAGGCCGGTATCGAGGCCCTGAACGACGAGCTGGTAGGCGCTGGCGGAAGAACGCGCGCCAAGTCGCAGGTTCTGCACCGGCTGCATATAGGCATCGATCCCCGGCACGACGGCCAGCTGCCGCCGCAGATCCGACAGCACCTTATCGATGTCGGGGCGCTGGCTCTTGTCCTTCAGCTGCACATAGAGCTGGCCCTGGTTCAGCGCATTGTTGCCGCCGCCGGCTGACCAGGCCACATGCGAGACATAGGGCGAACGCGAGAAGACACTTGCCGCCTGGTTCTGCAGCTTGACCATGGCGTCGTAGGAGATGTCCTGCCTGGCGATCGTCGTCACCGAGATCTGGCCGATATCCTCTTGCGGGAAAAAGCCTTTCGGCGAGACCTCGATCAGCCAGACCGACCCTGCCGCCGTGCCGACGAAGACGAGGAACACCAGAAAAGTGTGGCGCAGGCAGAAGGTCAAAAGCCGGTCATAGCCGCGGGTGACGATATCGTGCTTGTGGCCGGGGGCATGCTTGTCGCGATCGGCCTTGGTCACCGACAGCAAGCGCGAACACAGCATCGGCGTCAGTGTCAGCGACACGAACATCGAAGCCAGGATGGCGACCGTCACCACGACGGCGAATTCGTTGAAGATGCGGCCTATGACGCCGCCCATCAAAAGCACGGGGATGAACACCGCCACCAGCGAGATCGAGATCGAGATGATGGTGAAGCCGATCTCGCGCGCGCCTTTCAGCGAGGCATCGAAGGCCGAGAGACCGTCCTCCTCCATGTGGCGAAAGATGTTTTCCAGCATGACGATGGCGTCGTCGACGACGAGGCCGACTGCGAGCGTCAGGCCCATCAGCGAGATGTTGTCGATGGAAAAGCCGAACAGGAACATGGCGCCGAGCGTCGCGATCAGCGAGATCGGCACCGCCACGGCCGGAATGATGGTTGCGGTCACCCGGCGCAGGAAGACGAAGATCACCGTCACCACCAAAGCGATCGTCAGAAGCAGCGTGAACTGGACGTCGTCGACGGCCTGGCGGATCGAGGTCGAACGGTCGTTGAGCAGCTTGATGTCGGCGGCGGCCGGCATTTGGTCCTTGAACGACGGCAGCATCGCCTTGACCTTGTCGACGACGTCGACCGTGTTGGCGTCGGGCTGGCGCTGCACCGCCAGGATGATGGCGCGCGTGCCGTCGTACCAGCTTGCGGTCGTCGTGGTCTCGACCGAGTCGATGACGCGCGTCACCTCGCCCAGCCGCACCGGATGGCCGTTCTTGGTGGCGATGATGAGGTTGGAGAACCCGGCGGCATTGGTGAGCTGCGTGTTGGCCGTGATGGTCAGCTGCTGCTTGTCGTTCTGCAAGACCCCGAGCGGCGTGTTGGAATTGGCCGAGGCGATCGCCGTCTGCAGCTGGTCGATCGAAATGCCGCGCGCCGCCAGCGCCGTCGGGTCGATCTGCACGCGCACCGCATATTTCTGCTGGCCGAAGATCGACACCTGCGCCACGCCGTCGATGGTCGACAGCGAGGGCGAGATGACGTTTTCGGCGAAGGCGTCGAGGTCGGTGAGCGGAACCGTGTCGCTGACCAGCGACATCAGAAGGATCGGCGCGTCGGCCGGATTGACCTTGCGATAGCTCGGCGGCGACGTCATCTCCGGCGGCAACTGCCGCTGCGTGCGCGCGATCGCCGCCTGCACGTCGGCGGCCGCCGCGTCGATATCCCGGTTGAGCACGAACTGGATGGCAATGGACGTGCGTCCCAGCGAATTGCTGGTCGAGATCGAATCGATGCCGGCGATGGTGGCGAACTGCTTGATCAGCGGCGTCGCCACCGAAGTGGCCATGGTTTCGGGCGAAGCGCCGGCCAGGGTGGCCGAGACGTTGACGACCGGGAATTCGGCGCTCGGCAGCGCCGCCACCGGCAGGAACTTGTAGGCAAACAGCCCGCCCAGCACGAGGGCGAACGACATCAGCAGCGTGGCGACAGGCCTGCGTATGCAGAATTCGGAAATCATTGGGCAGCCGCCTTGCCGGCCTCGGCGACCTTGGAAGCAGCTTGATCACCGCTGGCCGCCTTGCCTTCGTGAATGGCGGCGCCGTCCTTCAGCCTGGTCTGGCCCTCGACCACCACCTTCTCGCCTGATTTGACGCCCTCGCTGATGGCGCTGTTTTCGCCTTCGGTCAGCGCCACCTGCACCGGTCGCATCTCGACCGTGTTGTCGGGCTTGACGACATAGACGAACGGTCCCTTTTGGCTGGGCTGCACGGCAACGGTTGGGATGGATGTCATCTGCGGCATGATGCCAGCGTCGAGCACGACATTCACATATTGCCCGGGCCACAGTGAAAGATCGGCGTTGGGAATGCTCGCCCGTGTCGCGATGGTGCCGGACGCGGTGTCGACGCTGGAATCGACGAAGTCGAGCGTGCCGTTGCCGATCGGCGTCGGATCGCCATCCTTGGTCAGCGTCACCGCGCCTTGCTGCGGGTTGGCCAGCGCCTTGTGCAGCAGCGCCAGGTTGCTCTCCGGCAGGTTGAAGTTGACTTGCAGCGGATCCATCTCGGTGATCGTCACCAGCGGCGTGGCCGTGCTCGAGTTGCCGTTGCTCAAGGTGACGAGGTCACCGACCGAAACGTTGACCGCGCCCAGCCGGCCGGCAATCGGCGCCTTGATGCTGGCAAAGCCGAGCTGGACATTGTCGGCGTCGATCGTCGCCTTGTCGGCATCGACCGTCGCCGCGGCAGCCTTTTGCGCCGCCACCGCCTGATCGTAAGTCTGCTGCGTGCCGGCCTGCTTGGCGACGAGATCCTTGGCGCGCTGAAGGTCGGAGCCCGAACTGGTTAGCAGCGCCTGGTCCTTGGCGAGCGTCGCCTGATCCTTGGCAAGCTGCGCCTTGAGCGCCCTGTCGTCGAGCGAGAACAGCAGGTCGCCGGCCTTCACCATCTGGCCGTCCCTGACGTCGATCGATACGATCTGGCTGGACACGCGGGCGTTGATGTTGACCACGGCCGGCGAAGACACGAAGCCGATGGCGTAACGGCGGATCGGAAAATCGGCCGTTGTCGCGGTGGCCGAGACGATCGAGGCCGAACGGGCGGCATTGCCGCCGGCGCCGGATTTGCCCCCTGCCTTGTCGGCCGAAGCCTTGTCCGATCCAGCCGGCTTGTCCGCCGCTGCCGTCTGCCTGGCGCCCGGCAGCATCTGCTGCAGACTGCTCATCGCCGCCGGCGAAAAATAGACCCATGCCGCGGCGACACAGGCCGCTGCCACCACCACCGCCAGAACGACTTTACCGCGCATCGACTAAAAGCCCTATGATCCGACACGCCGAACCCGGTGGTCTCATTCTACGCAATCACGGCGCCTTGCCGCGATCTCGCCGAAGTAGATAGGACGCACATTTGTCGGAAAAGGGCCAAAACACGGCATTACGAAGATTTAATGTGCACTGCACAATGACTATGCAGCCGGCTCAGCAGTCGGAAAACCAGCCAGGATGCGGTTGAGATCTCAGGCGGGATGCGTCTATTTCAGCATCGGCCAGAGCGTCGCCGCCAAGAGCACGCCCATGGCGATGTTGAACCATTTCAGCCGCACCGGATCCGACAGGAACCCGCGCAGCGCTGTGCCGAAACCGGCCCACATCGAGACGCTCGGCAGGTTGACGACGGTGAAGGCGATCGCGATCAGCGCCACCGACAGGAACGGGTGGTCCGGATTGGAGTAGACGGCCATGGCGGTGATCGCCATCACCCAGGCTTTCGCATTGACCCACTGGAATGCGGCTGCCTCGATGAACCGCATCGGCCGTGCCTCCGTCTCACCCTTGCTGGACAGCGAGCGCGACATGGCGATCTTCCAGGCGAGATAGAGCAGATAGGCAGCGCCGGCGATCTTCAATCCGGTGTGCAAGGCCGGAAACGCCGTAAGCACCGCGCCCAGGCCAAAGCCGACAGCAAGCAACAGCACCAGGAAACCCATGCTGATGCCCAGCATATGCGGAATGGTTCTGACCAGGCCGAAATTCACGCCCGACGCCAAGAGCATGAGGTTGTTCGGCCCCGGCGTGATCGAGGTCACGAAGGCGTAGACCAAAAGGGCAAGGAAAGCGTCGAGGGTCATGACGGCTCACAAAGGTCAGCAATGCTGACTTAAATCGACAGAGCGCTGGACGCAACCTCATTCCATTGGTCCAAAGCGCTCCGCCGTGATCCGCCTATCCCGAGCCAGCCAGGCCGGCACAGTCTACCTGCCGTGGGCCCGCGCCGACAACAGGCTGGGAGCGGCGGCGGCCTCCTGACGGCCAGCCACACGCCGCAGGCCTTTGCGCCTCGGCGTGTTCCCGGGAAGCTTCACGCCATGCGCGAGGCCGAGGGCAGCCAGGATGCGGATGAAGAGCCAGCCGAGATCGATCTGCCCGCGTTCCAGGCCGAGCTTTGCGGATTCGGGAAACGCATGGTGATTGCCGTGGAAACTCTCGCCAAAGGTCACCAGGCCGAAACGCGGCAGGTTGTAGCCCTGCACGGCAACGCCATCGACGCGCCAGCCCTGCTGCCCGCTGCGATGTGCGAAATGCCCGACCAGCCAATGCCCGGTCAGCGACACGGAGATACGCACCGCAATGCCCCAGACCACCCAGCTCCACCCGCCGAGGAGCAAGAAAAGGATCGCCCACGGCAGTTGCTGCAGCATCCAGGTCCGCTCGACGAATTTGTAGAAGCGGTCGTTTCTGATCGACGGCTCGATGACGAAGTCAGGCGGATTGCGCAACGCTACGGCGCAATGCATTTGCCAGAAAGCGTCGGTGAAGAAAGGCCGGCGGTGGGCGTGCAGGTCGTGACAAGCCGTCTGGCGCTGCGCCCAGTCTCGTATGTCATGCGCATAGATCATGCCGAACGGACCGGCCATGCCGACGAGCGTGCCGAGATAGACCAGCGCGTGTTTGAGCCAGATGTGAACCTTGAACGAGCGATGGATGAGCAGGCGATGCATGCCGACCGAGTGTCCGGCGCAGATCGTCACCGCCGTCGTCGCTACGAACAGGGCGAAAGCGCTCCAGCTGAAGGTCAGCGGCCCGAACACCAACGCAATCAGCGTCATCGCACCGACCCAGATCGACTTGGCCGGCATCCAGACGACCTCGCCATCTTCGGCATCGCTCAAGGGCTGCGAGATCATTCTGCCTGTGGATATGGTCTTCATCGGTACCCCTCCTCTGCAGGAAACATTTCCGGACCAAAGAGCCTTGCCTTCCGGCGCGCCGGCGCTTATTTAGGCAATAAGCTAACTATCTACTATTCCGATTTAGGTATTTAGGCAATAGACTAAATACCGGAAGCGAAACGACAGAGGCAGGCTGTGATCGAAGACAATGCAGCGGATGGCGACACGGCTATCGGGGCAAGCAGCGCCATACAGCGCGTGTTCGAGGCGCTGTCATCGCAGCCGAGGCGCAAGATCCTCGCCTATCTCGCCCACTCCTCGCTGACCGCGGGCGAGATCGCGGCGCGCTTCGACATGTCGAAGCCGTCGATCTCGCAGCATCTGAGCATCCTGGAGACGGCCGGCCTCATCGCCAGGGAGCGGCAGGGACAATTCATCCGCTACTCGCTGGTCCAGAACAATCTGGTTAACACGCTGAACGGCTTCGTCCAGGACGTCTGTCCGGTATCGCGCCCGATCAAAAGGGAGAGTAAGAATCTGGCGAGCGGCAAGGTCGATCCCAAGCCGGTAAAATAGTTGGACTGAGACTACATCCCTTGCGGGCCGCGGTTCATCGCCGCCACGCCGGTGCGGCAGATCTCGACCAGGCCGAGCGGCTTCATGATGGCGATGAACTGGTCGAGCTTCGAACCCTTGCCGGTAATCTCGAAGATGAAGTGCTCGGTGTTGGCGTCGATGACCGAAGCGCGAAAAGCGTCCGCCAGACGCAGCGCCTCGACGCGGGCTTCGCCGGTGCCGGCGACCTTGACCAGCGCCAACTCGCGTTCCAGCGGCCGCTCCTGGCCGAACTCGTGCGAGCGCACGGTGAGATCGACGACGCGATGCACCGGTACGATGCGTTCGAGCTGGTGCTTGATCTGCTCCAGCACATGCGGCGTGCCGCGCGTCACGATGGTGATGCGCGACAGGTGCTTCTCGTGTTCGGTCTCGGAGACGGTGAGGCTCTCGATGTTATAACCGCGGCCGGAAAACAGGCCGATGACCCGGGCAAGCACACCGGGCTCATTGTCGACCAGCACGGAGAGCGTGTGGTTCTCCGGCTTTTCCGTTTCCTTGGCGATGAAATAGGCGGAGCCGGTCGGTTGAAGCTGTGCGTTCATGACATGAATCTCGATTTCAGACTTTGAGCTAATTCTCTGTTTGCGCACGGCTTCTCGCGACAGCCCTGCCCCGGCTTGGACCTAGACCAGTTCCCTGCCCTTGGCGTCGATGGCGTTGGCCACGGCTTCGTCGGTCGCCTCGTCGGGCAGGAGCATTTCATTATGCGCCTTGCCCGACGGGATCATCGGGAAGCAGTTGGCGAGCGTCGCCACCCGGCAATCGAACAGCACCGGCTTCTTCACCGCGATCATCTCCTTGATCGCATCGTCCAGCTCGTCCGGCTTCTCGCAGCGAATGCCATGGCCGCCATATGCGTCGGCCAGCTTGACGAAGTCGGGCATCGCTTCGGTGTAGGAATGCGACAGACGGTTGCCGTGCAGCAGCTGCTGCCACTGGCGCACCATGCCCATATACTGGTTGTTGAGGATGAAGATCTTGATCGGCGCATTGTGCTGCACCGCCGCGCTCATCTCCTGCATCGTCATCTGCACCGAGGCATCGCCTGCGATGTCGATGACCAGCGCATCCGGGTGCGCGATCTGCACGCCGAGCGCAGCCGGCAGACCGTAGCCCATCGTGCCCAACCCGCCCGACGTCATCCAGCGGTTCGGCTTCTCGAAATGATAGTGCTGCGCCGCCCACATCTGGTGCTGGCCGACCTCGGTGGTGATGTAGGTGTCCATGTCCTTGGTCAGTTCGTAGAGCCGCTGGATGGCATATTGCGGCATGATCACATCGTGGTTCATCTTGAACGCGAGCGAGTCACGCGCGCGCCATTTGGCGATCTGCTCCCACCAGGGATGGAGCGCCTTCTTGTCGGCCTTGGCGCTCGCCCGCCACAGCCGCACCATGTCCTCCAGCACCCGGCCGACATCGCCGATGATGGGCACTTCCGTGTGCACGTTCTTGTTGATCGACGATGGATCGATGTCGATGTGGATCTTCTTCGAGTTGGGCGAGAAGGCGGTCAGCCGTCCGGTGATGCGGTCGTCGAAGCGCGCGCCGATGCAGATCATCACGTCGCAATCATGCATCGCCATATTGGCTTCATAAGTGCCGTGCATGCCCAGCATGCCCATCCAGTTCTTGCCCGATGCCGGATACGCGCCGAGGCCCATCAGCGTCGAGGTGATCGGGAAGCCGGTGAGGTCGACCAGTTCGCGCAGAAGATGGCTGGCCTCCGGACCGGAGTTGATGACGCCGCCGCCCGAATAGATGATCGGCTTCTTGGCGCTGGCCATCAGTTCGACGGCGGCCTTGATCTTTTCCAGGTCGCCCTGGACCTTCGGCTGGTAGCTGGTGCGCGGCGCCGCCTGCGGCGGCACATAGATGCCTTTGGCGAACTGCACATCCTTCGGAATGTCGACCACCACCGGGCCGGGGCGGCCGGTCGTCGCGACATGGAAGGCCTCATGGATGGTGGCGGCCAATTCGTTGACGTCCTTCACCAGCCAGTTGTGCTTGGTGCAGGGGCGCGTGATGCCGACCGTGTCGCACTCCTGGAACGCGTCGGAGCCGATCAGCGAAGTCGGCACCTGCCCGGTCAGGCAGACCAGCGGGATCGAATCCATCAGCGCATCCTGCAGCGGCGTCACCGCATTGGTGGCGCCCGGGCCGGAGGTCACCAGCATGACGCCGGCCTTGCCGGTCGAGCGGGCATAGCCTTCGGCCGCATGCCCTGCGCCTTGCTCGTGGCGGACGAGGATGTGCTCGACCTCGTCCTGCTGGAAGATTTCGTCATAGATCGGAAGCACCGCGCCGCCGGGATAGCCGAAGACATGCTTGACGCCATTGTCCTTCAGCGCCTGCACCACCATTTCGGCGCCAGTCATTTCCCTGTTTGGCATTTCGCGCCGTTCGTTCTGTCCGTTGCTCATCGGTCTGGTCCCGTACTTCTAGCCATGAGGCGATTGCTGGTCGTTTAGTCGTGTTTCGGGCAATAAAAAAGGCCCCCGATGGGAGCCTGTGTGTTGCGCATGGGAGGTTTTCGCCCGGCGGTTACACCGCCTTGCCCACGCGCTTTCCTACGAGAATGAGTGCCTTTTTCATCGTGGCGGACACTACGAGGGTGAAAGGCAAGGTGTCAACGGGAAAAACGCGCGATGCGAAAGACAAAGCAAGTGGCCCGCCGCCTCTGGTCGGCGGGCCACCGCGGCGCATACGATACCCCTCAATCGCACCGCGCCGGGAACAAGAGCCACTGCCGTGTCACGTCAGGATCAGCACGATCTTGTACGTATCCGGGTCGACGATGACGATGCGCCCGTCGGCCAGCACGAAGTACTCATAGGATTCGTAAGCCGGGACGATCTTGACAATGCGCGCCGGCAGACGGTGCAGGCGCACTTTGTGCCGCGGCACCTCGATGCCGACCGAAATGTCGAAGTCGACGTTCTTCACCGGCTCAACCCTGGTCTCGTGGATGATCTGCGTGACCTGCGTCTTCTGCTCGACTGTCACGTTGTTGATCGAGGCCGTATTGCCCTGGTCGGTCTGGACGTTTGTGTTGCCCTGAGCGTTCTGCTCGGTGGTGGTCCCGGCCTTGCCCTGGGCCTGCTGGTCCGTGCTGGTGCCGGTCTGGCCCTGAGCGTTCTGCTCGGTGCTGGTCCCGGCTTTGCCCTGAGCCTGCTTCTCGGTGCTGGTGCCGGTCTGGCCCTGAGCGTTCTGCTCGGTGCTGGTCCCGGCCTTGCCTTGGGCCTGTTCATCGGTCTTGAGCTTGGCCTTGCCCTGAGCCTGCTTCTCGGTGCTGGTGCCGGTCTGGCCCTGAGCATTCTGCTCGGTGCTGGTCCCGGCCTTGCCTTGGGCCTGTTCATCCGTCTTGAGCTTGGCCTTGCCCTGAGCCTGCTGACCGGTCGTGGCGCCGGCCTGACCCTGAGCATTCTGCTCGGTACTGGTCCCGGCCTTGCCCTGTGCCTGTTCATCCGTCTTGAGCTTGGCTTTGCCCTGAGCCTGCTGATCGGTCGTGGCGCCAGCCTGGCCCTGTGCATTCTGATCGGTCTGTGACTTCATCTTGCCTTGCGCCTGTTCTCCGGCCTTGCCGCCCTTCTGGCAATCGGCCGCGCCGGCGGCGCAGTTGTCGCCACCGCTCGGCTGCACGGCCTGGGTCTGGGCGATCGCGGCGCCGCACCCGACGCCAAGCGCAATCATGCTCGTGATCAACACATGTTTCATCTGCTTTCTCCTTAAAGAGTCGGTCCCTCAGCCTAGCCAACTCTGCCAAAAATACTTTGTTCCACATTTTGTGAATAAAATCGGGTTTCTAAGAAGACCAGTGAATGTTGGCAGTAATTTTGCAACAATCACCTATAAATTGCATCAAACAATTAATGCAACGCAACATTTTATTTTTTCCTGAGCTTGCGATCCCATAGCGATGACACCAGCCTCACAAGCTTAGAAGTACTCCCGTCGTCATGACCAGGATGGCTACCCCGAAAACAGGCAAGAGCAACCATCGTGCCTGATGGACGCTGTTGTCCATTAACGCCTCCCACAAGTGCTGATCTCAACGATGCCGAGAACCCTGTGTTCCGCCCTGAGGAGGCTCTAGGACCTCTACAGCCTGGCACCAGACTTTGGTCCCTCCCCCTATCGTCCATTGGCCCGATGACGCCCGGACCGAAGCCCCACGCGGGAACGCAGCCGCGAAAAGCCCGTTCGGCTCCCGGTGTGCATCAACCTCACCAACAACCACCGTATCGGAATCGAGCTCGCGCAAGATGCATGAGCGTTGATGAAGGAGAGAATCATGACGACCATGTACCAGTCGACCGCAATTGCCGGATTCTTGCTGCTCGCGAGCGCGGGCGTAGTTGCCGCTCAAGACGTCATCATCGCGCCGGAGCAGGAAACGGTTGTGCGCGAATACGTGAAAAAGCAGCCCCTTGCGTCGGTGAAGATTCCAGGTGTCGAATTGAACGTGGGGACCGCCATTCCCGACACGGTGGAACTGCATGAAGTGCCGAGCGTCAAGTATCGCTACGTTGTGGTCGACGGGCGAACCGTGCTGGTCGACCCCGGCACGCGGAAGATCGTCAAGATCATACAGTAACGCTGATCCCACCGCCGTTCCCCGCGGGTGGCGGTGGGATCATGCCCTGAAATTGCGGTTTCCCCGGCAATTCAACCTAGCGCTTGCTCGCACCATCGACCGTTCTAGATGTAGGATGGCTTAGGCATTTTGGCGCGGCCAAAGTCGCGGGGTCGGTTGAGACGTGCGCTACATTGATAGTCTCTATCAAAACTGGAACAGGCTATCGTTGGCTTGGCAGTTCATCATAGTCGGAAGCATTGGGCTGCTGTCGCTGATGCTGGTCGTCGGCCTATGGGTCACCTCGCAAATACGAGATGGAGTGATCCGCAACTCTGCAAGCACGACCGCGCTTTACGTCGACAGTGTCATCGCGCCAATCCTGCCGGATATGCGCAAAAGCCAGCAGCTCAGCGACACCGTTAAACGGGCGCTCGATGAAACCCTGGACCAGGGTGCTCTCGGCAAAAAACTGGCGTCGTTCGTGCTTTGGCGGCGTGATGGCAAGGTGCTGTACGCCAAAGACGCGGCTCTTATCGGCCAGACCTTCGAGCCAAATGCGAACTTGCTGCATGCGTTCGGTGGAAACGTGGTGGCGCAATTCAATGATCTGGACGAAAATGAAAGGAAGGAACGGAAGAGCCCCACCGCCTCGCTGCTCGAGATCTACAATCCGGTTCGAGAGCCGTGGTCGGGCGATGTTGTGGCCGTTTCCGAGTTCTACGAGATAGCCGACGATCTTCAGGGCACTTTAAACTCGGCACTATGGTCGAGCTGGCTGCTCGTGGCTGGCGCGACCGCGGTCGCCTTGGCGATGCTCTCGGGAATCGTGCTTCGCGGCAGCAGCACTATCGAAACGCAGCGTTCAGCGCTTGAGACACAAGTGGCCGAACTTCAGTTGCTTTTGGAGCAGAATTCCGCTTTGCGGGAGCGCGTCCAGCAGGCGTCGCGCCGCGCAACGGCAATCAACGAGCGTTACTTGCGTCGCATCGGGTCTGATTTGCATGACGGTCCAGCTCAGCTGGTCGCACTGGCTGCGCTGCGCATGGACAGCCCTCTGCTGCTCGATCCCGCCGCATCCCCAAGCCACCGGAAGACCGAGATCGCCGATATCCATCATACGTTGGACGAGGCGATGCGGGAGATCCGCGCCATCTGCACCGGCCTCGTGCTGCCACAGATCGAAGCTTCGACAGTCGCGGAGATATTGCGGCTTGCGGTTGCCGAACATGAACGCCGGACGGCCTCCTCCGTATCGCTTTCACTGCCATCTCGCCTGCCCGACCTGGGGACGTCCGAGAAAATAAGCATCTTTCGCTTCGCGCAGGAGGGGCTGAACAATGCCTGGCGACACGGTCTGGGCAAGGGGCAGGCTGTCAAGGCGAGAGTGACGCAGGGCAAGCTCCTCATTCAAGTGCTTGATCACGGCCCTGGATTCCAGTCGGGATCGTGTGAAGGACTTGGACTCGCCGGTATGAGGGAACGTATCGAAAGTATCGGAGGTCACTTCGAGACCTTTTCGAGCCCCAGGGGGACCCGGCTGACCATAACGCTCAACATCGAGGACCAGAAATGACCGCTCCCATAAGGATTGCCATTGTTGATGATCATCCGCTGTTTCGCGAGGGTGTGGCTCGCAGCCTCGCCGAAATCGGCGGCTTCGAAGTCGTTGGTGCGGGCGAAACCGCGACGGATGCCGAACAGCTTGCGGCCTTGGCAAATCCCGACATATTGCTGCTAGACATCAGTTTGCCGGGAGGGGGTCTGGCGGCAGCGGAAAATATTCTTGCAACTCAGCCTGACTGCAAGATCGTCATGCTCACCGTCTCGGAGGCGAACGCCGATTTGGCAACGGCGCTCAGGCTGGGCGTACGCGGATATGTGCTGAAAGGGATTGGGGCGGCATCGCTGGCCGAGGTGCTGACTTATATAGCCGCAGGAAAAAAATATGTTTCGCCGACCCTGTCAGCGCAGCTTTTGAATGAACTGATCCGGCCGGAAAAGCGCACAACCGATCTCGTTGCCAATCTCTCGGGACGCGAGCTTGGGATAATCTCCTTGGTAGGCGAAGGACTGAGCAATAAAGAAGTCGCCAAACGTCTCAACCTGCAGGAGAAAACGGTAAAACACCACATGACTCGGATATTTCAAAAGCTAAAGGTGCGAAACCGCACCGAAGCAGCCATTCTTATGCACGCGCCCAAAACGGGTCTTGTATAGGGAGATCGGGGCTTGTCTGAAGGTCGGATGCTGGTTGGCGAACCAACAGTTACAGCCCTTTCAGACGAGCAATGTCGGAGGCCCTTACGGCGCGTTCGACAATTGTCCTTCCAAGCGGATCCTTCATAGTGAAGCGGCCGGCCTCGATGCTTTCGCTGAATCCATCGCGATGCACGACCTGGATTTTGGCGCCCTGTACCGTCACCGTGTCGCCAGCGGCATTGACTTGGCTACTGGGAGCTTGGCTACCGGCGGCGTTGTCGCCGGCACCATTTTTTCCCTTTCCGTTGGCGTTGCCATTCCCGGCGTTGCCGCCTGAGCCATTACCGTTACCACTACCGTTGCCACCACCGTTACCATTGCCATTGTTTCCGCTCTTGGCGCTGGCAGCGGCGAATTCGATCTTGTAACCGTCGACATGGCTCAACCGCAGACCAAGCACCGGCATCGTCACCGCAACCGCCGCGAATACGCGCAAGCTAAAGTACGCCCGGCGACGCACGGATGAAAACAGGGGCTGCCTTTCTCCATTCATGCCACCATCACATCATGATGTGTCACGGTATTCAAGAATGAACAGCCCAAAATTGCGGCTCACAAACGCTGAGGAAACTCTCCTTTCGTGCTTGCAGCTCGATTCTCAGACCTTCGTCTGAGTCAAATATACACCGAAGTCTGACCTACTGATCTTGGGCCGCGCCGACGGATGTCGCAATAAAATCCGCGGTGACAAGGCTCGTCACCGGTAGGGATCGGCAGCGAGGCGCGAGCGCCTGCCCACGCAGACGCTCGCGGCAAGTCTGCGGCGGCATACGGTTAGCGCATGTTTGCCGTCGAAACGGTGCATATGCCGTTCCTTCCCCGGATTGCGATCAGGCGCGATTGGCGAAGTCGCGGACAACCCGCTGCAGCAGCGGCATGTAGTCGCGAAATGCCCGGGTCTTCATGTTGGCGATCTTGCCGGCCTCGTCCCAGATGCGAACCCGCACCGCTTCCTCGTGGAACGGGTTCTTGCGGAACTCGGCCACCTCTTCGGCATTCATCGGCCCGCCTTGCAGCGACAGCGTGTGGACCGAGGCCTGCGACAGCCTGCCGAAATAGGTGGGGTCGGTAGCGCAGAGGTAGCGCTTGGCCGCGACATGCAGCCTGACGCATTCGACGATCACCGGTGGAAAGAACGGCGCCAGCACCTCGCCGCCGGCTTCGTCATGATGCTTGTCCTCGACATCGTCGGGCGAATAGGTGCCGAACTCGCTGGTGTAGTGGCCGATATCGTGCAGCAGTGCTGCCGCCACCAGCACATCGGGCGCGCCGTCCTTTTCGGCGAACCAGGCGCCCTGCAACATGTGCTCCGACATGGTGACGGGTTCGCCGAGATAGGATTCAGCCCCTCGGCGTTCGAAAATATCGGCGATGAATTCGACGATGTTGCTCGCGTTCAAATCCTGGCTGCTCATTCCGCTGCTTCCTTGAATTCGTGTTCGATCGCCGACAGCGTCGACAAAAGGCCATCCTTGTCGGCGTAGCAGCCCTGCAGCCAGCGCTTGCCGGCGCCGGAGAACTGCTTGCGGGCATGCATGACGCGGGTGTTGTCGACGATGAAGGCCTGGCCCGCCTCGAGCTTGAAGGTCACTTCGAAGGACGGATCCTCGATCAGTTCGGCAAACCGGCGATAGGCGGCGTAGTAGGCCTCCATCTCCGCGAACGGCACATCGACGGTCGGCGCCAGCGAGCGGTTGTTGAAGCGGATGGCGATGAGTTCGCCATCCGGCCCGAGCTCGATCATCGGCCGCTTGGCCTGCAATCGCACGCCCGACGAGCCGGCATATTCGAAGCGCGCCGGGTATGAACTCAACAGCCGGAAGCCTTCGGGGTTTTCGGCCTGCAGCGCGGCCGCCACGGCAAAACCATCGACAACGCTGGATTCGCCACCCTCCACCGTGTTTTCGATGCAGGACAGGATCTGCAAGGTCGGCACCGGATCGCGATAGGGATTGTCGGTATGCGCCTGCAGGCCAAGATTGGTGTAGGCCAGATTGGTTGGATTGACCTCGGCGCGCACCTCGAACCATCGGCCGTAATTGGTCTCCCTGATATAGCCGAACAGATCGGACACTTTGCACAGCGCCCCGGATTCGGCCGGCAAATCGTCCATCACCGCGAAGCCGTAGGTCTTCACCGCCGACAGCCATTGCCGCAAGACGGCGCGGTCGCGGCTGGCAGCGAGATAGCCGGCGCGCGGCACCGAATTCTGCATAGAGGCCCTGGTCCATCGCACGGTGCCCTCGCCTGTCCAGCCGGGCTGTCGGGCGGCATCGCGATCATAGGCATTGGCGCTCAGCCAGGCCGCGGGGAAGCGCACCGTCTTTCCCTCCGGTTCGAAACTGACTTCAAGCGCATCGCCCTTGATCGCGGCTGCGCCGATCCATGTCTGCGCGGGAATGTGGAGAATGGTGATCAGCCGCTGGCCGTTGCCGGCGCTGCGCGTCTTGTCGTCGAGCGCATTGTCGCGCAACCACATGGCGTGAAAGCGAGTGCGCGCGCCGTCCTTCCACCCGAGGTCGATCGTTCTTCCTTCGTCGCCGATCAGCGCCTGGGTAAGCATGGGGATCCGTTCCTGTCCGCTGCGCCCCGCAGCCAACTCCGCAGGGTTTCCGGTTGCATCGTGATGATGTTGAAGGCATAACTCAAATTATCATTTTGCGGCCAAAGGCCATAAACTGTTTATGACTGAAACAACCTTGCCCTTGCCCCCGCTTGACTGGCTGCGGAGTTTCGAGGCCGCCGCGCGGCTGTCGAATTTCACCGCCGCCGCGGCCGAGCTTGGCCTGACCCAGGCTGCGGTCAGCCAGCACATCCGTTCTCTCGAAGAGCGGTTGAAGCAGCCGCTGTTCATCCGCCTGGCGCGCGGCGTCGAATTGACGCCGGAGGGTGCCGCCTACCTGCCGCATCTGCAATCGGCCTTTGCCGTGATCGCCAACAGCACGCGCGAGCTGTTCGAACCCAAGACCGTCCAGAGCGTGACGATACGCTCGCCGATCTCGTTTGCCGTGCTGATGATCGCGCCAAAGCTGCCGCAAATGGCCAAGGACCTGCCCTTCGTCCAGCTGCAGATCGAGACCATCCACACACCGGCCGATTACGGCGAGCGCTTTGTGGGTCTCGACATCCGATTCGGCATTGGCTCCGGCTCCTTTGCCGGACGGCAGGCCGACCGCCTCACCCGCGAAACCTTGACGCCGATGGCGTCGCCAAATATCGCAAAGGCCAAGGATTGGACAGGATTGCCGAGACTTACAGTGGTCGGCGCGCGGGAAATGTGGGGCGAGTGGTTCGCCGTCGCCCGGATGAAGCCGGCGCTCGGGCCCACGCACAAATTCGACAGTTTCGTTACCGCACTGGAGGCGGCGAAGCACGGCGCCGGCATGGTGCTGGGATCGCGACCTTGGCCGACGCGGCACTGCGCGAAGGATCTCTCGTCACCCTGTCCGGCTTTACGCTGTCGAGCGGTGCCGGCCACTATCTGACCGCACCTTCGGGCGCGCATCTGAGCCCGGCCGAAGAAGCGGTCCGCCGCTGGTTCGCAACGGTCTTCGGCGTCCCGATTTCCCGATAAGCCCCTGAATACGCGGCAAACTATTGGACGACGTGACGCGGCGCATAATTTGTCGCGATACTGCGCCAGGCCGGACGTCAAGCTTCGGCAGGGTTCCGCTCGCTAAAGGCGGCCAGGAAAAATCGCGGAGGAAATTCAATGCTCGACAAGGCCCCCAACAAGAAGCTTTCCGACCTGCTCGATCGCTTCGGCGCGGCACTCGCCGCCGGCGACATCGACAAGGCGGTCGCCTGCTTTCAGGAGGATTGTTTTTGGCGCGATCTCGTCAGCTTCACCTGGAACATCAAGACCATGGAAGGCCGCGACCAGGTGCGCGACATGCTGGTGAGCCAGGTGGCGAAAACCAACCCATCGAACTGGGCGATCGCCAAGGGCGAGGACGCCACTGAAAACGATGGCATGCTCGACGGCTGGATCAGTTTCGAAACGTCCGTGGCGCGCGGCTTCGGCCACATCCGGCTGAAGGACGGCAAGATCTGGACGCTGCTCACCACCATGGTCGAGCTCAAGGGCCATGAGGAGCCGGCCGGCTTCGACCGCCCGCTCGGCGCCAAGCACGGCCATGGCAAGAACCGCCCGACCTGGAAGGAGGAGCGCGAGAAGGAGGCCGCCGAACTCGGCTTCAAGACGCAGCCCTATACGCTCATCATTGGCGGCGGCCAGGGCGGCATCGCGCTCGGCGCGCGGCTGCGGCAGCTCGGCGTGCCGACCATCATCGTCGAGAAGAACGAACGGGCCGGCGACAGCTGGCGCAAGCGCTACAAATCGCTCTGCCTGCACGATCCGGTCTGGTACGACCATCTGCCCTATATCGACTTTCCCAGGAACTGGCCGGTCTTCGCGCCCAAGGACAAGATCGGCGACTGGCTGGAAATGTACGCCAAGGTAATGGAGCTGAACTACTGGTCGTCGACCGAGGCCATGAGCGCTGTCTATGACGACAGCAAGAAGGAATGGACGGTGGTGGTGCGCCGCGACGGCAAGGACATCACGCTGAAGCCGAAACAATTGGTGCTGGCCACGGGGCAATCCGGCAAGGCCAACATGCCGAACTTCAAGGGCATGGACACATTCAAGGGCGACCAGCATCACTCCTCGAAGCATCCGGGACCCGATGCCTATGTCGGCAGACAAGCTGTCGTCATCGGCTCGAACAACTCCGCCCACGACATTGCAGCAGCCCTTTGGGAGGCCGGCGCCGACGTCACCATGGTGCAGCGCTCGACCACGCACATCGTCAAGTCGGACACGCTGATGGAGATCGGCCTGGGCTCCCTCTATTCGGAAAAGGCGGTCGCGAGCGGTATGACCACAGCCAAGGCCGACCTCGTCTTTGCCTCCCTGCCCTACAAGATCCTGCACGAATTCCAGATCCCGGCCTATGCCGAGATGAAGAAGCGCGACGACAAATTCTACAAGGGCCTGGAGAAGGCCGGCTTCATGCTTGACTGGGGCGATGACGGCTCCGGCCTGTTCATGAAATATCTGCGGCGCGGCTCGGGCTATTACATCGATGTCGGCGCATCCGACCTGATCATCGACGGGTCGATCAAGCTGAAAAGCGGTGTCGACGTGAAGGAGATCAAGGAGCATTCGGTCCTGCTCAGCGATGGATCGGAACTGCCGGCCGATCTCATCGTCTACGCCACCGGCTATGGTTCGATGAACGGCTGGGCGGCCGATTTGATCTCACGGGAGGTCGCAGACAAGGTCGGCAAATGCTGGGGCCTCGGTTCCAACACCACCAAGGACCCAGGCCCCTGGGAAGGCGAGCTCCGCAACATGTGGAAGCCGACGCAACAGGAGGCGCTGTGGTTCCATGGCGGCAATCTGCATCAGTCGCGCCACTATTCGCAGTTCCTGGCGTTGCAGTTGAAGGCCCGCATGGAAGGCATCGCGACGCCGGTCTACGCGCTGCAAGAGGTTCATCATATGGGTTAGGCAGCGCCGCCGATGCGCTTCCAGTAGATGAGCGTGCCGGTCAGCCCGCCATGGGGCTTCAAGGCAAAGTCCGGTATTTCGCCAGTGAGCGTGAAGCCGAGTTTTTCGTAAAGGCCGGAAGCGCCCTCCTCGGTTGCGGTGTCCAGCACCAGAAGCGTGCGGCCTTTCTCGACGGCGAGCGTTTCTGCCGCCCGCATCAGCCGGCTCGCCATGCCTTTGCCGCGGTGTTCGACGCGGGTCATCAGCTTGGCGATCTCGGCCCGGTGCGGCTGATTATCAGGAAAGTCGAGCAGCACGGTCACGGTGCCGACCAGAACCTCGCCCTTCCATGCACCCAGCACCGCTCTTTCACCTCTCTCTGCTGCCACCAACGAGTTGCCCCAGAAAGTTTCCGCCGCTTGCCTGGATAAGGGATGCATGAAGCTGACGGAGCCGCCGGCCGCGACCGTCTCGATCAGGAGGTCGGCCAGCATGTCGCGCGTTCCCGCAGTCAGCGGCCTGATTTCGATGGGACTCACCTGCACTTTCCCTTGCTAATCCAGACGCGCGACGCGGCGCCGCTTTCGTCTCGCCTTGATCGCGGCGATGCGATCGGTGTCTTTCGGCTGCAGATGCAGCCCGCGTTCGAGGATTTCGAGCGTGTATTCCTCATAGGTCAGGCCAAGCCGCTCGGCCTTTTCCATGCGCATCAGCATCACGTCACGGCTTGGCGCCTTCCACGCCTTGGCATGCGCTGCCTGCCAGGCCAGGAAGATGTAGGGATCGCCCTTGCCCCATGGCGGACCCTTGTAATCATCGAGCGGCGGTCCGCCATTGTCGTAGCGCTTGGGACGTCTTGCCACGATTTCAGCCCCTGACCAGCGCGACCAGATAGTCGGCCGGCTGCGGTCCGACGGCATGGAACGTGCAGTCCGACGGCGCGCCGAGCGCCAGGCAGTCGCCGGGCTCGAGCCTGTGCACGACATCGCCCTCGGTGAACTCAAGTCGCCCGGAGATCAGCCACATCTGCTGCTTGATGAAGGCATAGGACGCCGCCGGGAAGCTCACATTGGCGCCCGCCGGCAACTGCACCCGGATCAATTCGAGCGGCGTGTCGGAAACCGGCGACAGATGCCGACGGACATAGCCCGTACCGGGGTCGCGCCAAACCGGCTGCTCACTCTCGCGCAGCAGGCCGCCACCTTGCTGCTCGGCGCGTGCAATCAGCGTCGACAGCGTCATGCCGAAAGCAGCGGCGATGCGCACCAGCAGCGCGGCCGTCGGGCTGGTCATGCCGCGCTCGATGGTGCTGAGCATGGCTTTGGAGACGCCGGAGCGGTTCGCCAGGTCGGCCAACGACCAGTCCCGCAAGGCTCTTTCGGCGTGGATTCGTCTGCCTATCGTGGCCGACATGTCATTCGCTATATCAGTCATTCGTCCAATATATCGAATCTTCGGATTGGGGGAAGAGGCCGGCCGGTTGAATTTTCGCTGACGGGTTAACCCCTGCTACACCATCCCGCATCACGCCACCTTAACCCCGTCTGTGTAGGATCGAGGCTCCACGGGAATGGGGATCGGATCGTATGTTTGTCGAGCGCGAAGCCTCCGTCGGCGAACCGACCTCGCAGGAGCGCCGCCGCGCAGAGCAGAGCGACAAGCGCATTCTCGGCAACGTCGTGCAGTGCGACGGTGCGCGCGCCACCATCAGCGCCTATGCCGACGACATCGAAGGAGCGGTCACCGGCCTGTGGACCGTCGGCAAGATGATCTCCATCAATCTCGGGACATCGCGCACCGTTGGTCTGGTCTACGAAATCGGCAAATCGGATCGCGCCTGGAGCAATGAGGGACAAAATCCCATCGAGGTCAGCGTCGAGCTGATCGGCGAAGTGCGCGACGGCGCCGAACCGGGGGCCAAACCGGTGTTCGACCGCGGCATCACCACCTATCCGCATATCGGCGCCATAGCGCACCGCATCCGTACCCGTGATCTGCAGGCGGTCTACGATCTCGCCGGGCGTCATTCGATCACCATCGGTACGCTGTCGCAGGATGAGTCGATCGACGCCAACATCGCTATCGAGGACACGCTGGCGCGCCATTTTGCCGTTGTCGGCACAA
Organism: Mesorhizobium sp. M0478; assembly: GCF_040321305.1. NCBI lineage: Bacteria > Pseudomonadati > Pseudomonadota > Alphaproteobacteria > Hyphomicrobiales > Phyllobacteriaceae > Mesorhizobium > Mesorhizobium sp. M0478. The sequence continues at coordinate 29,737 of NZ_JAMYRH010000004.1, forward strand.
CCGGCGTCGGCAAATCCACCGCCGTCTCGCTGCTGCTGCGCAAATCGATCGCGGCCCGGCCCGATCTGCGCATCCTCATCCTCGATCCGCACAATGAATTCGCGGCGTCCCTGCCTGAGTTCTGCGTCCGGGTCGATTCCAAGACGCTTGACCTGCCGTTCTGGATGTTCAGGCTCGAAGAATTCGCCGAAGTGCTGTTTCGCGGCCGAGAGGTCGTGCCGGAAGAAGTCGATGTCCTGCGCGACCTGATCCCCGCCGCCAAGAACCTCTATCGCAATCCCAATTCAGGCTCCTATGTGCGCCGCGGCAGCGATGCGCTGACCGCCGACACACCGGTGCCCTACCGAATGGTCGATCTCATCAAGCAGATCGACGAGCGCATGGGCCTCCTGGAAAGCAAGAACGACCGCCCGACGCTGAAATCGCTGAAGACGCGCATCGAATCTGCCGCGTCCGACCCGCGCTATCGCTTCATGTTCAATTCGCGGCTGATCGAGGACACGATCCACGAGACGATCGGCAATATTTTCCGTGTGCCGCATCATGGCCGCCCGGTGACCTGCTTCGAGATGGCCGGCATGCCGTCCGAAGTGGTCAACTCCGTCTGTTCGGTGCTGGCGCGCCTGGCGTTCGACCTTGCGCTGTGGAGCGAGGGCCGGCTGAAGCTGCTGTTGCTGTGCGAAGAAGCGCACCGCTACATGCCGGCCGATCCACGCCTTGGCTTCGCCCCGACAAGGCATGCACTGTCGCGCATCGCCAAGGAAGGCCGCAAATATGGCTGCTATCTCGGCGTCGTCACCCAGCGCCCGGGTGAACTCGATCCGACCATCCTGTCGCAATGCTCGACCTTTTTCGCCATGCGGCTGGCCAACGAGCAGGACCAGGCAATCATCCGCTCGGCGATCGCCGATTCCTCCGCCTCGACGCTGGCCTTCCTGTCCTCCATGGGCCAGCGCGAAGCCATCGCCTTCGGTGAAGGCGTGGCGACGACCATGCGGCTGAAGTTCGAAAAACTGGCGGAGAACCTGATCCCCGGCACCGCCAAGCGAGAGCAGGACGAGTTCTCGCAGGACGGCAACGACGTCGATCTCGCCGCCATCGTCGAGCGGCTGCGCAACGTCCCGAAACCGCAGCAGCAGATGGCCTTCGCCGAAGCAGTGGATTCCGGCCGCCAGGCCGGCGATCCCGATTACCGCAAGCCGGCGACCGCCCAGCGCGTCCAGCCGGACGACGATTTCGACCTGCGCTACGGCCTCAAGCCCACAACCTTCGGCATGCGCCCGCAGAACGATTAGCCTGCACACCCTTCTGGCCACCGGCAAGCCGCGTCAACTTCCGAGATCAGCTTCGTCAGCCAGCTTGGGTAAATCACGCCAGAAAATTCGTCAGGCTGAGTCGGTCGGTGTCGACTTCGAGAACCGGAGCGGAGCGGACATTGAGTCCGTGAGCACCGGCCTACGCCGGCCGTAGCCATAGCTGCCGCCACCACCTCATGAGTGCTTCGGCCGGCGAAGGCCGGAAGCGCAGAAGACGGCATCAAACGGCCAGCCTCACGGATTTAATGCCGGGATTTAGGCGCAGACGCGGTTGCGGCCTTGCCTCTTCGCCTCGTAGAGCTGGCGGTCGGCGCGGCGGTAGAATTCCTCGGCCGTTTCCTTCCGATCCCAGACGGCAAGACCGACGCTGGTGGTGATCTTGAGGCGGACATTGCCCGACAGCACCGACATGTTGGCAATCGCCTTGCGGATGCGTTCGGCGAACTTCCCCAACAACTCCGCGTCCATGTTGGGGGTGACAACGGCGAACTCTTCGCCGCCGAGCCGCGCCACCACGTCGTGATAGCGCGTCATGCCTTTGAGGCAATTGGCGACTGCCCTCAGCACCTCGTCGCCGACATCGTGGCCATGCGTGTCGTTGACCTGCTTGAAATGATCGAGGTCGAGGATCATCAGCCCGACGGGCTTTTCGATGCGGCGGAATTCCTCGAGATATTCCTTCAGCGCATCGTCGAAATAGCGCCGGTTCTGCATGCCGGTAAGGCCGTCGGTCAATGCCGCATGCTGCAGCGTTTCCGAGCGGGCGCTGAGCGAAACCGTCATGGCGCGCAGCTTGCCCTCTTCCGTCGCCTGCCTACGGATCAACGGGTAGATGAAGAACACGCCGAAGAACAGCGCTGTCGCCAGCAGCACCCCGGTGACAAACAGCAGCGTGTTGAGATAAGCGATCCTCTCGACCCGGGAAGTCGTATCGTGACCGACCGCGATGGACTGCAATTGACCATAGGCATAAAGCGTCACCAGGCCTGCGGCCAGGATCACGAAAATAAAGACGAAAAATGCGGATTCCGCCTTGTGGAAACGCATCTGCTCCCCGTTGGAAAAGTACCCCCCGGATCTATGGCATGCCGGCGCCTTACGGACGGTTAATCCAGACAACCGGAGCGGGAATGTTCATTCCTACTTCTGTTTCTTTAATTGTATTAGCAGCACGAAAATCAAATCACGGCTTGCAGGCCGTCGCCGGGCCGCAATCTCAGCCATTCCGGTCCCAGCTGATGGCGAAACCACGTCGTTTGCCGTTTGGCATATTGCCGCGTCGCTGCCTTGCAGCGCTCGATGGCCTGAGGAAAGCTGATGTCACCGGCCATGGCGGCCGAAAGTTCGCGAACGCCGATCGCCTTCATCGCCGGCAGCTCGGGATCGAGGCCAAGCGCCGCAAGCCGTTTGACCTCATCGAGCGCGCCGAGATCGAGCATGCGGTCGAACCTTGTTTCGATCCGCTCGACAAGGGCGGCGCGGTCCGGCTCGATAACGAAGAACCGAGCGCTGTCGCGGTCGATCAGCGGCCGGCCGCGTGCTGCCTGCCATTCGAGGATGGAGCGGCCGGATGCATCGAGCACCTCCAGCGCCCGCACGATGCGCTGGCCGTCGGTCGGCTTCAGCTGCATGGCGACCGCCGAATCCTCATGCATCAGGATGCGGTGCAGCTTGGCTGCGCCTTGCTCCTTTAACTCGTAGCGCCAGCGGTCGCGTACCTGCTGCGGAATGTCGGGCATTTCCGAAATGCCCTCGGCAAGTGCGCGAAAATAGAGCCCGGTGCCGCCGACGAAAATCACCGGACGTTCAAAGGCGGCGTCGTCGGGCTGTCGGGCGAGCGTGCCGTCATCGATCAGCTTCATCACGTCGCGCAGCCAGGCGCCGGTGGAATAGGCGGTGGAGGGATGCACGTGGCCATAGAGAAAGTGCGGCGCGCGGCCGAGTTCGGCGGCGCTCGGCCGCGCCGTCAGCACATCGAGCACCGAATAGCCCTGCATGGAATCGGTGTTGACGATGACGCCGCCCTTGCGCTCGGCGAGATCGAGCGCCAGCGCCGACTTGCCGCTGGCTGTCGGCCCGGCTATCAGGATCGCGTTCTTCACGCGGCCCTCGCCCGCCTGCCCGCCCTCGCCTAGCTGCTTGGAAGTCTCGATGCCGCTCATTGCCACGCTTGTGTCCCACCCCCTCCGCCGCGCGATGTCGGCCTCGCTTGCGAATATCGCCTCACGGTCGGTCGGTGCAAGCGCTGTTCGCTGGCTGGGCGATGGCGTCGCCTGCGACCTGGTGCTGCCCGAGGGGGCAGAAGCCGCCGAGGCAAGTGCCGCCTTGCGCACAGCACTTGGCTCCGAGCCGGTCGACGTGATCGTTCAGCAGGCCGAAAGCCGCCGCAAGACAATCCTGCTTGCCGATATGGATTCAACCATGATCGACCAGGAATGCATCGACGAACTCGCCGACGAGATCGGCGTCAAGGACCGCGTTGCCGCCATCACGGCACGCTCGATGAACGGCGAGATCGCTTTCGAGCCGGCGCTGCGTGAACGCGTGGCGCTGCTGAAAGGCCTCGATGCCGCCGTCGTCGGCCGCATCATCGCGAACCGCCTGACGCTGGCGTCGGGCGGCCGCGCCCTGGTGCGGACGATGCGCGCCAATGGCGCCTGGACGGCGCTTGTCTCGGGCGGCTTCGACGTCTTCACCAGCCGTGTCGCCGCCATGCTCGGCTTCCAGGAAAACCGTGCCAACCGCCTGATCGAGGAGAACGGGCGCTTTGCCGGCCTTGTCGCCGAGCCGATCCTCGGCCGTGCCGCCAAGGCCGATGCGCTGAACGATATCTCGGCCCGCCTCGGCCTGACCCCATTCGATGCGATTGCGGTCGGCGACGGCGCCAACGACCTCGACATGATCCGCCTGGCCGGCACCGGTGTCGCGCTCCACGCCAAGCCGGCCGTTGCTGCCGAAGCCAAGGTCCGCATCGACCATGGCGATCTCACCGCACTGCTTTATCTCCAGGGCTACCGCCAGGAAGAGTTCGCCCAATGAAACCGATGCGCACCGAGCGCCTCATCCTGCGCAACTGGGAAGAGCGCGACCGCGAACTATTCCATCGCATCAACTCCGACGAGCGGGTGATGGAATTTTTTCCGTTCCGCCGCGACCGCGCCGAGACGGATGCCAAGATGGACGAGTTTCGGGGCTGGATCGCCGAGGACGGCTTTGGTTTTGCCGCCGCCGAGATCGCCGCGACTGGGGAATGCATCGGCTTCGTCGGCCTCTTAAAGACCGATCACGTGCCGTCCCTGCCCTCCGATACGATCGAGATCGGCTGGCGGTTGGCGCCGGAATTCTGGCGAAAGGGCTATGTCACGGAGGCCTCCGAAGCCTGGCTCGCCTTTGGCTTCGAGACGCTTGACCGGGACGAGATCGTCTCCTTCGCCGTCGCGGCCAACCGCCGCTCGACGGCCGTCATGGAGCGTCTTGGCATGAGCCCTGACCCGGCTCGCGATTTCGACCACCCATCCATCCCTGACAGCCACCCGCACCTCAAGCGGCATGTCCTCTACACCCTGTCGCGCAAGGACTGGCAGGCAAGAAAAAGGGCGGCTAACTAGCCGCCCTTTTCATTTCGAAATCAGATCGTTGCAGGCCTGACCGGACTCAATCCATCCGGATCGTCACGAAGCGCAACTCGCCTGTCTTGGACGCCAGCATCAAGAGCGCATTCTTGCGGCCCTGCTCCTTCAGCGCGCCGATCCGGTCCATCACGTCCTTCGGGGTCGCGACCGATTCCTGGGCGATTTCGGTGATCACCTCGCCGGCCTGGATGCCGCGCTCGGCGGCGGCCGAATCCTTGGTGACGTCGGTGATGACGACGCCGGAGACGTCGGCCGCGATGCCGAATTTTTTCCGTGTGTCGTCATTGAGCTCGCCGACGGTCATGCCGAGCACCGAGGCCGTGGAGACCGCGGGCGCCTTGTCGCCGCCCTTGTCCTCATCGGTAGTGCCGTCCTCACCGGCAGCGACCTTCTCGCCGTCCTCAAGCCGGCCGAGCGTCACCTTCACCGTCTGCTCGACGCCCTTGCGCACGATGATCACGTCGACCGCCTTGCCGACCGGGCTTTCCGCCACGACGCGCGGCAGGTCGCGCATTTCATGGATGTCCTTGCCATCGAACTTGATGATGACGTCGCCGGCGAGAATTGTGCCGTTGTCGACCGGTCCGCCCTTGATGACGCCGGCCACCAGCGCGCCCTTGGCGGTCGCCATGCCGAGGCTCTCGGCGATGTCGTCGGTCACCGGCTGGATGCGCACGCCGAGCCAGCCGCGACGGGTCTCGCCGAACTGGCGCAGCTGGTCGACGACGCCCGAGGCAAGCTGCGAGGGGATGGAGAAACCGATGCCGATCGAGCCGCCCGACGGCGAGATGATCGCCGTGTTGATACCGATGACCTCGCCCAGGCTGTTGAACAGCGGCCCGCCGGAATTGCCGCGGTTGATGGCGGCGTCGGTCTGGATGAAGTCGTCGTAGGGGCCGGAATTGATGTCGCGGTTGCGGGCCGAGACGATGCCGACCGTCACCGTGCCGCCAAGGCCGAACGGATTGCCGATCGCCATCACCCAGTCGCCGACGCGCATCTTGTTGGAATCGCCGAATTTCACCGCCGTCAGCTTGTGGCCCTTCGGGTCGACCTTGAGCACCGCCACGTCGGTCTTGGTGTCGGTGCCGACCAGCGTCGCCTTCAGCGTCACGCCGTCGGAGAAATTCACCTCGATGTCGTCTGCATCGGCGATGACGTGGTTGTTGGTGACGACAATGCCTTGCTCGGCGTCGACCACGAAGCCGGAGCCCAGCGACTGTACCTTTTGCGCGCCGCCATCCTTGTCGCCGCCACGGTTCTTGAAGAAGTCGTCGAAGAAATCTTGGAACGGCGAACCCTCGGGCAGCTGCGGCATCGGCACCGCGCCCGGACCTTCCGTGCCCTTCACGGTCTGCGAGGTCGAGATGTTGACCACCGCACCGAGCAGGCCTTCGGCGAGGTCGGCAACCGAAGCCGGTCCGTCCGCGGCCATCGTCGGCGTCACGAAAGCTGGAACGGCAAGCGCGCCGACCAGAAGTGCCGCAGCACCTGCGATGAACGTCCGCCGCGCCGCGCGCAGAAGGGTGTTGGATGTCATCGAAAGCCTCCCGGATTGCAGAAAAGAAAAGCGCTTCGGCAAAACGCCGCGTCGCGTCATGTTGGCAAGAAATACGGCACGTTTGCGGCTATGGCCACATCAGGAGGATAAATCCTCCGTTACACCTTAGAACGGTTCGCCGTTTCGCGGAAACGGCGAACCGTTCGATCCCTTTGCTTTTACGCAATTCCGGACGGAAAACCGCTCACACTTTCCTGGAATTGCAGATCAGCGGTCCTCAGCCACGCACCAACCAGACGATGCCGACGCCGATGGCGATCGCCACCAGCCCGACGATGCGCAGCGCAATTTCCGGCGTCGACAGCACTTCGCCGGCAAGACGTTTGGCAAGGCCGGGAAAGCCGCCATAGACCAGACCCTCTACGACGAGGACCAGGCCTATGGCCGCAAGGAAATCCTGCACCGCCCTACTGGGCGGGTGCAGGTTGTGCAGCCGGCGCGGCAGGTGCCGTCGCCGGCGCGGCAGGTGCCGTCGCCGGAGCCGCAGGCGCCGCCGGCTTCGCGTCCGTCCCGTCCGGATTGCGGAAGAAGCGGAAGAACTCCGAGTTTGGCGACAGCACCATCGTCGTCCCGGAGTTGTCCAGCGCCGTGCCATAGGCATTCATCGACCGGTAGAAGTCGAAGAACGCCGGATCGCGTTTGTAGGCGTCGGCAAAGGTCGCGCTGCGCTGGGCTTCACCTTCACCACGCAGGATTTCCGATTCCTTGCGCGCTTCGGCGACGATTTCCACCACTTCGCGGTCGGCGCGGGCGGTGATGCGCTGCGCGGCCTCTTTGCCGCGTGCCCTCAGCCGTTCGGCCTCGGCCAAACGTTCGGCCTTCATGCGGTCGAAGGTCTGCTGCGAGACCTCGGCCGTCAGATCGGTTCGGCGGATGCGCACATCCTCGATCTGCAGGCCGAGCGAGGTGGCGTCGGGCCGAAGCTGATCGCGCACTTCGCGCATCATCACGGCCCGCTCTTCCGAAAGCGCCGCCTCGAAGTCGCGCAGACCGTAGACACGGCGCAGCGCCGCATCGAGACGCGTCCTCAGTCGTGCTTCGGCCAGTGTGATCTGACCGGACACGGCTGAGCGGAACACGCGCGGATCCGAGATGCGGTACGCGATGAAAGCGTCGACCTCGTAGAACTTGCCGCCCGAAACCTGGACGCGGATGTTGTCGAGATCGAAGCGCAGCACCCTGTTTTCGATCAATTGCACGCTGTCGGCGTCGAAGAAGGCGAAAGGCGCCTTGAAATAGATGCCGGGTTCATTCTTGACGTCGACAATCTCGCCGAACCGCAGCACGAGTGCCTGCTGGCGCGCATTGACCACGAAGACCGAGGAGTAGAGCAGGAACAGAAGCACGGCCGCGATGACCGCGATGATGGGAAGACGATTGGCCATCACTGGGCTCCTCCCGTGGTCGCAGGCGGCGGCGCCTTCGGTTGCAGTGCCGGCAGCGGCAGATAGGGAACGACCCCTTGCCCATTGCCCTGTTCGACGATCACCTTGTTGGAATCCTTCAGCACCTTCTCCATCGTTTCCAGATAAAGCCGCCGGCGCGTCACATCGGGCGCCTTGGCGTATTCGTCATAGACCGAGATGAAGCGCTGCGCCTCACCTTCGGCTTCCTGGACGACACGGTTCTTGTAGGCTGCCGCGTCCTCGCGGATCTGCGCCGCGGCGCCACGCGCCTGGCCAAGCTTCTGGTTGGAATACTGGTTGGCCTGCTCGACGAACTTGTCTTCGTCCTGCTCGGCGCGCTGCACTTCGTCGAACGCGTCGGCCACTTCACGCGGCGGCGCCGCGTCCTCGATCGAAACCGCGTTGACATTCAGGCCGGCCTTGTAGCCGTCCAGCGTCGTCTGAATGATTTCACGCACCGAGGCGGCAATGCCCTGACGGTCGTCGCGGAAGATGTCCTGGGCCGGTCGCCGGCCGACCGCTTCGCGCATGGCGCTCTCTGCGACCTGCTGCAGCATGCCTTCTGGGTCGGAGACGTCGAACAGATAGGCCCGCGGATCGGAGACCTGATAGGCCACCGAAAACTGGACGTTGACGATGTTCTGGTCGCCGGTAAGCATCAGCCCCGACGAGTTGCCGCTCGTCGCGCCGCCACCACCGATATCGACGAGTTGTTCGGCGATGTTGGCCGTCTCGACGGTTTCGACCGGCCACCAATGGAAATGCAGACCCGGCTGCGACAGCTCCGCCTTCGGCTTGCCGAAGCGCAGCTCGACCGCAACCTCGTCCGGCTGCACGGTGTAGACCGCCTTGAACGCCCACAGCACGATCAGAGCCGCTGCGATCAGCGCAAAGACGGCCGGGCTGGCGCCGCCGCCACCGGGCAGCGCGCGCCGCAGCCGGTCCTGGCCGCGGCGGATGATGTCTTCGAGATCGGGAGGTGACCCCGGCGGGCCGCTAGGCCCCTTCGGTCCCTGCCCCCAGGGTCCCTGATTGTTGCCGCCGCCGCCCCATGGGCCGCCGCCGCCGCTCTTGTCGTTCCAGGGCATGAATGTCCTTTCGCTTGGGATTCCCTCAGCGCCGACGTTGCGGCGCAAATCCAGTTGTTCTTCTATAGGGACGCAGCGATGCGCTTTCAACGCGATCCGCTGCCGAGCATGTCCGTTTTGGACGTTCGCGACCCTTTTATCGTCTCAATGCACGCCGCGGCGTCGCTCGTAAACCGAATAGCGCGTCGCATGGCTGTCCTTTTCACCGGCCGGAACGTCCTGAGCGCTGACAAGGCGCCACAAATCCGGATCGATGTCGGGAAAATGCGCGTCGCCATCGACCGCCGCCAGCACATGGGTGACGTGCAGCCGGTCTGCCAGCGGCAGCGCCTGCGCATAGATCTCGCCGCCGCCGATGATGCAGATTTCGTCGACGCCGGCCATGCAACGCCCGCGCACCGTGGCCAGCTGGATCGCGGCCTCCAGGGAGTGCGCTACCTCGATGCCCTCGGCGCGCCAGGCCTTGTCGCGGGTCACCACGATGTTCAACCTGCCCGGCAGCGGCCGGCCGATGCCTTCATAAGTCTTGCGGCCCATGATGACGGGCTTGCCCATCGTATCGGCCTTGAAGCGCTTGAGATCGGTGGACAGCCGCCACGGTAAGCCGCCGTCGCGCCCGATGACGCCGTTCTGCGCAATGGCGACATAGATCGCGACGTCCATCAGTTGGCTCCCCCGGCGCCGTCATCCGACGGCTCCAAAAGCAATATGTCGATGTTGTGCTCGGGATAGAGATCCTGCGCCGCCGTCTCGAAGGTCGTCGGCCCGACCTTCTTGACATTGTCGCCGCAAAACGAGATCAGCGCTTTCGGATTGCCCTTGTCGACGGTTAGCTTGAACTTGCCGATGCTGCCATTGGCCCAGTTGCCGCCGGTGGTCAGGATATAGGCTATGCGGTTCTCGTAGAAATGCGGATAACCGTCGGCCTTGGCGGCCTGCCGCACCGCATTCTCGAAGCTGTCGTCCATGCAGTAGCGGGTCTTGTAGGTCGTGTACTGGCTGCCCTCGGTGAACTTGCCGTTATAGAAGAAACTCACCGATGACGTGCCGCCGACGCTCGGTTTGTAGCGGTGCGAGACGTGGACATCCTTGTTGGCCGGAAATATCGCGCGCCACCAATAGGTCGAGCGCAACTGCCACCACGGCGTATAGACCTTGTTCGCCTCGGTACCGTCGCTGCCCGTATCCTCGATGATGATGCCGCGGTTTTCCCAATCCTCGGCGACCGTTTTCGGCAGCTTCGCCAGGGCCGCCTTGGCCGCATCGCCGAACGGATTGAACGGCACGTTCTGCGCCTTCAGATCGGCGCCGATATCGATGCCGACAGCGAACACTTTCTGCTCGAGCTGCGGCTTTGCCGGCGCTCCGTCGATCGTCACCTCGAAGCCAAGGAAATTGTCGCTCTGGTTTTCCGGGATGGCCGGCATTTCCTCCGGATTGCCTTCGATGTCCGGCAGCGGAAAAGCGACGATGGCATTTACATCCTTGTCGGTGTTGTTGTGGAAGACGTAGTCGACCGTGATCTTTTCCGGCGAGATATAGAGATCCTCGCTTTGCATCGACACCGCGTCGCTACGCGACAGGATCAGGCCACCTGTGCCGAGTTCGGCGGTCGTATCATTGGCCAGCGCGGGCACGGCTAAAAGCGCCAGCGCTACGGACAGAACATATTGCAACATCGAAGCCCCTCGCCAAGAATGCCGCGACCCTAGCCGTTTCAATGTGGCGTTTCAAAGCCTTCCGTCTCCCAGCAGGACGCCACAGTGTCTGGACACGCCAATCGGCGGTCTGGACTAACAGGTTTCGATCGGGCAGGAGTTCGCGTCATGCGCAAGCTTCTCGTCATCGGCATCGGCGCCGGCAATCCCGACCATATGACCGTGCAGGCCATATCAGGCCTAAACCGGGCGGACGTCCTGTTTATCCCCGACAAGGGGGCGAAGAAGAACGACCTTGCCGAATTGCGCCGCCATATCTGCGACCGTTTCGTCAGCAATCCGAAATCGCGCCGCGTCGAGTTCGACGTGCCGGTGCGCGCCGAGCCGGCGCCTTCCTATCGCTCAACCGTCGATGACTGGCACGAGGCCATCGCCCAGATTTATGAGAGCCTGGTCCGCGACGAACTTGCCGAGGACGGCTGCGGCGCCTTCCTGATCTGGGGCGACCCCTCGCTCTATGACAGCGCGCTGCGCATCCTCGCGCGCGTACGACTGAGGGGCAATGTCGCATTCGAACTGGAGGTCATTCCCGGCATCACCGCCGTCCAGGCGCTAGCCGCCGGCCACAAGATGGCGCTGAACCGCATCGGCGACCCCGTGCTGATCACCACCGGCCGCCGCCTCGCCGAACAAGGCATGCCGCACAATGCCGGCAGCGCCGTGGTCATGCTCGACGGCAAATGCGCCTTCAACACGCTGGCAGACAAGGATCTGATCATCCATTGGGGCGCCTATCTCGGCACACCGGACGAGATCATCGTTTCCGGTCGCCTGGGTGATGTCGGCGAGGAGATTGAGAGGACGAGAGAAGAAGCCCGGAAAAGAAAGGGCTGGATCATGGACACCTATCTGCTGCGTAAAGCAGGAGAGCCCGAGGAATAGCGCGCTCAAAGGTCGAGTTCCTTCGCGCCCCCCTCTGTCCTGCCGGACATCTCCCCCTCTAGTGGGGAGATTGGCCGTCACGGAGGATTTCGCCAATCGCCTAACAGATTAGCGCCCGTCTACGGGCTAGCTGATCTCCCCCCTTGCGGGGGAGATGTCCGGCAGGACAGAGGGGGGTGTGACGGATCGCAAGCTTCAACCCTCACCCAGCATCGATCTCCGCCTGCAAGGCGTCCATATGCGTGGCCGCCGCTGCCGCCGCAGCGCGCTCGATAGCGCGAAAACGGCTGACAACTGCAAGGCCAACTGAGGTCAGCTGTGCGCCGCCACCCTTTTTGCCGCCGGTCTGCGCCGCGACCAGTGGCTTGCCGAACACACGGTTCATATCTTCCACCAGATCCCAGGCGTGCTTGTAGGACATCTCCATGCCGCGTGCCGCAGCCGAGATCGAGCCGAAAGTGGCGATCTGCTCCAGCAATTCGATCTTGCCCGGACCTATGCGCCCGTCCGGATCGAGATTTATCCGCAGGCTCAGCGACGGCATCTCTTGTCCTCCACAGTCACACTAGCCCCTCTCGACCCATAGCGCTATTCCAAAACGATATAGCGGTTATCAGCCATCCGCTTCGGCCGGCAGCCCGGCGCCGGTGTTGGCACGGTCGAAACTGACCGTCTTGATCACCGCGAAGACCTTGCCGCCGAGTTGAAGGTTCAGTACCTGCCTGGATTGTTCGGTAATGCGCGCAAGCACGGTTTCGCCATTGCAGTCGATGCCGATTTCGACCGTCGGCCCCTCGCCCGAGCCGATTGCGACGATGGCGCCCGGCAGGATGTTGAGCGCACTGAGACCTTTCGGCTGTTCGGTGGCGATCATCACGTCGCGGGCGCGGATTCGGATGCGCACAGGCGCGCCGACCGAGACCGCCAATTGCGGCACCCGGATTTCGCCCGCCGCCGAGCCGAGCACGGTCATCCCGAAGATCTCATCATGGCGCAGCACCTTGGTGTCGAGAACCGCGCCGCCCTCGCCGCGTTCCTCGGCCGGCAGCAATTCGAGCCGTTGCATGATCGCGCCGGTCGGGCCTGAGGCAGCGACCTTGCCTTGCGCCATCACCACCACGTCGCTGGCCAGCCGCGCCACCTCGGCGACGGAATGGCTGACATAGACGATGGGCAGCTTGGTCTCGTCGCGCAGCCGCTCGATATAGGGCAGGATCTCGGCTTTGCGCGCATCGTCGAGCGAGGCCAGCGGCTCGTCCATCAACAGCAGTTTCGGGCTGGCAAGCAGCGCCCGGCCGATCGCCACGCGCTGCTTCTCGCCGCCCGACAGCTTTGCCGGTCGCCGGTCGAGCAGTGGACCGATGCCGAGCAGTTCGACGACCGCGTCGATATCCGCATAGCGCTCCGCCGGCGGCGTGAACCAGCGGCCGTAGCGCAGATTGCCGGCCACGCTCATATGCGGAAACAGCCGCGCGTCCTGGAACACGATGCCGATCCGGCGCTTGTGCTTCGGCACGAAAATGCCGGCATCGGTGTCGACCAGCACACGGCCGTCGACCGCGATACGGCCCTTGGTCGGCCGGATCAGGCCGGCGATCACGTTGATCAGCGTCGTCTTGCCGGAGCCCGAGGGCCCGAACAGCGCCGTCAGCCGCCCGGCGCTTTCGAAATGCGCGTCGATGGCGAAATCGCCGAGCCGATGGCTGATGTCCACCAGCACACTCATTCGATGTCCATCCGCCGGCCGACGCGCCGCGCCAGCACTTCCGAGGCTACCAATGCGGCCATCGAGATGACGATGGAGATCAGCGTCAGCCTGAGCGCCCCGTCATCGCCGCCAGGCACCTGCGTGAAGGTGTAGATCGCCGAAGGCAGCGTCTGCGTCTCGTTGGGAATGTTGGAGACGAAGGTGATGGTGGCGCCGAACTCGCCCATCGCCTTGGCGAAGGACAGGATCGAGCCGGCGATCAGCCCGGGCAGGATCAGCGGCAGCGTGATGGTGGCGAAGACCCAAACCGGGTTGGCGCCGAGCGTTCCCGCCGCTGCCTCCATTTTGCGGTCGACCGCCTCGATCGACAGCCGGATCGCCCGCACCATCAGGGGAAAGCCCATGATACCGCAGGCCAGTGCGGCGCCGGTCCAGCGAAACGAGAAGACGATGCCGAAATGCTCGGCCAGGAACGCTCCCGCCGGCCCGCGCCGGCCGAAGGTAAGCAGCAAGAGATAACCTGTCACCACCGGCGGCAGGATCAACGGCAGGTGAACCACACCGTTGAGCAGCGTCTTGCCCCAGAATTTTCCGCGGGCCAGCAAAAGCGCCATCAAGATGCCCGGCGGCAGGCTGAACAGCATCGCCACCGTCGCCACCTTGATCGACAGCCGGACCGCATTCCATTCGTCGGGAGTGAGGTCCAGCAGCCAGTTCATACTCAGCCGCTACCTTAATTGCTCGGCGTGAGCACGGTGAAACCCTGATCCCTAAACAGTTCCGCCGCCTTGGCGGACTGCAGGCACTTCAGGAAGGCCGGCGTATCCTTGTCCTTCGAATCGGTGGTCTCGGCAACCGGATAGATGATCGGCGGGTGCGAATCCTCCGGGAAGGTGCCGACCACCTTGACTCCCTTGTCGGCATGCGCGTCGGTGGCATAGACGATGCCGAGCGCGGCCTCGCCCGTTGAAACCAGCTTGAGCGCGGCGCGCACATTCTCGGCCTGCGCCACCTTGCCTTCGACCGACGACCAGACGCCGAGCGATTCAAGTGCCGCCTTGCCGTATTTGCCGGCCGGCACCGCCTTGACGTCGCCCATGGCAAGCCTGCCGTCGCCAACCAGCTTGGCCAGGTCGAAGCCTTTCTCGATCCTGGTCTCAACCTTGGAATCCTGTGGCGCCACCAGCACGATCTGGTTGCCGAGCAGTTTCACCTCGGTTTCCGGCTTGGTCAGTCTCTTGTCGGAGAGGTACTTCATCCAGTCGAGATCGGCCGAAATGAACACATCGGCGGGCGCCCCGCTTTCGATCTGCTTGGCCAGCGCCGAGCTCGCGGCGTAGGAGACGGTCGCCGCTTCACCGACATCGGCTTCGCAGGCCTTGGTGACGGCGTCGAGCCCGTCCTTGAGGCTGGCTGCGGCAAACACGATCACCTTGTCTCCCGCGTGAGCCGCCGGCATCACGGCCATCAGAGCTACGGCAAAGCCGCCAATCGCGATTGCCCTCATACCAAAACCTTTGTGCCCCAACATGAAAACTCTCCCTGGGCTTGAAATCTGCTGGCTCGACTCCTGCCGACCGATATATCTGGATGAATATAACAAGGGAAGGCCGCCTCCTGCGAAAGCGTATGTTCGGCATCGATTGTTCTGGTTTGGACGTGCACCGAAACCCGGAAAGGAACTCCGATGAAGATCAGCGCCCGCAACATCCTCAAGGGAACGATCGTCGAGATCGTCAAAGCACCTCGCCTGTCCGCGGTGATGTCGCCGGCTCCGTCGTCACGCTTCGATCACCAACGAGGCCGTTGCCGATCTCAAGCTCGAAAAAGGCAAGCAGCCTATACCATGATCAAGGCAACCGACGTCATGGTCGACATCGATTGAGGGTCGGAATTGATTGACGGTGGACGGATCAGACCGCGATCGGCGCCTTGATCGAAGCGTCGGCAAAATAGTTTTCCAGCCGGAAATCCTCGAAGCGGAAGGCGAACAGGTCCTTCACCTCCGGATTGATCCACAGCGTCGGCAGCGCCTTGGGTGTGCGCCGCAATTGCTCGCGCGCCTGCTCGAAATGGTTGGAATAGAGATGCGCATCGCCCAGCGTATGGACGAACTCGCCGGGCTTCAGCCCGGTCACCTGCGCCACCATCAGGGTCAGCAGCGCGTAGGAAGCGATGTTGAAGGGTACGCCGAGAAAAATGTCGGCCGAGCGCTGGTAGAGCTGGCAGGACAGCTTGCCGTCCGAGACGTAGAACTGGAACAGGCAGTGGCAGGGCGGCAGCGCCATCGCCTCCACTTCGGCCGGGTTCCACGCCGAAACGATCAGCCGGCGTGAATTCGGATTCCTGCGTATCTCCTTCAGAACATTGGCAATCTGGTCGATCGACCCGCCATGGCCATCCGGCCAGGAGCGCCACTGCTTGCCATAGACCGGGCCGAGATCGCCATTCTCGTCGGCCCATTCGTTCCAGATCGAAACGCCATGATCTCTAAGGTATTTGATGTTGGTGTCGCCGGCCAGGAACCACAGGAGTTCATGGATGATCGACTTCAGATGCAGCTTCTTGGTGGTGGTGACGGGAAAGCCGCGCGACAGGTCGAAGCGCATCTGGTACCCGAATACCCCACGCGTGCCGGTGCCCGTGCGGTCGCCACGGTCGGCGCCATTGTCCAGCACATGCTGCAAAAGGTCGAGATACTGGCGCATCGGCTTCGCCTCGATTCGGGATTACCGCCATCATAACCGACTGGCCGCCGGCCGAACACAGCAAAAGGACCAGAACGCGGCTTGCCCCATCACTCTTCAAGGGTTAGCGCTGCCCCTCACCTGCCTGCCGGCATCCTCTCCCCGTATAGGGACGGGGAGAGGGGCGCTGTGATCAGCGGTTTCGCCAATCACAAGCGTTCGAGAGAGAGAGAGAGAGAGAGAGAGAGAGAGAGAGCCAAGGCTGCGGTCAGCCCTATCTCCCCGTCACTATACGGGGAGAAATGCCCGGCAGGGCAATGAGGGGCGGTGCTGATCTCCGGTGAGGAGCAAAATCAAACGCGCGCTCTGCCTATCGGCAATAATCTCTACAAAGAGCCGAGCTTGCCCAGATCCTTGGCGACCAGATAGTAGAAAGTCACGCGGCTCTTGGAGCTGTCGGCGGCCAACGCCTTGCAGGTCTTCTCGATCGCAGAGTCGGCTTTCGCCCCGTCGGTCACGCCGAGTTTCTTGGCAACCCAGTTGGTCTTGACGCGCTCCAATTCCTTGGGGTCGGTGCAGGATACCAGCGAGGAATCGCGGTTGCGCAGCGCGATGCCCAGATGTTTCACAATCTTGGCAACCACATCGGCATTTGCGGCGGCGTCGTATTTCTTCACGTCTGCGAGATAATCGGCCATCAAATTTCCCCATGTCGGCGCCACGGGATCCGATCGATGAGGGCTGTGGCGCGCTGCCGCAACTTGTGCGCTATGTCGATGCTCCTCACCATCGCAAAGCTTCGGTTGAGACCGCGCGCGAGTCAACCCTCGGCGCCGCAGTTTGGTGCGGCCAAGAAGTGTCATTGCGGCCTTTCATTTTGTGCGCCGCCCCCCTATATTCGTTTTGTCGGCTTGACCGACTATGGCGATAAATGGGCGATGTAATAAGCCGTTCGGACCCGGGGGCGGTACCCGGCGCCTCCACCAAGAACCGCTCTGTGATCAGAGCGGCTGTTGCTGGGGGCGAAATAGGATCGACGAAGGTGTAAAGATCGTACTTTTGCCCGGCATGGTACCACCGTCATCGGGCTAAACCTGTAGTTGCAAATGACAACTATGCGGAAGCACGTCTCGCCGCGTAAGCGGTGCGATAGCTTCAAATCAAGCCCTAGAGGTTCGCACTTGTAGGCGGGGTTCGGAGGTACCTGGCAACAGAAACCTCCACTTCTCCCCTCCTCGATATCGTAGGCGCAATGCCGGCTGCCGCTGGCCGGATTTCGCATGACGATGGGACGCGAAGCCTACACCAAATTGAGCCATGAGCTGGTGCAATTTGCCGCTGGCGTCGGTCGAAGGCCGTGGTTCTGGCCGGGGCCGGATTACCCCAGACGTGAAAAAGGCCGGGATGACCCGGCCTTTCCGGTCGATTGCGGTCAGCTTACTCGGCCGGCGCTTCAACGGCTTCGCGCGAGCGGCCGAGCGTCAGTTTGGCCAGCGTGAACGAGATTACGGCGCAGAGCGTGATGCCGGCCACCATGGGCAGCGGGGTGCCGTCGAAGAAGATGCCGGCGACGCCCATCGCCAGCGCACCGATGGCGAAGTGCAGCGTGCCCATCAGCGCCGAGGCCGTGCCGGCGATCTCGCCATGCTCTTCCATGGCCAGCACCGACGTCGTCGGGATGACCAGGCCGAGGAAGCCGTAGCCGACGAACAGCAGTGCCGCCATCACATCGAGCCGGTCGACGCCGGTCGCCATGACTGCGAACAGCACCACCATCGTCGTGGCATAGCCGGTCACCGCCACCCAGACGACGCGCTTCAGCCCGAAGCGCTCCGACAGCATCCCCGTCAGTTGCGACATGCCGATGAAGGCCACCGCATTGATCGAGAAGAACACGCTGTAGACGGAAGGCGACAGCCCGTAATGGTCGATCAGGATGAAGGACGAACTCGAGAGGTAGACGAAGAAGCTGGCGATGCCGAAGCCGGCGATCGCCACCAGGCCGAGGAAATTGCGGTCACCCATGAGGAAGCGATAGCCGGCGAGTGCGGTTCCGAAGGAGGAACCGACGCGTTCTTCCGCCGGCCGCGTCTCCTTCAGCGAGGTCGCCAGCAGAATGGTGGCCAGCAGGGCCGCGCCCGTCACCGTCCAGAACACGGCGCGCCAGCCGAAATTCTCGATGATCTGGCTGCCGGTCAGCGGCGCCAGGATCGGCGACACCGAAAACACCAGCATCAGCAGCGACATCAGCTTGGCGGCTTCGGTGCCGGTGTGCAGGTCGCGCACGATGGCGCGCGGCACCGCCATGCCGGCGCTGGCGCCCAGTCCCTGCAGGAAGCGGAAGGCGATCAGCCATTCGATGGTCGGGCTCATGGCCGAACCGATACCGCCGACCATGAACAGCGCAAGGCCGCCGTAAAGCGGCAGCTTGCGGCCGACCATGTCGGAGATCGGTCCGACGACGATCTGGCCGAAGCCCATCGACAGGAAGAAGATCAAAAGGCTCATCTGAACGGCGGCGGTGCCGGCATGCAGATCTTCGCCGATCGAAGGCAACGCCGGCAGATACATGTCGATGGCGAAGGGGCCGATAGCGGACAACAGGCCGAGCACGACCGCGATGCGGAGGAATTTGGGACTCATGATAAAGGCTTCTTTCAAGTCTGGTTGGCGCCGCCAACGCGACGACTAACCCTAGGACGTTCCATCCCTTTGAAATCCGACGGCTCAGAGCGAGATTATTCGTCTCTACGGAGCGAATTCCCCATTTATTGTGTCCACAAATTTAGACAGCCTTGTCTAATTCGTCAATCACCTCTATATAGATTTCTATGAAGCTTGCCGTTTCTCCTGACATTTTCCCGCCACGCGGCCACGAGGCCAAGCGTATGTCGATTATCGATGCGGCGGCTTCGGTCTTTTGCCGGGAAGGCTTTGCCGGCGCGAATATCGACCTGATCGCGGTGGAGGCCGGCGTGTCGCGCCAGACCATCTATAATCACCACCGCGACAAGGAAAAGCTCTTCATGGCTGTGGTGCGCGATCTGACGGAGCGCTGCAATGCCGGCATCTTCGCCACCTTCGCCTCTTTCCCAGACCAGCCGAAGGATCTGGAAGCCGACCTGATTGGCTTTGCCGTGCGCATGAATCAGAACTGCATCTGCAACCGCGACGGACGCTTCCTGCGCAAGCTGATCCAGACCGAAGGCGAGCGCTATCCCGAGCTCTTCGCCGAATGGCGCGACCAGGGGCCGGGCCGGACCTGGCCGGCACTTGCCGCCCGTTTTGCCCGCCTCGCCCATGCCGGCCATCTCGCGGTCGACGATCCCGATGTCGCCGCACGCCAGTTCCTGGCGCTAGCCAACGCCGAACTGCAGACCACCTTCATGCTCGGCGGCATGCCGTCGGAAGATGAAGTGCTGCAATCCGCGACCCACGGCGTGCGCACATTTCTGCGCGCCTTCGGCAAGCGCAGATCAGCGGCAGCGGTGGAAAAACAGCTGGCCAGCGCCTGAACGCCAAAGCAGGCGATCAAATCGTCCGTTACGGGCTTCGCTTCGGCGCATCAGCGATCTATATCCGGTTTACGCCGCGCTCAAGCTTGATTACAGCTATGCGGACGATTCAACGGAACCCGACCAGCACATGGCCGACGACCACATCCGCTACGACATTCTGGCCCAGGAGGCGTTGCGCGGCGTCATGCGCAAGGTCCTGGCCGAAGTCGCGCGCACCGGCCTTCCCGGCAATCATCATTTCTTCATCACATTCCTGACCGGCGCGCCGGGCGTGCGGGTGTCCTCCAGGCTGCGCGAGCGCTATCCCGAACAGATGACCATCGTCATCCAGTTCCAGTATTGGGACCTCAAGGTGACCGATACCGGCTTCGAGGTCGGGCTGTCCTTCTCCGACGTGCCGGAGAAGCTGGAAATCCCGTTCTCGGCCGTACGCGGCTTCTACGACCCATCGGTCAATTTCGAACTCGAATTCGACGTTAAGACCGACGTCCCGGCGGAAGACGATGCAGCCGCCCAGCCGGCTGCCGAGCCTTTGGCTATCGTCTCCGAGAAAAAGCCGAAGGCCGAGAAGAAGGCAGCTGCCACTGAGGCGGAGAAAAAGCCCGCCGTGGCCGATGCCGCCGCCGGCAAGGGCGCCGACGTCGTGTCGCTCGACGCCTTCCGCAAGAAGTAGCGGGACGGACGGCGCGACATGGGCGAAATCGTCAACCTTCGCCAGGTCCGCAAGCAGAAGGCGCGCACCGAAAAGGAAAAGCTCGCCGGCGAGAACCGCGCTCTGCACGGCCGTTCCAAAGCCGAAAGAACTCGTGACCGGCTGACATTGGACAAGGCCGAAAAATTCGTCGCCGGCCACCGCCGCGAACGCCCGGAAGACCAGGGCGATTGATGGACCGCCTGCGGTGAGCCCGGTCGAAAAACGCTCGGTGACCATCCGCGGTCATCGCACCAGCTATTCCCTCGAAAAACCCTTTTACGACGATCTCCTCGCCATCGCCGCCGCGCGCAAGCTGACGCTTGCTGCCCTGGTCGCCGAAATCGACGAAACAAGGCCGCGAGATGCGAATCTGTCGTCGGCCCTCAGGCTCCACGTGCTGGACTGGGCCAAGCGCGGCGCCAGAACTTCTTAGGCCTTTATGACCGCATCCTGTTTCTTGCGGCGGGTGCCAAATCCCAGCAGCGTCGAGCGATCGCGTTCCTCGGCAAGCTTCTTCGACCGGACGCGCATCAGATCTTTCCAGCCGACATAGCCGACCAGCCGCGCGTCCTCGCGCGCGACAACCGGCAGATGCGAGACATTGGCCATCAGCAGCTTGTCGGAAAGACCCTCGAGATACTCGTCCGGATAGGCAAGCGTGAGCTTGCCGCCGTCAAGCAATTCGCCAAGCGTCGTGGTGCGGTGCTTGCCCGAGCGCCTCCAGCGCAGGATCGCCGGCGGATCGATGACGCCAAGCACCTGGCCGTCTTCGCTGACGACGGGAAAGCTCGGATGCCGCGTCTGGGGCGCGGTCAGGAAGGCGGCTGCGCCATGTAGCGTCATCGTCGCCGGCACGCTCTCCACCTGCGCGGTCATGACCTCGCGCACCCTGGTCAGCGCGAAGGGATCGACACGATATTCGCGAACCAGATGATGCCCTCGCCTGGCAATCTTTTCCGTCAGGATCGACCGCTTCATCAACAGCACGGTGACCGCGTGAGCGCCGCGCAAGCGGCGATCAACGGCACCAGCACATGGGTGTTGCCGGTGAGTTCGACCGCAAAGCTTGACCGAACACGCCGAAGACCGTCTTGCCGAATTGTCCGCCGCGCATCTCGATGAGCTCAAGCGCATCGAACCGATGCTGGGACGCCTGCTGACCCGTCACAAGCAATAGTCCGCAAGTCGCGGACCGGTGCCGTCGGCGATGCGGGTGCCTAATTGCCCAGCGACTTCAGCAGATTGTCGACGGAGAACGGATTTGTCCTGGGCTTCGGCGGCGCCGGGGCCGAACCGTCACTGACACCGGGAAGTGAGCGGTCGACCTTCGGCGCCTGCTCCTGAGCCTTGCGCTCGGCCTCCAGCCTGGCTTTTTCCTGCGAAGCGATCCGAGCCTGTTCGGCCTTCTTCCGTTCGTCCTCGGCCTTGGCGGCGTCTTCGGCAGCCTGCTCTTCCGCCTGGGCTTTCGCGTCCGCATCTGCCTTGGCCTTTGCGTCAGCCTCTGCCTGCGCTTTCGCATCGGCATCGGCCTTTGCTTCGGCATCCGCCTTGGCCTTGGCATCCGCTTCGTCCTGTGCCTTCGCATCGGCCTGTGCCTTCGCCTTGGCGTCGGCCTCGGCTTTGAGCCGTGCCGCTTCCTCCTGCTTGCGCAATTCCTCGGCGGCGTTGTCGCGCTCGGTCTGCAGGGCGGCGTAGTAGCGCACCTCGCGCCGCAGCCGCTGCTTCTCGAGCAGTGCGGCCTGCATAGCCTCGACCCGCTGCTGCTCCTTTTCCAGCGCGCGCTGGGTCAAAAATTGCGCCAGCGGCTCGCTGTCGAACTGCTTCTTCAGCGCCCCGAACGGCCCATCGACGCTGAAATTGACCGTCGGATCGGAGCCGATCAGCGCCTCGTCGCCAGGCATGTAGGTGACAGCGCCCTTGGTGGCGACGGTGCCGGTGTTGAGGTCGGCCGTGATGTCGGCAGACAGCGTCGCCGCCTGGTTTTCGAATTTGATCGGTGGTGCCCGCAACGTGCCGCCGGCGACCGTGAAGGCGA
Organism: Mesorhizobium sp. M0478; assembly: GCF_040321305.1. Lineage (NCBI taxonomy): Bacteria > Pseudomonadati > Pseudomonadota > Alphaproteobacteria > Hyphomicrobiales > Phyllobacteriaceae > Mesorhizobium > Mesorhizobium sp. M0478. The sequence continues at coordinate 51,982 of NZ_JAMYRH010000004.1, forward strand.
TGTCGGCATCGCCGGCAGCAAAGCTGCCGTCGCCAGCGATCTCAGGTGCAAAGCCCGCGGTCTTGGCCACGTCGATGTCGCGCCCGATCGCATCGGCCTTGGCAATCAACGCGCCGAAGGCATCGGGATTGACGCCGGCAATGGTGAGGCCTTTCAGCGCCGCCGTGCCCGAGCCGGAGAGTGCGGCAATCATCGCGTCGACCGATTTGCCGCTGGTCGACAGCCCTGTCGAGAAATCGCCGTTGCCACTCAATCCGGCAGCCGGCAGCACAGTCGCCAGGTCGGCGCCGGCAAGCCTCATCTGGCCGGAGAACAGCCCCGTGCCGTCTGTGTTCTTCAACTCGAACAATCCGGTGAGCGCGCCGCCGAGCAGTTTTGCCTTCAGGTCCGAAACGCGGATGCCTTCCTGGTCCAGTTTCAACGACAGCGACGCATCATAGGCTGTCGCCAGCGGTCCGGCGGCAAGCGTCGCCGTCGTCAGATCGAGATCGGCGCTGAACGGCAGGCTGGATTTCTGGCTGAATGGCGCCGTCGGCCAGTTCGCGTTGCTGCTGAGGAACGACTGGTCACCGAACAGCGCAACCGCAATCGGGTCGAGGTCCAGTTCGTCGAGCGCCAGCGCACCGGCAAAATGCGGCAGCCCCTGCTTCGCATCGATGTTGACGTCGCCCGAAATCTCCGACTCGTTGATGGATCCGCTGAGACCGCTCAACACCAGCAGGCCACTGCCGAAATCGGCATCCGCGCTGAGCGAGGTCGAGGTGCCCGTTCCCATGCCCGGCAGGCCGGCGCCGGTCGTCATCAGCCAAGGCTCGATGTCGGAGGCGTCGAGGCCGATCTTGCCCTTGGCGGTGGCGCCTTGCGGCGTCTGAGCAACGGTGCCGTCGAACGTCGCCTTGAAGTCGTCGGCGGCGAAATTGAAGCTCGTCGCCAGGCCGCCGCCGAGCGTGCCTTTCGCCGAAATATCGGTGCTTGCCTGGCCGAGCATGCCGAGCGGCAGCGCCGGCAGGCCGTAGAGCGCCAGCAGCGCCGTGGCGTCGGGATTTTTGGCGTTGAAGGTCAGCGTCACCGGCGCGTCAAGCAACTGGCCTACGGCCCCCTTGCCCGACAGCGACGCCGAAAAGCCCGAACCGCCGGCCTTGCCTTGTCCGCTCACCGCCAGCCCGGTGGTGCCGTCGCCATTGTCGGCGGCGCTCGCCACCAGATCGACGCGCGCGTCCTGGAACAGTTCAGGATAGGCGGCCGTGCGGCCAGCCAGTCCCTTCAGCATCAGATTGTCGGGATAGTGTTGCGCGGCAATGTCGATCAGCGGCTTCAGATCGACGGCGACCACCGAGGCATCGAGCTTGCCGGTCGGGCTTGCGGGAAAATCCTTGATCCGGCCGGTGGCGCTGATCGAGGCGCCGGCAAGGCCGCCAATCGACAGCCGGTCGATTTCGAGCAGCCCGTCGCGGAGCCGGAGCGCGGTATCGACAGTGTCGGCGGTGAGCCCGCCGGCATTGACCGGCCCTGCCTTGATCTGAAAATCGAGGTCACGGTCGGAAAAGCGGTTGGCGCCCTTGTGGCTGACGAAGATCGAGGCGAAGGCCGTCAGCCCGTCGACATCGAGTTCGCCGCCCTCGAGCCGCATCAGCACCGAGGACTTGGCGTCGTCGGGCTGGTTGGAATCGATGCGGCCGGTGAACTTCGACTTGCCGAGGATCAGTTCGAGATCGCTGAACGCCTGGCGCTTCTCCGACAGCTCCACCTTGGCCTTGAAGCCGGCGGCCGGCAGCCGGCGGATCGCCTCGTCGACATCTTTCGACAACCAGGCAGCAAAGCCGGAAGGCTGCGCCACCGCCAGCAGCATGGAGCCGCTGAAACCGAAATGATCTTCGACGCTGAGCATGCCGCTGGCTTCCAGCGTCGTGCGCCCGGGCAAGGTCGCGGCCAGCGATTTCACCGACCAGCCGCCCTCGACCGGCTCGGCCGAGAGATGCACGTCGCGCACCGTGGTGTCGCCGGCCACCACCGCCGGCAGCTTGACCTCGACAGTGCCGGGGATGCTCGGCTTCGGCAGTTCGAGCAGCGCCTGCTCGATTCCGGCAATGCGCTGGTCCAGCGTCAGGCCGACGCCCTTCTCAGCGCCCACCGCCTCGTCCAGTTGCACCTGCGCGCCATTGGCCTCGATGGCGAAGTTCGGCCTAAGGCCGAGATCGACCGAAGCCTTGCCGTCGGCTGTGTAGGGATTGTCGAGCGGCCCGGTCTCGAAGCGGAATTCGTCGACGCCGAGCTTCTGGTGATCAAGCGAGAACTTGCCGTTCAGCCGGAAGCCCGGATCGGGCTTGCCGGCGCTGACCTTGCCCGTATTGATCTCGACAACCTCACCATCGCTGCCGCGCAGCGTAGCCGAATTCTTGTCGTTGCCGGAAATCTTGAACTGGCCGGAATAGACGGCAGCCCCATTGACGATGCCTGCATTGCCGTCGGTTTCGATGACCAGTGGATAGGCATCGGGATCGACCTTGAGCCTCAGCCGCATCTGGCCGCTGCCTTCGGCCTTGCCGGTCGAAGCCGCAACCGTCGAACGCAGTCCGTCGAGCAGCAACGTTCCGTCCATGCGCCACGGCCCGGCCAGCGACTTGGCAGAGATGGTCGAATTGATCTCGGAAATCAGATGGCTGCGCCCGCCTGCGGCATGGCGGAGCGCAATTTCTCCCTCCGTCACCGTGAGCTTCTCGATCGAGATCTGGTTGAGATCGAAGGGCGAGGACGGCCGTATCGCCCAGTCGACCGTGCCGTTATCGGCGATGTCGATCGTCGCCTTCGGATGCACCAGCCGCATGTCGAAAATCAGCACTTCGCCGCGCAGGAACGGCGCCAGTTCCGCGTCCATCGAAAAGGTCTCGACGGTCATTGCCGGCTGGCCGCCGGGGCCGCCGGCGACCGTGACGTTTGAGAAGGTCACCGAGGGGAACGGCAACAGCCGCGCCGTGGCGTCGCCTTGCACCGTCACCTTGCGGCCGAGAATGGCGCTCGCCTCGCGCTCGAATTGGGCGCGGTACCCGGTCCAATCGACAAAATACGGCACCACCAGCGCCGCAACCAGCACCAGCACAAACAAGCCACCGAAGATCACGAACAGGCGTGCGAGCATCAGCTCCGAACGGGTTGATTGAAAGTCAGCCGCACTCTACCCGCATCAGCGTGTCGATAAAGAGGCAATTCATCCAGAGTTGCTTGATCTCTGATGTATCTGGAAGAGCAGAGATTTTTGGACGCCTTTGACCGCGGTCCGGCCTGTGCGCAAGAGACTATCCTGCCATGGCCCGTCGGCGATATTCGTTCAGCAGCACCACCATCTCCTCGGGCGACAATGTCCAGCCCTGCGGTAATGCGGCTTCGGCGCCGAGGCTTTTGGTCACGCTGCCCATGACGGAGCTTTTCTTGACCCCCGGTGCGAAATTGTACCCGATCATATCGCCTATCCTGCGCCGGCGATGGACGACGAAGAAGCTTTCGATATTCTTCCAGGGGACCAGGTTGGGCGATCGAACAAGGCCTCCGCCGAGACTGAAACCTTGTCCGTTCAGCACCAGAATCTGCGGCCGCACAAGCTGCCAGGCAAACACCAACGCGACCAGCCCGAAAAAGGCCACGCACCACCAAAGGCCGGCGGTGTCGCCGTCCTCGGAGACATAAATCAGGAAAGCGCAGGCCAGGACAAAGAAGAGGCTGGCCGACAGCAGTAACAGTGTCTTGCCAAGCGATGCCCTTATAATCAGGGTATCCATTGCCGCTCCTCACATTTCGGCTATGCAGGTAATATCTTGCCCGGGTTCATGATGTCTTGCGGGTCGAGCGCTTTTTTTATGGAGCGCATGATGTCGACACCATGGCCGAGCTCATGGCGCAGGAAGCCGATCTTGCCCTGGCCGATGCCGTGTTCGCCGGTGCAGGTGCCGTCCATGGCGATCGCCCGCATGTTCAGCCGCGAGACGAATTTCTCCGCCAGCGCGATCTCTTTGGGGTCGTTGACGTCCATCAGCACCAGCACATGGAAATTGCCGTCGCCGGCATGGCCGACGATCGGCGCAACCAGGCCCATCTCGGCAATGTCGGCCTCGGTTTCGGCAACGCATTCGGCCAGCCGCGAGATCGGCACGCAGACATCGGTCGAAAGGCCCTTGGCGCCCGGCCGTAGCGTCAGCGACGCCCAATAAGCATCGTGCCTGGCTTTCCAGAGTTTCGTGCGCTCCTCGGCGACGCTGGTCCAAAGGAATGGCCCGCCGCCATTGTCTTCAGCAATGGCACCGAAGGTCTCGGCCTGTTCGGCGACGCCGGCATCGCTGCCGTGGAACTCGACGAACAGGCACGGGCTCTCGGGATAATCGAGCTTCGAGTAATTCTTCATCGCCCGCATCTGCAGTCCATTGACCAGTTCGATCCGCGCCACCGGAATGCCCATCTGGATGGTCGCGATGACCGCGTTGCAGGCCGCCTCGAGGTTTGGAAACGGGCAGACGCCGCCGGAGATCGCCTGCGGAATGCCTTGCAGCTTCAAGGTCAGCGAGGTGATGATGCCGAGCGTGCCTTCCGAGCCGACCAGAAGCCGCGTCAGATCGTAGCCGGCCGAACTCTTTTTCGCCCGCTTGCCGGTCGTCACCGTCTCGCCATCGGCCATGACGGCCGTCAGCGACAGCACGTTTTCACGCATCGTGCCGTAGCGCACCGCATTGGTGCCGGAGGCCCGCGTTGCCGCCATGCCGCCGAGCGAAGCATTGGCGCCGGGATCGATGGGGAAGAACAGGCCGGTATCGCGCAGGTGCCGATTCAAATCCTCGCGCGTTACGCCAGGCTCGACCGTGCAGTCGAGATCCTCGGGGTTGACCGACAGGATGCGGTTCATGCGCGAGGTGTCGACCGAGATGCCGCCACCCGGCGCGTTGGTGTGGCCCTCCAGCGAGGAACCGACGCCGAAGGCGATGACCGGCACGCGGTGCGCGGCGCAGGCACGTACGATCTCCTGCACCTCTTCTGTCGTCTCCGAGAACGCGACACCGTCAGGCGCCTGCGTCGGAATATAGGTGGTGGTATGCGCATGCTGCGAGCGGATCGCCGCGCCTGTCTGGAAGCGTTCGCCGAGCTGCTGCTTGAGAATGCCGAGCACGGCGGCGATGCCTTCCTCGTTGCGTTCGACCGGATTGAGGTCGCTCAGAGCCATGAATTCCTCCGCGAATGGACCAGCGTCCACGCTTGTTATGCGATTATGGATGCGTAGTCTCGACTGCCGCGCTCTGTCCAGCACCAGAACAAGGAACTTTCCATGCCTGTTCCCGCCCCCTTAGTTTCCAAACCGATGGACATCGAGAAGGACTGGATCGACTACAACGGCCATCTCAACATGGCCTATTACAACGTGTTGTTCGACCGCTGCTCGGATGAGGCGTTCGAGGCGATGGGCATGGGGCTGGACTATGTCGAAGAGCGGCGCCTGACCATCTACACGGCCGAAGTCCATGTTTGCTATGTCCAGGAACTGCACCTCGAACACAAGGTCGTCGTATCCTTCCAGCTGATCGATCACGACGACAAGCGGCTGAGGGCCTACCAGGAAATCCGCCATGTCGATGGCTGGCTTGCCGCCACCTCCGAAACCCTGTCGCTGCATGTCGACATGTCCGGGCCGAAAGTCGCGCCCTTCCCCGCCGATGTGCAGGCCAAGGTGGAAGCCATGCGCGCCGCCCATTCTGCACTGCCGATGCCCGAGCGCGCCGGCCGTTCGATCGGTATTCGCCGCAGGACCGCTTGAAGCGCTGCCGCGCCCGCGTTAACCTTACCAAGGTTTTAACGTGAACAAGCCATTTGGGCCATTGAACGACTCAGCTGACCGTTTGAGAACGGTGCCATGCGAGTTGTGACGCGGGCGGCGGGCAACAGGCGGTTCGAGGAACGTGCATGAAAACCGACATCAAGGTCGAGGTGGACAGGCTGGCTGCCGATCCGCGCATCACCGACTATGATTTCTGGCGCTCGTTGAAGAACGTCAACAACGAGATCTTCCACATCGCCAACAACAACGAGCCTATCCCCTTCGACATGATCCGCTGGCGCGCCATCCTGAAGCAGGCGCGCATGAAGCGTGGCCACGCCTGATGTTTCCGCTGTTCTGAGAAAGCCGCCACCGGCGAGCGCCGCCACGGACCATTGCGACCTGATCATTTCCAAAGGTCTGCGCCAGCCCCGCTTTCAGCGAATCGGCTGCATCCGACAACCTTCAAAAACCGTTCATTTCGACAGTTTGCGCAACCGGCGATTCGGTTTCGCAAACGGCTGCCTGCGACAAGAAGATCAAGATTGAACCAATTCCACGTCTAAGCCGTTGTGACCCCTGAAAAACGGCTTGGAGTGAAAGCATGGACTGGAAAAGGACCAGGGAACCGGCCGACGCATGGCACATGACGGACAATCTGCATGCCGAGCACGGCAAGGGCGATCCGTTCGCGGCCGCCATCCGCGCCACCCGCATGTCGATGGTCATCACCGATCCCCGTCAGGCGGACAATCCGATCGTCTTTGCCAATGACGCGTTCCTGCGCCTGACCGGCTACGAGCGCGACGAGGTCATGGGCAAGAACTGCCGCTTCCTGCAGGGGCCAGAGACAGACAAGGCAGCTGTGGCTAGCGTGCGCGACGCGATAGCAGCGGGAACCGATATCGCCATCGATCTGTTGAACTACCGCAAGGACGGCTCGACATTCTGGAATGCGCTCTACATCAGCCCGGTTTCCAACGACAAAGGCGAACTCCTGTTCTTCTTTGCCTCACAGCTCGATGTCTCCGATCGCAAGCGCTCGGAGGATCGCATCACCGCCGACAAGAACCGCTTTGAAAAGGCTGTCAAGGAACGCACGCGCGAGCTTGAGGCCGCCCTTGAGGCGCAGACCACGCTGCTGCACGAGGTCGACCATCGGGTGAAAAACAACCTGCAGATGATCTCCTCGCTGATCATCATGCAAAGCCGGGCAATCAAGGATGAAGCGACAAAGCGATCGCTGGCCACCATGCTGGAGCGCATCGAGGCGCTGAGCACGGTGCATCGCCGTCTCTACCAGTCAAAGGATGTCAGCCGCTTCGATGTCTCGGATTTCGCCAGGGATCTGGTCACCGACCTGCTGACCGCATCCGGACGCGCCGAGATCAAGCCGACGCTGGACCTCGAACCCATCGTCATTCCGGCCGAAAAAGCCACGCCTGTTGCCTTGATGGTCAATGAGCTTGTCACCAACGCGCTGAAGCATGCCTTCAAGGAAAAGCCGGACGGCACCACCGCGGGGCGCATCGGCATCAAGATGAGCCAGCCCGACGGCCACTTCAACATCGAGGTTTCCGATGACGGCGTCGGCATGGCCGAGGCCAGTGGCGATGCTTCTTTCGGCATGCGGCTGATCAAGTCGCTTGCCCGTCAGTTGCATGCCGACATCGAATGGCGCGACGCCGGCCCGGGCACAAAGGTCGTCATCTCGATGCCGAACGAACCGCAGCAGAAAGGGAAGCTGTCATGAACGAACCGCTCAAGGTCCTGATCGTCGAGGATGAGGCGTTGCTGGCGATGGAACTGGAAAGCCTCGTCGAGGAAGCCGGCCACAGCGTTGTGGGTTGGGCGACATCGTTGGCCGAAGCAAGAGGTATGATTGATACCGCCGATGCCGATATTGCCTTTGTCGATATCCACCTCGCCGACGGACCAACCGGGGTCGAGGTTGCCGAGCATATCCGCGAGGGTAACCGTTCCATGGTGGTGTTCATGACCGCCAATCCAAAACGCATCCCCGACCATTTCGCCGGCGCGATCGGCGTCATCGCCAAGCCCTACACGATGAACGGACTGGTGTCGGCGTTGCGCTATCTGCAGGAGGGCGTGCGGCGCCCGCCCCCGGTCTCGGTGCTGCCGGCCGGTTTTACGCTGTCGCCGGCCTATGAAAGCGTATGGGCGTCGTCGGCGGCCTGAAGCCTACGCCAGCTTCTCCTTGAGGAAAGCGATCGTCCGTCCCCAGGCGAGATCGGCTGCCTTCTTGTCGTAGCGCGCGGCCGAGGTGTCGTTGTTGAAGGCATGGTTGACGCCGTCATAGACATAGAGCGTGTATTCGACATGGGCGGCGTCGAGCGCTTTCTTGTAGGCATCGATGCCGGCGTCGATGCGCTCGTCGAGCCCGGCATAGTGCAGCAACAGCGCCGCCTTGATCTTCGCCACATCCTCGGCCTTCGGCTGCATGCCGTAATAGGCGACGCCGACGGCGAGATCGGGCGCGTTGACCGCCAGATTGTTGACCGTGCCGCCGCCCCAGCAGAAGCCGACAGCACCGACCTTGCCGTTGCCGTCCTTCTCGCCCTTGAGATAGGCGATGGTCGCCAGGCCATCGGCGGTGACCTGGCTGGCGTCGAGCTTGGTGAACATGTCGCGCGCCTTGTCTTCGTCAGCGGGCGTGCCGCCGAGCGGCGACAGGAAATCCGGCGCCAGCGCCACGAACCCTTCCAGCGCAACGCGCCGCGCAACATCCTTGATATGCGGGTTGAGCCCCCTGTTCTCATGCACCACGATGACGGTGCCGAGCTTGCCGGACTGGTCCGCCGGCCTGACCAGATAGCCCTTCATCTCACCGCTGCTGCCGGAATAGGTGATATCTTCAGCCTTCACGCGCGGATCGTTGTCGGCGACGATTGCCGCCTGCGCCGAATTCGCCGCAAGCAGCGGCGCGATCGCGGCCGCCGCCGCGCCCGATCCGGCAAGCCTGGTCAGCTGTTCCATGAAGCGGCGGCGGTCGAGCGTCAGATGCGTGTATTCGTCATAGGCATCGATCATCGCCTGGGTGATGGCAGGTTTGGCAGGTTTGACGGCTTCGGCGGTGGGTTTCGTCATGGCGTGCTCCTCGTTAGGAGATGATCTCACGGTCACTCCGGGATGACCTCATGGTCACTCCGGGATGACCTCGCGGTCACTCCGGGATGACTCGCGGATCAAGATAGGGTGCAAGCTCGCACGGTCCAGTCTCGGATGGGTGACGCTTGCGCCATCGAACGATGCGGCCGCCCCGCCGAACGCGCCCATCACATTTTGGTCATTTCAGAGAATGTCGATGGTGCCGCCACAATATGGAAGGAAGCTGATGATGGTCTCGCTCGTAGCGGCGAGCCCGACGAGAAGGAACAACGCCATGACCTTGTCTACTCCGATCCTTGCAAGCGCGCTCGTGCTTGCTGTTGCTGCCTTGCTGGCAATGCGCTCCGCTGCTGCCGCAGCCGCCGCTCGGATGGTGAAGGTCCGCGTCGACCGGCGTCGGCCGGCACCACGCTGATCCAGCAGGCCGAAACAGGGCCGCAGCTAACCAATGAAGTACTGGGCTCCGTGCCCAGCCTCAAAGGCCATCTCTTACGCAAGCTGACCAAGGCTGCTGCTGCCCCTCATCGCCCTGCCGGGCACTTCTCCCCGTATAGTGACGGGGAGAAGGATGCCGTCATCGATGATTTCGCCAATCGCCAGCGTTGCAGGAAAGGGCGCCAACGCTGAAGCTGCCCCTTCTCCCCGTCACTATACGGGGAGAAGATGCCGGCAGGCAGATGAGGGGCGGCGCGACATTGCCAGAATATCTGCCGGGCCGATCACTTACCTAAGTCACATCGCTGCTACTTCGGCAGCGTATAGGCCATCACATAGTCGCCGGGCTTGGTGCCGACCGAGCCATGGCCGCCGGCGACGATGACCACGAACTGGCGGCCGTCGGCGACGGTGTAGGTCATCGGCGTCGACTGCCCACCGGCCGGCAGCCTGGCCTGCCAAAGCTGCTTGCCCGATGTCAGGTCATAGGCGCGCAGATAGTCGTCGACCGCCGCGCCCAGGAAGACGACGCCGCCGGCGGTGATCATCGGCCCGCCAATGCCGGGAACACCGACCTTCAGCGGCAAGGGCAACGGCGTCATGTCGTAGACGGTGCCGTTGCGGTGCTTGTAGGCGATCTTGCCGGTTCTGAGGTCCGCTCCCGCCACATAGCCCCATGGCGGCGCCTGGCAGGGCACGCCGAGCGGCGACAGGAACGGCCCCATCACCACCGCATAGGGTGCGCCCTCATTGCGGTTCAGCCCCTGCTCGCTGCCGCGCCCCTCATCCGGCGGCGGCACCTGGTCGCGCGGAATGAGCTGCGATTTGAACGCCAGATAGGTCGGCATGCCGAACATCACCTGCCGCACCGGATCGACGGCGACGCCGCCCCAGTTGAATGTGCCGAAATTACCGGGATAGACCAGCGACCCCTGCACCGATGGCGGGGTGTAGCGGCCCTCGTAGCGCAGGCCCTGGAATTCGATCCGGCAGGCCAGCTGGTCGAACATGGTGATGCCCCACATGTCGGCGCCGGTCAGCGGCCTCGGATTGAAGGAGAGATCCGAGACCGGCTGCGTCGGCGACGTGTGATCGCCCTCGACAGCGCCGCCCGGCGCCGGCACTTCCTTGATCGGGATGATCGGCTCGCCGCTGCGCCGGTCGAGCACGTAGAGGTCGCCCTGCTTGGTCGGTCCAACCAGGCCCGGAACGACGCCGGCAGCGGTGGTGATGTCGACCAGGGTCGGCTGTGCCGGCACATCCATGTCCCAGAGGTCGTGATGCACGGTCTGCCGCACCCAGCGCACTTGTCCGGTGGCCAGATCGAGCGCGGTGATCGAGGAGGAAAACTTCTCGACATTGGCGCTGCGGCCCATCCCGAGCTGGTCCGGCGTCTGGTTGCCGAGCGGCACATAGAGCAGGCCGAGCTTCTCGTCGGCGCTTGCCGTCGACCACATGTTGGGCGAGTTGTGGGTGTAGGTCTGGCCTGCCGCCAGCGGCGTTGTCTGGTCCGGATTGCCGGAATCCCAGTTCCACACCAGGGCGCCGGTGTCGACGTCGAAGGCCCGGATGACGCCGGACGGCTCTTGCGTCGAATAATTGTCGTTGACCGCGCCGCCGATGATGATCTTGCCGCCCGCAATCAGCGGCGCCGAGGTCGAGTAATAATAGCCCGACTTCGGATACGGCATGTTGGTCAACAAATTGAGCGTGCCGGCTTCGGCGAAGGACGGGCAGACCTGGCCGTTGGCGGCGTCGAGCGCGATCAGCCGCGCATCCGAGGTCGGCAGATAGACGCGCGTCGCGCAAGGCTGGCCGGCGGCGATCTTTGCATCGGCATAATAGGACACGCCGCGGCAGGTCTGGTGCTGGCGGTCCTTGTCGAGCTTGATCTTGGGATCGAAACGCCATTTCTCCTTGCCGGTGGCGGCATCGATGGCGATGGCGAAATTGTGCGGCGTGCAGATATAGAGCGCATCGCCCACCTTCAGCGGCGTCACCTGGTAGGTGGTTTCGCCGACATCGTCCGGCCCTTTCACGTCGCCGGTCTGGTAGATCCAGGCCGGCTGCAATTTGGCGACATTGTCGGGCGTGATCTGGTCGAGCGGCGAATAGCGCTGGCCAAATTGCGTACGGCCGTAGAAATGCCATTCGCCCGGAGGCACATTGCCGCCGAGATCGGCAGTCGGCGTCACCTTGTCGGCGCTGAGGTCGCCGGCGATGTCCTTGGGATCGGCCGTCATCGAATAACCGGCGACGGCGAGCGATGCGAGCACGGCCAGAATGAGCGGCGCGCGCGCGTCGGGGCCGATCAGGCCCCGCCTTGCCCAAGGCGTCAGCAGCCACAGCGCCAGAAGCACGATGATGCCGCCGCGCGGTCCGAGTTCCCACCAGTCGAAGCCGATTTCCCACACCGCCCAGGCCAGCGTGCCGAGCACGATCGCCGCGTAGAGCCAGAGCGCCGTCGATTTGCGCCGGAAGAGCAGCCATGCGGCGATGAGGAAGGCGAGACCGGTGACGACATAGTACCAGCTGCCGCCCAGCATCGCGAGCCAGACGCCGCCGCCGCCAAGCGCGAGGCCGATGAGGAACAGGATGAGGGAGGTGATGACGACAGCCAAGACGATACTCCTTCGACTGATGCGCATTCCGCGGCGCGGCCATGGGCAAAGGTATGCCAATCCTGCCCCCGGCGGTACAACCTTCTCCCGCCCGCCGTGCCTGTCAAGCCGCCGGGGAGCGATCCATGGCGAAACCAAACGGCCATGCCGCAGGCTCCGCGCACAGGGCGTTTTTTTCGAGGCCACACGCCCAGGTGGCAATCCCGCCTTGCCGGCATCCGGGTTTTCCAGCAGTCTGCTTTCGACCAACCATCAGGAGCAACCAGAGTGATGTCATTCGCCTCGCCTCTGACGCGAGTAGTCCTTGTCCTCTGTAGCTTCGTCGCGCTCACGGCCGGCACAGTGGCCGCGCCGGCACAGACGCTGAGCGAGATCAACAAGGCAAACGGCTTTCACGAGATGCTGATGGGCATCGGTCCCGGCATCGCCGCAGCCACGAAATCCATACCCGAACCGTTACCGGCAAATTTCCAGGACGCCTTGTCGGTCGCGCTGGAAGGCGCCTTCGACGCAGTCAAAATGGAGACTGCCATCGAATCGCGGATGGCGGACAGGCTGTCGGCCACCGATCTGTCCGACCTCGCAGCGTTTTACGCTTCCCCGTTGGGCAAGCACGTCACCGCTTTGGAAATTCAGTCGTCTGGCCCGGAAGGCAGGCAAAGCAAGAAGACAGAGGGCAAGCAAATCCTCGCCGAGCTTCCGACCAAGGATCCAGCCCGGCTCGAATTGTACCGCAAGATCATCGACGATATCAGCGCTGTCGACACCGGCGAGGCGATAGCGCTGAACATGAGCTACGCGATGGTTACGGGGATGCTGGGCGCAGCCGGAAAGCCTCTGTCGGACGAACAGATCATGGCGCTGGTGCGTCAGCAATCCGTGAAAATTCGCCAGAACATCGAACAGAATGCCATGCAGGGTAGCGCTTATACGTACCGGGATCTCCCGCTCGGCGATCTCAGACTGTACTCGACATTCCTGGCGTCACCCGCGGGCAGCCGCTATTACGACCAGATGCTGACGGCCTTTGGCATGGTGATGACAGAGGAAGCGCGCTCGTTCGGACATCGATTGTTCGTCGCGCTCGGTTACCGAAAGGCCTGAGCCGCAGTATCGGGCACTTTAGCAGAACAAAACGTAGACACTTCTGGTCTTTCGCTCCCGAATCACTACATTCGGGGGAGATGTCCGGCTTTGCGGAAGAAATGCCCTTTTTCGACGAACCCAATGCGCGGCCCGCGGCCCCGTCGGGCATAGCCGCGCGCGCCATGGCGGCCCGCAGCGGACCCAACAGCGCACCCGATTATCTCAACGGCCTCAACCCCGAGCAGCGGCTGGCGGTGGAAACCACCGAAGGCCCGGTCCTGGTGCTGGCCGGCGCCGGCACCGGCAAGACCCGCGTGCTGACCACCCGCATCGCCCATATCCTGGCCACCGGCAGGGCTTTCCCCTCGCAGATCCTGGCGGTGACCTTCACCAACAAGGCCGCGCGCGAGATGAAGCAGCGCATCGGCCATCTCGTCGGCGAAGCCGTCGAGGGCATGCCGTGGCTCGGCACCTTCCACTCCATCGGCGTCAAGCTCTTGCGCCGCCACGCCGAGCTGGCCGGGCTCAAATCCGATTTCACCATCCTCGACACCGACGACGTCGTACGGCTGATCAAGCAGCTGATCCAGGCCGAAGGCCTCGACGACAAGCGCTGGCCGGCCAAGCAGTTCGCGCAGATGATCGACGGCTGGAAGAACAAGGGCCAAGGCCCGGCCGACATTGCCGAGGGCGATGCCCGCAGCTTCGCCAACGGCAAGGGCCGGGAACTATACAAGGCCTATCAGGAGCGGCTGAAGACGCTGAACGCCTGCGACTTCGGCGATCTGCTCTGCCACCCGATCCGCATCTTCCGCGCCAATCCGGACGTGCTGAAGGACTACCACAAGCGCTTCAAATACATCCTCGTCGACGAGTACCAGGACACCAACACCGCGCAATACATGTGGCTGCGGCTGCTGGCGCAAAGGCCAAGTGCGCCACAACCGCCAAGTGAGCCACAACCGCCAAGAAGTGGCGTTCCAGGTGGCCGCGTTCCAAGTCCTAGCCCGTCCAGGACTCCTGATCGAACTGAGGCGGGCAACTACAAACCTGCGGCGTCAAAAGACGATCCTTCGGAAGAAGGTAACTACGTTAGACCAAACACCTCCTACCGCTGGAATGTTCCGGCCGAAGGCCGCAAGCCCGACCGGGCGTCCGAGCCGTTGCGAGGCCCCCGCGGAGGGCCCGCGCCGGCAGGCGCGGAACAGCCCGTGAGCGTGAATATTTGCTGCGTCGGCGACGACGACCAATCGATCTATGGCTGGCGTGGCGCCGAGGTCGACAACATCCTGCGCTTCGACAAGGATTTTCCCGGCGCCACCATCATCCGTCTGGAGCGCAATTATCGCTCGACCGCGCACATCCTCGGCACTGCCTCGCACCTCATCGCCCACAATGAGGGCCGCTTCGGCAAGACGCTGTTCACCGAGAAGGTCGCCGAGGACGACGAGAAGGTGCATGTCCACGCCGCCTGGGATTCCGAGGAGGAGGCGCGCGCCGTCGGCGAGACCATCGAGACCTACCAGCGTGCCAAGCACAAGCTCAATGATATGGCCATCCTGGTCCGCGCCTCCTTCCAGATGCGCGAATTCGAGGATCGCTTCGTCACGCTCGGCCTCAACTACCGCGTCATCGGCGGCCCGCGCTTCTATGAGCGCATGGAAATCCGCGATGCACTGGCCTTCTTCCGCGTCGTCGCGCAGGGCGCCGACGACCTCGCCTTCGAGCGCATCGTCAATGTCCCCAAGCGCGGCCTGGGTGAAGCCACCATCCGCCAGATCCACGACACGGCGCGGAGCTTGCGCATCCCGATGCTGGAGGCAGCCGCCAAGCTCGCAGAAAGCGACGAGCTGAAGCCCAAGCCCCGCGCGGCCTTGCGCGAAGTGGCGGCCAATTTCGAGCGCTGGCAGAAGGCGCTGGAAACCACGCCGCACACCGAACTCGCCGAGACCATTCTGGAGGAGAGCGGCTACACCGACATGTGGAAGAACGACCGCTCGGTCGAGGCGCCGGGCCGGCTGGAAAACCTGAAAGAGCTTATCCGCTCCATGGAGGAGTATGAATCGCTGCGCTCCTTCCTCGAACATGTCGCCCTGGTCATGGACGCCGAGCAGAACGCCGAGCTTGACGCCGTCAACATCATGACGCTGCATTCGGCCAAGGGCCTCGAATTCGAGACCGTGTTCCTCCCCGGCTGGGAGGAAGGCCTGTTCCCGCACCAACGCGCGCTGGACGAAGGCGGCCGCTCCGGCCTGGAGGAAGAGCGCCGTCTCGCCTATGTCGGCCTGACCCGGGCCAAGAAGAACCTGCATCTGTGGTTCGTCTCCAACCGCCGCATCCACGGCCTGTGGCAGTCGACCATCCCGTCGCGCTTTCTGGACGAACTGCCGGAAGCCCATGTCGAGGTCGCCGAAAGCGGCAACTCCTATGGCGGCTACGGCAATTCCTATGGCGGCGGTTCGTTCGCGTCGGGCCGTGGCGGCCAGGGCGCAGGGCGGCAGAACCCCTACGGCGCCTCGCGCTTCGACAATGTCGGCGCGGAAAAATCCGGCGCCTTCTCCAACACCTATGCGACGCCCGGCTGGCAGCGCGCGCAGGCCAACCGCACCGAGGCGACCGACCGCAACTGGGGCTCGCGCTCCGGCCACCAGGTCGAGCGCATCGGCTATGGCGAGACCGACTCCGGCTACGGCGCCGGCCGAACCAGCGTCAAAGGCCGCACCATTGACGGCGAACTGGTCGCCAAATCCGTCGCCGACACGCCGTCGCCCTTCAGCGTCGGCGACCGCGTCTTCCACCAGAAATTCGGCAACGGCAACATCTCCAACATCGAAGGCAACAAGCTGACCATCGACTTCGACAAGGCCGGCCAGAAACGCGTGCTGGACGGGTTTGTGGCGGCGGTGTGAGCGCCCGCTTGTCCTGTTGTCCTACAAGCGACCACATTGTTGTAGTCTGGCGGAGCCCTCCCCGCCTCGTCATCCACGGGCGGAGCAAGGAGCGTAGCGACGCAGCGTAGACCCGAGGATCCATCCCGCGTCTTCAACGCGTTGCCACGGTGCGGAATCCTGCGCAGCTGCACGCCAAGGTCGCGGAATGGATTCCAGGGTCTACGCGACGGAGCTTCGCTCCTGCTCCGCCTTAGAATGACGAAGCGACGGGCGTCTGCCCAGTCGTCGGGGCATGCGGTCCGCAACATGAGCGTCCCCGTCAATTTAGCCCGCCCCTCACCTGTACCGCGCCTGGTTCCACTTGTGCCCCAGCAGCGACAGGATGATGATCAGCCCGTTGAAGAACTGGACGTAGAAGCCGCTCAGGCCCGCCGCCACGACGCCGGTCTGGATGAACGACACGGTGACCGCGCCGATCGCTCCACCGGCAACCGTACCGATGCCGCCCCAGGTCGGCGTGCCGCCGACGAACACCGAAGCCAGCACCGGCAAGAGATAGCCGTCGCCCGCGGTCGGCCACCAGGTGAAGTTGATCATCACCGAAAACGTGCCGGCGATCGCGGCCCCGATGCCGGTGAAGATGAACACTTTCACCCGCACACGCTTGACGTCGATGCCCATTTGCTGGGCGCTGTCGGGGTTGTCGCCGACGACCCTCACCTGCGCGCCGAAGCGGTGCCGGTTGTAGAGCATTGCCGAAAAAATGACGAAGGCGAGTGCCCATAAGACCTGTACCGGAAAACCCCACACCTGACCGGAGAAGATGGTGTACGCCCAGCTGTCGCTGAGACCGGTCAATGCGGTCGATCTGCCCTCGTTGATGATCTGGATCAGTCCCCGCAGCAGGAAATTCATGCCGAGCGTGGCGATCAGCGACGACAGCCCGCCATAAACGACCAGGGATCCGACGAGAAAGCCGAGCAGCGTGCCGGTGAGAATCGCCGCTGCGATGCCGAGAAACGGATCGTAGCCGGCCTGCACCACCAGCGCGAACACCCAGGAGGCAAAGCCCATGGTTGCGGGAAACGACAGGTCGATCTCGCCGCAGGTGACGACGAAGACCAGCGGCACCACCACGAACAGCGCAACGGGCAGCGTGGTCAGCACGGATCTGTAGAGATACCAGGTGGTGAACACGGTTGGGTTGGCGATCAGGAACGCCGCCATCATGATGATGAACACGGCGAGCGTGCCGAGCGCTGCGCGGTTGTCGATGACGAAACCGCGCAGCCAATGGTCGGACGGGTGCTTCCACTCGGGTCGGGCTGCCTTGCCGCCGAGAGGGCTCTGCAGATCGGGTTCCATGGTCTTGCTCATCGTGCTGCCCTCTCCGCGTCGCCGGCCTCGTGCAGCCCCGGCAATCCGCCGGGATGCGCAACGTCTTCCATGAAGTTGATCAGCTCTTCGGCCGACTTGACCTCGGTGCGATCGGCGGTCAGCGCCACCTTGCCGCGGTCAATCACCACGAAGCGGTCGGCGATGTCGAAGACATGATGGATGTTGTGGCCGATGAAGAGGATCGAGCGCCCGCTCGCCCGCACCTGGCGCACGAAATGGAAGACCTTGGCGGTCTCGGTCAGCGACAGCGCCGTCGTCGGCTCGTCGAGGATGATCAGCTCCGCCTGCTTGTAGATGGCGCGCGCGATCGCCACGCCCTGGCGTTCGCCGCCGGAGAGCTGGCCGACGATCGAATGCGGCGTGAACACTTTCGAGGTAAAGCCGATCTCGCGCATCAGCCGGCTCGCCTCCTCTATCTCTTTATTGACCTTCAGAAAGCCCATGAAGCCGGTGAGTTCGCGGCCCATGAAGATGTTGCGCACGATGGTCTGCTGCACGGCCAGCGCCCGGTCCTGGAAAACCGTCTCGATGCCGGCGTCGCGCGAGCGTGCCGCACTCCAGCCGGTCACCGGCTTGCCGCGCACCAGGATCTCGCCGCTGGTCGGCTTGACGACGCCGGACAGGATCTTGATCAGCGTCGATTTGCCGGCGCCATTGTCACCGATCAAGCCAACCACCTCGCCGCGGTCGACCGAGAGATTGACCCCGCCCAGCGCATAGACCTGGCCATAGGATTTGCTGATGTCGCGCAGTTCGATGATGCGTTCGGCCATGGCGATCCTCGCTCCTGTGGTATCATCCCGGCCTGGTGCCGGCGGTCCTGCCGGCCGGGCTTGCGCCCAGCCGGCAGTTTGGGAGGTCAGCGCAGCGCCTGCTTGGCAAGCTCGGCGACGATCTCGTAATTCTGCGGCGTGACGAAGCCCGCCCCGGTGTCGACATTCATCGGCGCCAGGCCCAGCACCACCTGCTGGCAAAGGCTGAGGATCGGCAGATAGCCTTGCAGAAACGGCTGCTGATCAGCCGTCAGCTGCACCCAGCCGCCTTTGAACGCCTCGACGATCTGCGGGCTGGTATCGAAGCCGAAGTTGAAGATGTCGCCGGGCTTGCGTCCCGCCGCCTGCATGTAGGTGGCGACGTTGCCCAGCATCTGGCCGCCGGGATAGCCGACCGCCTTGACGTCGGGATTGTTGAGCAGGGCCGCGGTGATCACCGGTATCGCCAGATTGGGGTCGGACGCCCATTCGCCGCTCGGCGGCGACGACAGCTGGATGACCTCGACGCCGGCTTCCTTGAGTGCTGCCACCGTGCCGCGCTCGCGCGCGCCGCGGGCCTCGTTCTCGAACGGGCCGATCATGATCGCCTTGTCGCCGGACTTGAGATTGCCGAGCTTGAACGCTTCGACGCCGAGCGCGCGGCCCTGCTGCTCCTGCTGGGCGCCGACATAGCCGCCGCCGAACGCGTCCACCACCTTCGGCACCGGCACGTTCTGGTACATCATCTTGATGCCGTCCTTATGCGCCTGTTCGGCCAGCGGCATGATCGCGGCGTCGCCCGGATGGCCCATCATGGCAATGCCGTTTGGCTTCACGGCGACGGCCTCACGCAATTGCTGCACCATCTTCTCGACGTCCCACTGCGAGAAGATGTAGTCGACCTTCGGCCCGAGATCGGACGCCGCCTGCTTGGCGCCATTGTAGACGATGGTGCCGAAAGCGTCGCCCTCGGCGCCGCCGACGAAAAAGCGGATGTGGACATCCTTGCACCACTGGGCGTCGAGCGCCTGCGCCGGCAGAGTGGAGATGGCAGCGCACAGCGCCGTGGCGGCGGCCACGACGGTCGAGCGCAGAAGTGTCGTTCTCATTGCGATGCTCATGCACGTTCCTCCCTTTTGTCCTCGGTGAGCCGAGGGGTTCGTCGTTCGCTTTTCGGCAGTGCTTGTCGGCAGTGCTTGGCAATCTGTCAGGCCGGCTCCTCCCACCGGCCCTCGGTCACGCTGGGTTCGGCAGGTAGGTCGCTCCTCCCCGGCATTGCTTGAGGTATTCCAGCCCGCGCACCTGGCCTGTGATTTCGAGGTCGCCGCGATAGACCGGGTCGTGCCAGCCCTCGATGTCGATGGCGCCCTTGTAACCGGCCAGCCGCAATTCGCTGATCACCCGCGTCCAGTCGCTGTCGCCAAAACCGGGTGTGCGCATCTGCACGAAGGGCAGCTTGCCGAACACGCCGTGCTCGCCGATGACATCCCAGCGCACCGTCGCGTCCTTGCCGTGGACATGGAAGATGCGCGGCGCCCATTTGCGGATCTGCGGTATCGGGTCGATGAGATAGACCAGCTGATGGCAGGGCTCCCATTCCAGGCCGAGGTTCTCGTCGGGCAATTCGTTGAACATCAGCTCCCAGGCGTCCGGATTGTGGGCGATGTTCCAGTCGCCGGCCGCCCAGTTGCCATCCATGGCGCAATTTTCGAAGGCAATGCGCACGCCCTTGTCTGCGGCGCGCCTGGCCAGCGGACCCCAAACCTCACGGAAGCGCGGCAGGCTGTCTGTCAGCTTCTTGCCACGCAGACGTCCGGTGAAGCCGCTGACGATCGAAGCGCCGAACAGATGCGCATTGTCGATGACGGTTTCCCAGGCCGCGAGCACGCCGCGATCGACCTCGCCATCCTCCAGCGGATTGCCGAACACGCCGATCGACGACACGGCGACATCGGCATCGCCGATCGCCTCGCCAATCTCACCGGCGAGCCGCGCCAAATCCTTGCCGCCCAGCGTCTGCCAGAAGAAGGGCTGGATGCTCTCGAAGCCGAGCGGCAGAATCTCTTTGATGTAGGCGGCCGGGTCTTCGAGATTGGCCCGCACCATGGTGCCGATCCGGATGTCGAGAAGCGGGTTTGGCATCATGATGCTTCCTGTGTGATTGCGACGCGCCGTCCGGTCTCGGCGCTTTCGATGGCGCCAAAAACCATGGCCAGGCTTTTGATGTTGTCGCTGCCACGGGTTTCCGGCTCGCTGCCGGTCTCGATGGCGTGCATGAAATCCTTGATGATGCCGAGATGACCGCCGACGCGGTCGGCGGAATCGAGCGGCGGTACTGTGATGGGCTGGGTCAGGTCGAACAGGCCGTCGCGGACCGACAACACAACCTCGGCCTTCAGTCCGTCCTCGCCGTCCCAGAGCAGGCTGCCGTGCTCGGCGACGATGCGCCATGTGCTCTCCCAACTGGTGCGGAAGCCCGCCGCGCACCAGGAGCCTGCATAGGTGAAGCGCTTGCCGCCGCCGAGATCGAAGATAGCGCTGGCCGACGAGCCCTGCCGGTACCAGGAATTCGCCGGATCCCATTCCTGGCAATAGACGCCGGCGGGATCGCCTGCGACCATGTAGCGGGCGGCGTCGAATGTGTGGATCGCCATGTCGAGCAAGAGCACATGCGCCATCTCCTCGCGAAAGCCGCCGAAATGCGGCGCGACGAAGAAGTCGGCATGGATGCTGGTTGGCTTGCCGATGGCGCCGGAGTCGAGAAAGCGCCTTATGCGCCGGACATTGGCGACATAGCGGCGGTTCTGCACGACCGCATGGACGCGCCCCGCGTTACGCGCCGCATCGACGATGGCGCGCGCATTTTCCGGAGTATCGGCCAGCGGCTTTTCCGTCAGCAGATGGCAATTATGGGCAAAGGCGGCAAAGGCGACATCACGCCGGGCGGCTGGAACCACGACATCGAACACCGCGTCGGGCCTGGTCTGGTCGAGCACCGCGTCGAGGCTGGTGCCGATTACCGCGCCGTCGAGCCCGTATTCGTGCGCCCTCGCCTTCGCCCGTTCGGCGTCGAGATCGACAAGGCCGACAATGGCCAGCCCGTCGATCTGCCTCGCGGCATCGAGCCAGGCCTTGCTCATCGCACCACAGCCGACGAGGACGGCATTCATCATCCGGCATTCCTCCCGTCCGGTCCCTCCAGACCGAATGTCACGGCATTTCCGGCATCACCGTAAACGTTTCTCCGTAAACGTTTACGAGAACACACCCGATGGCGTAGAATGTCAATCGGCTGTCAGCGAAAATCATCCCGAAGCCTTGGCCTGGGCGGCAGCCGGTGCTAGCCAAGACAGGGGGAGAACTGTCCTTGGCGTCCAGTATCCATGACCTAGCGCGTCACCTGAACATTTCGATCGGCACCGTGTCGCGGGCGTTGAACGGCCGCGCCGACGTCAATGCCGACACCCGCCAGCGCGTGCTCGCCGCCGCCAAGCAATTGAACTATTCGCCCAACCAGTCCGGCCGCAGCCTGCGGCAAGGCACCACCCATTCGATCGCCTTCATGCTGCAGCCGCATCCGGGCGACCAGCAATATGGCGAACCGTTCTTCATCCCGTTCCTGATCGGTCTGCAGGGCCGACTGGCCGAGGATGACCTGGATCTGATGGTCGTCATGGGCGAGCCCGGCCAATATCAGCAGGAGAGGCTGCGCCGCGTGGTTGAGACGCGCCGGGCCGACGCGGTCGTGTTGGCCAATACACGGCGGGAAGACGATCGGATCGACTATCTCAGCAAGGCCGGCTTTCCCTTCGCCACGCTTGGCCGAAGTCAATCCGGCGACGACACCTATCCTTCGCTCGATATAGATTTCGAGAGGGCGGGTGATGAAGCCGTCGACCGGCTGGTCGCGCGCGGCCACCGCCGCATTGCCGCCATCCGCCCTTCGCTTGATCTCAACTTCGGCTACCTGTTCCTCGACGGCTACCGCAAGGCGCTGGAGCGGCATGGCATCGAAGTCGACCCCGGCCTGATCGCCGACGGCTTCATCAACGAGGCCGGAGGCTACCAGGTGACGCCGCGCGTGATGCTCTCCAAGGACCGGCCCACAGCCATCATCTTCAACAATGACGCAATGGCGCTCGGCGGCTGCAAGGCACTGGCCGAGATGGGCATCAGGCCCGGCCACGACATCGCGGTGATCGTCATCGTCGACACGCCGCTCTGCCGCTACTTTTCACCGGCGCTGACCGCCTTCCGTCCGTCGCTGGAGCCGATGGGCCGGCGGCTGGCCGAAATGCTGCTGGCCTCGCTTCCCGCCTTTGCCGGCCCGGAAGGTCCGCGCATCATCCGCGAAGTCTGGCCGCTGGAGCTGATCGCGCGCGACAGCGATTGATAGTGCGTCTCTCCCTTCTCCCACAAGGGAGAAGGAAGAGGCCCGCTCTGTCACGCAAGTATCATGTTCGCGTCCTAGACCGCTTTGCGAGAGGGCGACATCGTCGATGCGATGCGGTGGCCCCTTTGCGCCGCTCAAGGCTTGTCACAAAGAGGATCTCCATGAAAATCTCGCACCGAACCGTGTCGCTCGGCGCCGCGCTGGCGCTGTTTACCGCCCTGACCCCTGCCCTTGCCGACAGCACAGCCACCGTTGGTGGCTTCGTCAACAAGGGCCTGGTCGGCGTCGGCCGCATCCCGGCCGATCAGAAGGACAAGTTCGGCGAGACCTTCGGCTCCGGCTCCGGCATGTCGATCGACGCCGCAAGCTGGACCCGTGGCGCGGACGGCTACAAGGGCTCGCTCTGGTTGCTGCCCGACCGCGGCTACAATGTCGTCGGCACCACCGACTACCGGCCGCGCCTCAACACTATTCGCATCGAGTTCACGCCGGCCGCACTAGGCGCCACGCCCACCTCCGGCCAGGAACAGACAGGCGTCAAGGCGACGCTTGCCGATTCCCTGCTCCTCACCGACGACAAGGGCGCTGACGCCACCGGCCTCGATCCGCTCAACGGCGTGCGCGCGGCCAATGGCGACCTGCCGATCCTGCCCGAGGCCAATGGCAAGCTGGCGCTCGACAATGAGGCGATCGCGCGGCTGCCCGACGGCACCATGTTCATCTCTGACGAATACGGCCCCAACATCTACCGCTTCTCGGCCGACGGCCATCTGTTGTCGGCAACGCAGCCGCCCGCCGCTTTGGTGCCGATGCGCAAGGGCGCGCCGAACTTCGCCTCCGACAATCCGGGCCCCGGTGCAGCCGAACCCGATCCGAAGGATCCCGAAACCGGCCGCCAGAACAATCAAGGCCTCGAAGGCATGGCGCTGACGCCGGACGGCAAGTCGCTGATCACTGTGCTGCAGTCGGCGCCCCGCCAGGATGGCGGCGATTCGCCCGCGACGCGCCAGAACACCCGCGCGCTGGTCTACGACGCCTCCGACCCGGCCCATCTCAAGCTGGTGCATGAATATGCCGTGCCGCTGCCGGTGTTCAAGGACGCCAAGGACAAGACCAAGGTCGCCGCGCAGAGCGAAATCGTGGCGCTGTCCGACAAGACCTTCCTGATGCTGGCGCGCGACAGCGGAAACGGCCAGGGGGTGAAGGGCGATACTTCGCTGCTGCGCCAGATTTTCGTCGTCGACGTCTCTGGCGCCACCGACATTGCCGGCGGCGCCTTCGATGCCGCCGACAAGCCGCTGGCGCCCAAGGGCGTGCTCGACCCCTCGGTGACGCCGGCCAAGCTGACGCCGTTCATCGACATCAACGACAACAAGGAACTCGGCCGTTTCGGCCTGCATGACGGCAAGCCGAACGACAAGAACAATCTCTCGGAGAAGTGGGAAGCAATGTCTGTGGTCAGCCTGCTCGATCCGGCGCTGCCCGACGACTATTTCCTGTTCGTCGGCAACGATAACGACTTTCTCACCCAAGACGGTTTTCAGGTCGGCGCGCCCTACAAGGCCGACGACGGCGCCGATGTCGACACCATGTTCCTGGTCTATCAGGTCACGCTTCCGGGCCTCGCCAACAAGTAGCCGTATACGGAAAGGCGGACGCGCCCGGCGCGTCCGCCTCTAACCGTCTGTCGGCGATCAGCGATGCCGTGAAGGCACCTATTTCAAAATCTCCGCATCCCTTGGCACGCCGGCATCGATCGGCTCGGCGGTCCGGCTCGACACAGCCATGATCTTGCCCGCGGCCGACAGGTTCGGGCGCACATAGACCTGGGCTACGCCGTTGACCCGGCTGTAGAGGTCGATGATGTCCTGGTTCATGAAGCGCACGCAGCCCGACGACGCGTTCTTGCCGATGGAATCCCATTCCGGCGTGCCGTGCAGCCGGTACATCGTGTCCTTGCCGTCGCGGAACAGATAGAGCGCACGCGCGCCGAGCGGGCTCTGCGGTCCCGGCGGCATGCCGTCCTTATATTTCGCCAGTTCCGGCCGGCGCTGGATCATTTCCGGCGGCGGCGTCCACACCGGCCATTTCTTGCGCGCCTGGATCACGGCGCTGCCGGTCCAGCCAAACCCGGCCTTGCCGAGGCTGACGCCATAGCGCATTGCCTTGCCGCCGTCGCGCACCAGATAGAGAAAATGCTCGGATGTATCGACGACGATCGTGCCGGGTTTTTCGCCGGTCGGATCGTCCACGATCTGGCGCACGAACTTCGGATCGAGCTTGGCCACGGGGATTGCCGGCAATGAAAAGCCCTCATCGACGCGCGCCGAATACATGGTGGCGGCATCGCCGAAAGCGGGCTCGGGTGCGGGTGCCGGCGCCGGCGTCGGCGGTACTGCCACATCAGTGGTTGTGCAGGCCGAAAGTGCCATGGCAGCGGCACCCAAAGCGGATGCTCCCAGAAACGCGCGCCTATTCAGGCGCTCGGAAAATAATGGATTGTCGGACATGATCCCCCCGGTTTGCGGCCCCTCGCGGCGATGACCCATAGCCCATTACGCAAGCTTTGAGAACCTGATCGCCTCAGCCGCGTTAAGCTTGATGTTCCGATGCCGCATCGACCTTGTCCGTTAAATCGGCGATCATTGCCGGGCGGACTTTGAGATGAACCTTCGCCGAACAGCCCATGGACGAAAAAATACCACCGCGCCGGCGCACCGGCGATCTCACCAGCGGCCCAATCCCTCGCACGCTGCTGTTGTTCGCGCTTCCGGTGCTCGGTTCCAATGTGCTGCAGTCGCTCAACGGTTCGATCAACGCCGTCTGGGTCGGCCGCTTCCTCGGTGAATCGGCGCTGACGGCGACCTCAAACGCCAATCTGGTGCTGTTCCTGATTCTCGGCACCGTGTTCGGGATCGGCATGGCCGCGACCATCCTGGTGGCGCAATCGGTCGGCGCCCGCGACCTGCCCGAGGCGCGGCGCATCGTCGGCACCAGCGCCAGCTTCTTCTTCCTCGTCTCGGCTATCTTCGCCGTCTGCGGCTGGATCTGGGTCGACGCCATCCTCAACACACTGGGCACCCCGCCCGATGCGCTGCCGCTGGCGCGCTCCTATCTGCGTATCATCTTCGTCGCCGTGCCGATGATGAATCTTCTGTCCTTCGTCATGACGGTGCTGCGCGGTGCGGGTGATTCGCGCACGCCATTCTTCTTCATGGCGCTCGCCGTCGTGCTCGACATCATCCTCAATCCGCTGCTCATTCGCGGCATCGGCCCCTTCCCCGAGCTCGGCATCGCCGGCTCCGCCACCTCGACGCTGATCGGCCAGACAGTGAGCGTGATCGCCATCCTCGTCGTGCTTTATGCCAGAAAGCATCCGCTGCGGCTCGCCGGCGCCAACCTCGCTCTGCTGCGGCCGGATCCGGCGCTGCTCAGGATCGTCGTCTTCAAGGGCGTGCCGATGGGCCTGCAGATGATCGTCATTTCGGCGGCGGCGCTGACCGTCATGGGCATCGTCAACTCCTACGGCTCGCAGGTCGCCGCCGCCTACGGCATCGCAGCGCAGCTGTGGACCTATATCCAGATGCCTGCACTGGCGATCGGAGCCGCAGTCTCGTCGATGGCGGCCCAGAATGTCGGCGCCGGGCGCTGGGACCGCATCGGTCGCATCGCGGCGTCCGGCGTCGGCTTCAACCTGGTGCTCACCGGCGCCCTGGTGGCGCTGCTGTTCCTCTTCGACAGGCCGGTGCTCGGCCTGTTCCTTAGCCGCGACAGCACCGCAATCGACATTGCAGCCCACATCAACAAGGTGGCGTCCTGGTCGTTCATCCTGTTCGGCGTCACCATCGTGCTGTTCGCCACCGTGCGCGCCACCGGTGCCGTGATGCCGCCGCTGATCATTCTGGTGATCTCGGTGCTGGTCGTGCGCACCGGCTTTGCCTATTTCATGCGCGGCGTGATCGGCGAGGAGGCGCTGTGGTGGAGCTTTCCGGCGGGATCGATCACCTCGCTGGTGCTGGCCGCCGCCTACTACCGCTTCGGCCGCTGGCGCACCATGCACATGATCGAGGATCGGCCTGCCGCCGGCGAGCCGCCCGACACCGGCCTCGGCATCCCGCGCGGACGGGCAAACATGGCGCCCGGGACGCCAAACGGGTGAGGCTCAGCGCGCGTATTTGACGCCGAACCCCAGCGCTACGACAGAGAACAGCGTGATCATGCCGGAGAAGGCCAAGCTTGCCGTCGTCGGAGTGGCCCAACTCGACAGCAGCCCAATGCCGATCACCGGCAGCGCATTGCCGCAGAAGCAGCAGATGAAGAACGCCGACACCAATTCGGCGCGACGCTCGGCAGGTGCGATCTGGTTCACCACCTGCAGGCCGCCGCGATAGCCGAGCGCCGCCGCCACGCCGCACACAGCGGTGGCGGCAACCATCAGGGACATCGACGCGAAAAACTGAGCAGCAACCATCAGCCCTACGGCCGGGATCATCAGCGCCAGCGCGGCCAGCATGCCGGCGCGGCTGGACAGTCGGGTCGTGGCCAGAATGGTCGCGGCCGCAACGATCGACAGTTCAAAGAACAGCGCGCCGGCCTCGGCATGGTTGGCCACATGCAGTTGCTGCGCCAGGATGCTCGGCGCAAGGGCTGCATAGAAGCCGACCAGCGCCATGGCGCCGAAACCGGTGACCGCCGGCGCCACGAAGGCAGCGCGGATATCGCTCGGCACCGATAGCCGTGGCCGCAACGAAACGTCGGTCAGCCTGCCCGGCCGGGACACGGTTTCGCGGGTACGCCAGATCAGCAGCGTCACCACCACCAGCAAGGCAAGATAGACCGCAAACGTTAGTCTCAACGGCCAGGGCGCATATTCGGCGAGCAGGCCCGATGCCAGCGCGCCGAGGCCAAGGCCAACGAAGTTGGTGCTGGTGGCGATGATTGCCGCGCGCGATTTGTCCTTACCTTCGATCAATTCGGCAAGCCAGGCCGTGCCGGTCCCCGCGCCGACGCCGATGCCAAGGCCGCTCAATATGCGGGCGACATCGAGCCATGCGACGTTCTCGGCCAGCAGGAACACCACCGCGCTGACCACCGCTATGGCCATCGACGCCAGCGCCGCAGGACGGCGGCCAATGCCGTCGGACAAGCGCCCGAACATCAGCAATGCGCCGAGATTGCCGACGACATAGACGGCGTAGACCAGCGTCAGCGTGATCTGCGAGAAACCGAAGGCCTGCTTGTAGATGACGTAAAGCGGCGTCAGCACCGTGCTGCCGGCGAACAGCGCGGCGATCATGGCGGCAACCGCGGCCATCGCGGGCCGGCCATCGAATCCGTTGTCGCGCGTCGTGGTCTCGGCATAGCTGGTCATGGCAACCTCCGGCCAATCGCCCACCGCCCAATTGCGCCCCAACGTCCATGTAAGGATGGCCGTTCCACGCGCCGAACTTCATCCTGACAACCTTGTCAGGATGGTCTTGCCCGAAGTCCTCGCTTAACGTCTTTCTTTCCATCGAGAGGGAGAATCCATGGGAAAAGGTAGAGTCGAGGCATTCACCGATGGGGTGGTCGCCATCATCATCACCATCATGGTGCTGGAGCTGAAAGTGCCGCATGGCGAGGATTTTTCAGCGCTTCTGCCGCTGTGGCCGATCTTTTTCAGCTATGTCTTGTCGTTCATCAATGTCGGCATCTACTGGAACAATCTGCACAACATGTTCCACACCGTCCAAAGGGTCGACGGCCGCGTGCTGTGGGCCAACCTCAACCTTCTGTTCTGGTTGTCGCTGATGCCGGCGACGACGGCCTTCATGGGCGAGAACCATTTCGCGCCGGTCCCCGTCGCCGTCTATGGCATCGACCTGGTGCTGTGCGCGGTCGCCTACACCTTTCTCGCCACCAAGCTGCACCATTTGCACGGCAACGACACCGCCTTCGCCAAGGCGCTGGGCAATGACCGCAAGGGCAAGATCTCGGTGGCCCTCTACGCCGCAGCCGTCCCGCTTGCCTTCGTCAACCAATGGATCGGCGTTGCGATCTTTGTGCTGGTGGCCGCCGTCTGGTTCGTGCCGGACACGCGTTTTTCGCGGGTGCTGGAAAAGTAGCGTAGGACGTCTCTACTTGCGCATCGCCTTCAGCTTTTCGGCAACCGACGCCGCAAGGTCGGCATAGCGCTCCTCCAGCCGCTCGGCCGCCTTGATGATCGAAAAATCATGGCCGAATTTTTCCAGCGCCATGCGCAATTTCTCGACGAACTCGGCCTGTTTTTCGAGTGCCGAAAACAAGGTCTTCACCTGCGCTTCGCTTATGTCCGGATTGGCAAGCATCTGCGGCACCTCGCGGCCCATCTGGTCGCCGGTGGCGGTCTGCTCCTTCAGGATCGCAACCCAGTCGGTCAATCGGCAGTCTCCCTGTTCGGCAGCAGCATGCACAGCCGCCGTTGATGCGGTCAACCCGAACACGCGGGACGGCCTTGCACGATGCGCGTCCCGCGCTAAGTTCGGCGCCACCCGAACCCTAGGAAAAAGATCATGACCTCCGACGCCGAAATCCAATCCGCTTTGCCCGCCCTCAGCCGAGGCAACGTCGCCGTCATCACAGGGGGCGCCAGCGGCATCGGGCTTGCCGCGGCCAAAAGGCTGGCGGCTATGGGCATGAGACTGGTGCTGGCCGACATTGGCGGCGCGCGCCTCGATGCGGCCCGCCAGGCAGTCGCCGCGATCGCCGGCGAGAATGCCGTGCTTGCCGTCGCCACAGACGTCTCGAAGGCCGACGAACTCGGTCGGCTGGCAGAAAAGACGCATGCCGCTTTCGGCGCCGTATCGCTGCTGATGAACAATGCCGGCGTCGGCAACAATCCGGGAAAACCGTGGGAGAACGGCGACGCGTGGAAGCGGCTGATCGACATCAATTTCTGGGGCGTCGTACATGGCGTCGAGGCCTTTGCGCCGGCCATGCTGGCCTCCGGAGAGCCGGGCCTGATCATCAACACCGGCTCCAAGCAAGGCATCACCACGCCACCCGGCAATCTCGCCTACAACGTCTCCAAATCGGCATTGAAGACGTTCACCGAAGGCCTGGCGCACGCATTGCGCAACGAGCCGGGCGCGAAGGTCGCGGCGCATCTTCTCATTCCCGGCTTCACCTTCACCGGCCTCACCGAAGGAGCGGTCGAAAAACCCGCTGGCGCCTGGACCGGCGAGCAGGTGGTCGACTTCATGCTGGCTTCGCTGGCGCGTGGGGACTTCTACATCCTGTGCCCCGACAATGAGGTGATGCGGCCGACCGATGAAAAGCGCATGGCCTGGGCGATCGGCGACATCATCGAGAACCGGCCTGCTCTCTCGCGCTGGCACCCCGACCATAAGGACGCTTTCGCGGCCTTTATGGGAAACTGATCGTCGAACTCAGCCAAAGCCGAGACTCAGGCGGGCGCGCGTTTTTTCGCGGTGCGCTTTTGCGCGACGGCCTTCTTGCCCGCCAGTTCGGCGAGCTCGTGGTCATGGCGTTTTGCCGCCCGCTCGCATTTGTCTCTGATCTCCTCGACCTCGGATTCGGTCAGGTGCTCGATGCCGATGAAATGATTGTGGCCCTCGCTGACGCGGATCAGTTCGTCGAGCTTGGCCTGAACCGCGGCGCCGTCGCGGTTCTGGGTGTTCTGAATCAGGAACACCATCAGGAAGGTGATGATCGTCGTTCCCGTGTTGATGACGAGCTGCCACGTATCGGAAAAGCCGAAGAATGGCCCGCTTACCGCCCAGACGATAACGATGGCGCAACAGGCGATGAAAGTCGGCGGCAGGCCCGCCA
The DNA here is from genome assembly GCF_040321305.1 of Mesorhizobium sp. M0478. Classification (NCBI taxonomy): domain Bacteria; kingdom Pseudomonadati; phylum Pseudomonadota; class Alphaproteobacteria; order Hyphomicrobiales; family Phyllobacteriaceae; genus Mesorhizobium; species Mesorhizobium sp. M0478. The sequence continues at coordinate 82,287 of NZ_JAMYRH010000004.1, forward strand.
AGTGCGAAACGGTGTTGGCGATTCTGGTAAACAGCTTTTCGATCATTCACATCCTCGACGGCTCAAGCGCGATAAACTGACCGACGCCCATTCATCGCTCCAGCAATAAACAACCGGCAGCCGCTTCCGGTTCCCTGTCGCAGAGGGCATCGCTGATGCAATTGTATGCACGCCAAAGGCGCAGCGCCTTGAAAAGCCGCCTTATCGGTTTGTTGCCATTAGTCACCATGCAGGCCAAAAAACCTGTTCCGTCCGCTTCACGCGGATTTGTCTCCAAGCCCCTTCCGCTGCGCCACCCCCGCATGGCGGAAGGGGTTCGTTGCGTTGCCGCAGACCGGCGGAACTCTTCCCGACACGTGCCGTTCAGAATTTTGGCGCCAGGATTTCGGCCAGCCAGTCGATGAAACCGCGCACGCGCGGCGAGCTCTCAGGAATGCTCTTGCTCCCAGCGATCGAGGAAATCCTCAATCGGCAAGGCCTGCATGTCGGGAACCGCTTTGGCGAGTTTCTCCGGCGGCCAGTCCCACCAGGCGAGGCTTTCGATCCGCGCCGCGATCTCGGAGGGAAAGCGCATGCGCAACGGCTTCGCCGGTACGCCGGCGACGATTGTGTAGGCCGGTACATTCCGCGTCACCACCGAATTGGCGCCGACGATCGCGCCATTCCCGATGCTGATGCCGGGCATGATAACGGCGCCATGGCCGATCCAGACATCGTTGCCGATGCCGACCGCCTTGGCCTGCCGCCGCGCGCGGAACGCCGCGTCGACGCCCAGCCAGCGGAAATACTCGTTCGGCCGGTAGCTGAGCTTGTGCTGCGTGATCCGCTCGATCGGATGCTCCAGCGCATTGATGCGGCTGTTGGCGGCGATCGAGCAGAATTTTCCGATCGTCGTGTAGATCGCCTCGGCGTGGCGCTCGAAATAGGAGAAATCGCCGACATTGACCTCGCGCAGCACCACCCGTTCGCCGATCGAGGCATAGCGGCCAAGCTTGCACGCTTTCAGCTCCGCGGTCGGATGGATGCGCGGCTCCGGATCTTTCAGGACGAGGTTTTCGGTACGGTCCATCTGGCGGATTTACCCCCGCGCAATTGCGGAAGCAATTGTCGCGTCGCGATCGGACCCGCAGGCGGGTGGATCGTGCGTCGGCTCCGACCGGCTATTTCGGCTTGCCGCCGGTCCACACCACGTTCTGGCCGAACAGCGGCACGGTCGTCACCGACATTTTCGCCGAGCCGTCCTGTACTTGGCGCGAATGCGAGAGATAGATCAGCGTCTCGTTCTTCTTGTCGTAGATGCGGTTCACCACCTGCTTCTTCCAGATCAGGCTGATGCCTTGCTTGAACACCTCTTCGCCGCCCTCGCTCATGTCGATGTCGCCGATGGTTATCGGTCCGGTCTGGCGGCAGGAGATCGAGGAATCAGACGGATCCTCGAACCAGTTGCCCTTGTGCAGCCGGTCGATGACGCTGCGGTCGAAATAGGAAACATGGCAGGTCACGCCGTCGATCTTGGGGTCCTTGATCGCATCGACGATGATGTCGTTGCCGACCCAATCGACGCCGACCTTGCCGACCTCCTCTCCCGCGGCGGCACCGGCGCCAAGGGCAATGCATGCGGCCAGCGCGCCGCCGATCAGTTTCTGCCCAATCCGTCTCTGCCCAGTCCGTCTTTGCAAGGGAGCCTCCTCAGGTTCGGTTTGCCGGTCTCAGGTGGGATAAGGGCCAGCTGTTTGCAAGGTAGCGTCCAGCCCGGTTGCGGCAACGCGGCATCTTTGCCTTGCCCCCTGCGACCGGCTAAGACTGCCGGCAGAGAGGCGCCGATCCGGCGCTCGATGATTTCTGCTACGGACAATTACTGATGATGCGTTCAATTCTGGTCGGCATTCTCGTTCTGATGGCGGCGGGCATCGGCTGGCTCACCTTTGACTTCTATCGCGGCCACTATGGTGGCGAACCGTATGGCGCGCCATTCACGCTGGTCGACCAGAAAGGCGCGCCAATCACCGAAGCCGCCTTTCGGGGAAAACCCAGCATCGTCTTCTTCGGCTTCACCCATTGCCCGGAAGTCTGCCCGACCACTTTGTTCGAAATGGCCGGCTGGCTGAAGACGCTGGGCAACGACGGCAAGAACCTCAACGCCTACTTCGTTACAGTCGATCCAGAGCGCGACACGCCGCCGGTGATGAACACTTACGTCAGCAATTTCTCCGACCGCATCGTCGGCATATCGGGCGATCCCAACAAGGTGCACGCCATGGCGAAGTCCTTCAACATCTACTGGAAGAAGGTCGACACCGGCGACGGCGATTACACGATGGACCACACCGCCTCCGCGCTGCTGCTCAACGCCAAGGGCGAGTTTTCGGGCACCATAGCCTATGGCGAAAGCGCCGATACCGCGATCGCCAAGCTGAAGCGGCTGGCGGCAGGCTAGGCATGATCCCGAAACGTGGATTCCGGTTTTCTCGGACAGAAAAGTGTTGTCCAGAGATCATGCTCAAACAAGAGACCAGCTGATGGGTCAGACCAGGCTCCACTTCATCGCTGGGAAGATCGAGGCCGACCGCATCTTTGCCGCGCTCGAACCGGCTTTCGAGGATGAAGGCCTGCCGATCGCCGTGCTCGAAGTCGATGAAGATCGCGACATCTATGAGGTTTCGCTCTACACCGACGGCAATGTCGACGCGGTTGAGGCGCGGCTAAGGGACAGCCTTGCCGGACTGTCCCTGTCGAAGCCGATCGAGCGCGAGGTTTTGCCCGACATCGACTGGGTGGCGCGCTCGCTGGAGGGACTGAAGCCGGTGCGCGCTGGACGTTTCTTCGTCCATGGCGCGCATGACCGCCGGAAGCGCCACAGCGGCGAACTCGCCATCGAGATCGAGGCCGGCCTTGCCTTCGGCACCGGCCATCACGGCACCACTGCCGGCTGCCTCGAAATGCTGGAACGGGTCGTGCGCCGCGAACGTCCCAGGAATGCCCTCGACCTGGGCACCGGCAGCGCGGTGCTGGCGATCGCCGTCGCCAAACTGGCGCATATTCCGGTGCTGGCGACCGACATCGATCCGATCGCCGTCAGGGTCGCCGCCGCCAATGCCCGCCTCAACCACGTCAAGGCGCTGGTCGAAACGGTGACGGCGCCCGGCTTCCACCACCCGATCTTCGGCAAGCGCGCGCCTTTCGACCTCATCGTCGCCAACATATTGGCGCGGCCGCTGATGCGGCTGGCGCCTGAGATGGCCAGGCACATCAGCCTCGGCGGCTCGATCGTGTTGTCCGGCATCCTCGAGCGGCAGTGCAATGCGGTGATCTCGGCCTATGTCGGCCAGAATTTCCGGCATGTCAGGACCTTGCATCGCGAAGGCTGGGTGACGATCCACCTGAAGCACTGAGACGCAACGCGCTTTGGACCAATCCGAGCCTGTTGCGATTGGCGAAAATTGATTCCGGTTTTCCGGGTCATGCGCTACGGTCGCGCCCGATACAGGAGGCATACCATGTTCCAGACCTTCGATTCCGCAGGCGACCCCAGCGTCGGCAAGCCGCGCGTGACGTTGCTGCGGCGATGGCTGGCGGATAATGGCCTCGACGGTTTCCTGGTGCCGCGCGCCGACGAGCACCAGGGCGAGTATGTCGCCGATCGCTCGGCGCGGCTGAAATGGTTGACCGGATTCAGCGGCTCGGCCGGCGTAGCACTTGTGCAGCGTGACCGCGCCTTCATGTTCGTCGATGGCCGCTATACCTTGCAAGTGCGCCACGAGGTCGATCTCGACATTTTTGCGATCGAGAGTCTCGTCGACAACCCGCCGGCCTCCTGGATCAAGGACAATTTCGGCAAGGGCGCCAGGCTTGGCTTCGACCCGTGGCTGCACACGATCGCTGAGGTCAAGGCGCTGAAAACCTCGGCCGAGCAATCCGGCGCGACGCTGGTGCCGCTCGACAGGAACCCGATCGACATCATCTGGAAGGATCAGCCGGCGCCGCCCGTGGCGCCGGTCGAAATCCACCCGATCGGCTTTGCCGGGGAACTCGCCAAGGACAAGCTGGCGCGGCTGGTGGCGGCAATCGGCAAGGAGGGCGCGACGCACGCCGTGCTCACCGACCCCTCCTCGATCGCCTGGGCCTTCAACATCCGTGGCGGTGACGTGCCGCACACGCCGCTGGCGCTCGGCTTCGCGATCCTTGCCGCCGACGGCAAGCACCAGCTGTTCATGGACCAGCGCAAGTTTTCGCGCACGGTCGCCGCCTATCTCACCCAACTCGCCGATCTGCACGAGCCCGGCGAATTCGAGGCGGCGGTCGTTACCCTTGCCAAGGGCGGCGCCAAGATCGCGCTCGACCCGGTGCTGGCGGCGGACAAGCTGAGAATGCTGGTCGAAGACAATGGCGGCACATTTGTTTCTGCAGCCGATCCCGCCCGCATCCCGCGCGCCACCAAGAACCAGGCGGAAATCGCCGGCAGCCGCGCGGCGCACCGCCGAGACGGGGCGGCCGTGGCGAAACTGCTGTGCTGGCTGGAACGGCAAAAGCCGGGCACGCTCGACGAAATAACCGTTGTCACCAAGCTGGAGGAGGTGCGCCGGCAGACCGGCGAGGAAACGCAGATGCCGCTGCGCGACGTCTCCTTCGACACCATTTCCGGCAGCGGTCCGAACGGCGCCATCATGCACTACCGCGTGTCGCGCGCCACCAACCGCGAGCTGGCAAAGGGCGAGCTGTTCCTGCTCGATTCCGGCGCCCAGTATCAGGACGGCACCACCGATATCACCCGCACGGTGCCGATCGGCCAGCCGACCGAGGAGATGCGCGAGCGCTTTACGCTGGTGCTGAAGGGCATGATCGGCATTTCCACGCTGCGCTTTCCCGCCGGCACGCGCGGCTCGGAAATCGACGCAGTGGCGCGCATGGCGCTGTGGAAGCATGGCTGCGACTTTGCCCACGGCACCGGCCACGGCGTCGGCTCGTATCTGGCCGTGCATGAAGGGCCGCAGCGCATCGCCCGCACCGGCACCGAAAAGCTGCTGGCCGGCATGATGCTGTCCAACGAGCCCGGCTATTACAAGGAAGGCTCCTACGGCATCCGCATCGAGAACCTGATCCTGGTGACACCGGCTGAACAGGTGGAGGGCGGCGACATCGCCATGCACGGTTTCGAGACGCTGACGCTGGCGCCGATCGATATCAGGCTGATCCGCACCGACCTGTTGACGCGCGAGGAGTTGCACTGGCTGGATACTTACCATGCCTGGGTGCTGGCCGAGATCGGCCCGATGCTCGACGGCGAGACGCTGGCTTGGCTGGAGAAAGCGACAGCGCCGCTGCCGCACGACGCCAAGATCTGAAATGAGCTTCTTTCTCCCCGTCACTATACGGGGAGGTGAGGAGCGGTCCGCGAAGCGGACGAAAAGCCAATTGCTTGGCTTTTCGAGTGACGAACGCCCGGCAGGGCAATGAGGGGCGGCGCCGACAGTTCGAAATTGTTCCGCGCGCAGGCGCCCTATGCCACAAACTGCCGCGCGAGGACCAGCACCACCGCCCCGGCCAGAAACATCGCCATCAGGCCGCCGCGCAGCGAGACCACAGCGGCGACGACCAGCGCCGCCCATTCCGCCGGTCCGGCACTGAGTGCGGCGGGCGCCACCAGCGTCGTCAACACCGCCGCCGGCACGGCGTTCAAGCCAGCCTCGACGCGTGGATGGATGTGGTCGAAGCGCGAGATTACCAGATGGCCGCCGACGCGGGTGAGATAGGTGGCGATCGCGCCGGCAATGATGATCCACAAGGTCGCGCTCATCGTTTTGCCTCCACACCGCTATGGTGCGGCGGCAGGATGACGGCCAGAAGCACGCCTGCAACGGCGCCGATGGAGACGTGCCATGGCGATCCCACAGTTTTGTAGGCAATGATCGACGCCGCGGCGCTGGCGATCACCACCGGCAGCCACAGTGGCCGGTTGCGAAAGCCCATGACCAGCCCGAGGAAATAGATCGGCAGCAGGAAGTCGATGCCGAGCGCATGCGTGTCCGGGATCAGCTTGCCGAACACCGCGCCCAGCGCGCTCTCGATCCCCCAGAACACATAGACCGGCAGGCCAAGCCCCATGTACCAGGCAAAGCCAACGGTCTCGCCGGCTTCGGCCTTACGCTCGGCCACCGCGAATTGCGGATCGGTGAGCACGAAATAGCCCAGCGCTTGGCTGATAACCGGCCAGTGCGCGATTCGCCGGCCGATGCTGGCGGAGTAAAGCACGTGACGGAAGTTTACCGCGAAGATCGACAGCACGATCAGCCATGGCGCGACATGCTGGCCGAACAATTCGATGCCGACCATCTGGCTGGCGCCGCCGAAGATCAGCGCGCTCATCAAGAAAGCTTCGAGAACGGAAAAGCCGTTGTCGACGGCGATGGCGCCGAACAGCAGCCCAAATGGCGCCGCGGCGACAACCACCGGCATCGACAGCCGCACGCCGTCCCAGAAGTCGCTGGCCACGGAATTTTCGCTTAAGGTCTCTGCCGACATGTCACATTCCCATCTCGCGCTGGTATGTAGGAGCCGGCGTTTGAAAAGTCAGACGAATTCGCTTGAGCCAACAAATCAGCGAAACTGATGTTGTAAAAACAAATGAGGGGTTCGGATGATCGCTTATGATTTCACCGGCAGGCACGCGGTCGTCACCGGCGCCGGTGGCGGCATGGGCGAGGCGATCTCGCTGGCGCTGCTCGATGCCGGCGCCTCGGTCACCGCCATCGACGTCAAGCCGCGTCCGGCGTCGCTTGCCGCCTATGACGACCGGCTCACCTTTGCCCAGGGCGACCTCACCGACGCCGCCTTCGTCGAGCAGACCATCAACGCCGCGGGCCGCGAGCGCGGCGGCATCGATTATCTCGCCAATGTCGCAGGCGTGCTCTGGTTCGATCGCGACAAATCGGCCCTCGAGATGGACCTCGATGTCTGGGACCAGGTCTTCAACATCAATCTGAAATCCTTCGTCCACACCGCGCGGGCGGTGGTTCCCCATATGCGGGCCGGCGGACGCGGCGGCGCCATGGTGCACTTCTCCACCATCCAGTGGTATCGCGGCGATCCGACCCCGCAGGATGCCTACCAGGCATCGAAGGCCGGCGTCTGTGCGCTGTCGAAGTCGCTCGCCATGCAGTTGGCGGGCGATGGCATCCGCTCCAATTCGATCTGCCCGGGCATGGCGTTGACGCCGCTGCAGGCGCGCTGGGACACCGAGGAGAAACGCGCGGCCGTTGCCAATTATGCGCCGCTCGGCCGCATCGGCACGCCGCAGGACATGGCCAATGCCGCGCTATTCCTGCTTTCCGATGCGGCAAGCTACATCACCGGCATCGAACTGGCAGTCGACGGTGGTCTTTTGATGCGGATGTAGCCGTGCAGTGCGCCGGGCTGATTTAGCTCCGCGGTGCCGTGCCCTGGATCGCCCTGCCCCAGTCGAGCAGCGGCTTGGCGCGCAAGGCGAAATCGACAAGCTCGTCGACCAGCGTCGGCGCGTGAATTCCAGCCGGATCGATCATGTGCTGGACATAGAAGTGCCGGTTGCGGATGGCGTCGACAAGATCGGGTTCGTTGACCTGCTCGAAGCCACGCGGCGTGCGCTTCATGCGGCCCTCGGTTTCAAGTTCGAAGCCGTTTTTCTTCAGCGTTGAGAGCAGTTTTCGGAACTCGGCCGGCCGGGCGACGATCGCCTTGCGCATCGCCAGCAGCAGGGACGGCTCCGGATTCCACCAGGCGACATCGGCAAAGCAGCGGTCGATCCCGACATAGACGAAGAACACGCCCTGCTCCATCTTGGTGCCATCCGGCGACAGCATGGCCGACAAATGCTGGTTGTAGGGCCGCTTGTCCTTGGCGAAGCGCACGTCGCGGTTGATGCGAAACAGTGACTTCTTGCGGTCTCCGCGCAAGCCCAGACCCGCCGCCGCGAAGCGCTCGGTCAGCGTCTCGACCAGATCGCAGAACGGCTCATGCAACTCGCTGTCGTAAAGCGCGCGGTTTTCCTGGAACCATTCGCGGCTCTGGTGGAAGTCGAGCGCCTTGAGGAACGGTATGGCCTTTTGCCCGAACCCTTTGAACGAACCGGCCATCACGCCTTGCCGACCCGTTGCAGCCAGGTGTCCTCGTCGATGACTTCGACGCCGAGTTCGCTGGCCTGCTTCAGTTTGGAGCCGGCGCCCGGCCCGGCCACCAGCAGATCGGTCTTCGTCGACACCGAACCCGCCACCTTGGCGCCGAGCCGTTCGGCCATCGCCTTGGCTTCGGAGCGTGTCATCTTTTCCAGCGTGCCGGTGAAGACGATGGTCTTGCCGGCAACCTCGCTGTCGGTCGACACGGTGACGACATACGGCTTCGGCTTGACCTGTTCGAGCAGTCTGTCGAGCACGTCGTCATTGCGTTCATTGCCGAAGAAATCGCGCAACGCATCGATCACTGTATCGCCAATGCCGTTGATGGAGGGGAAGACGCTGTGCGGATCCTCAGCCGCCGCCGTTTCCTTGCCGACGCGGATCAGCTCCTCGACGGTCGAAAACGTCCGCGCAAGCACGGCCGCCGTCGTTTCGCCGATATGGCGGATGCCGAGTGCGAAGATGAAGCGGTCGAGCTCCGGCTCGCGGCGCGAATCGATGGCCGCGAACAGCTTGTCGAGGCCTTCATAATTGCGGTCCTCGACACCGCGCACATTCTTGCGCGCCTTGCCCGATGCCGCCTCGCGCAGCCTGGCCTGCTCCTCGCGCCGCTCGGCCAGCGCCCTGGTGACGGCCGGGCGGCGATCCCTGAGGGTGAAGATATCGGCGGCGGTCTTGACCAGTCCCGAATTGAAGAACAGGTCGATATTCTCGGCGCCCAGCCCCTCGATGTCGAGCGCGCCGCGCGACACGAAATGACGCAGCCGCTCCACAGCCTGCGCGGCGCAGATCAGCTCGCCGGTGCAGCGCCGGCGCGAATCCTCCTTGCCGGTCTTCTCGTTGATTTCGCGCGTCGCCGGCGAGCCGCAGACCGGACAAATGTGCGGGAATTCATAAGGCACCGCATCAGCCGGCCGCTTGTCGACGACGACGCTGACGATCTGCGGAATGACATCGCCCGCCCGTTGTATGACAACCGTGTCACCGATGCGGACATCGATGCCGTCGCGAATCGGCAGGCCGTTGCTGTCGAAGCCCTTGATGTAGTCCTCATTGTGCAGCGTGACGTTTTCGACCACCACGCCGCCGACCGTGACGGGCGCTAGCCGCGCCACCGGCGCCAGCGTACCGGTACGGCCGACCTGGATGTCGATCTTCTGCACCGTCGTCATCGCCTGTTCGGCCGGGAATTTATGCGCAACCGCCCAGCGCGGCTCGCCGGTGACAAAGCCCCAGCGACGCTGCAATTCCAGCTGGTCGACCTTGTAGACGACACCGTCGATGTCGTAGCCGAGCGACGAACGCAGCTCCTCGATCTTGTGGTAGTGCGCGATCAGCTCCTCGACAGACTTCGCCCGCACCATCAATGGGCTGACCTTGAACCCCCATTCGGCGAATTTCTGCACCGAATCATATTGGGTCGGCGCCGGATCCGCTGTCGTATAGCCCCAGGCATAGGCAAAAAATTTAAGATTGCGGCTGGCGGTGACGGACGCATCCTTCTGTCGCAAGGAGCCCGCTGCCGTATTGCGCGGATTGACATAGTCCTGGCCGCCCACCGCCGCCGAGCGGGCCTTCAGTGCCTCGAATTCCGCATAGGTCATGTAGACCTCGCCGCGGATCTCGATGGTCTCGGGCCAGCCCGATCCTTTCAGCTTGGCGGGGATGTCGGCGATGGTCCTGAGATTGGCGGTGATGTCCTCGCCTACAGTGCCGTCGCCGCGCGTAGCACCCTGCACGAACACACCGCGTTCATAGCGCAGCGACGCCGACAGGCCGTCGATCTTCGGCTCGGCCGTAAACGCGATGTCGAGGTCCTTGTCGCGGTCGAAGAAGCGCCGGCCACGCTCGATGAAATCGGTGACGTCCTCGTCTGTGTAGGCCTTGGCGAGGCTGAGCATCGGCACCGCATGGCGCACCTTGGCAAAGCCTTCCGCCGGCGCGGCGCCGACCCGCAGCGAGGGCGAATCCTCGCGCACCAGACCGGGAAAGCGCTCCTCGATGGCAAGATTGCGCCGCCGCAGCGCGTCATATTCTGCGTCCGTAATCGTCGGCGCGTCCTCGGCATGATAGCGCCGGTCATGACCGGCGATCTCCTCGGCCAGCCGCTGGAGCTCATCCGCGGCTTCGCTTTCGCTCAACGATTCGACTGGTTTTTCAGACATGCAGCGGTCCCTGGACAGTGGCGAGGCACCATAAATCAGGATTTCGGAAAAAGCATTCCTGAACAGCGGGATGGAGCCATATCCTGACTCAGTCCGAAAGCCTTGCGACGACTACGCTGCAGCAATATTCTCGCGCAGCAGCCGTTCCGCGGCTGCGCGCGCCTCTTCGGTGATGGTGGCGCCGGCCAGCATGCGTGCGATCTCTTCCTGGCGCGCCGCCCGGTCCATCTCGGCAATGCCAGTGGCAACCTTGTCCGAGCCGCCGGATTTGGAGATCAGGAAATGCGTCGCAGCACGTGCCGCCACTTGCGGAGCATGCGTGACCGACAGCACCTGCACGCGCTTCGACAGCCTAGCCAGCCTTTGGCCGATCGCATCGGCCACTGCGCCGCCGACGCCGGTGTCGATCTCGTCGAAGACCAATGTCGGCGCCGAGCCACGGTCGGCCAGCGCCACCTTGAGCGCCAGCAGGAAGCGCGACAGCTCGCCGCCGGAGGCGACCTTCATCATCGGGCCGGGCCTGGTACCGGGATTGGTGCGCACCCAGAACTCGACCTGGTCGATGCCCTCTTCCGTGCGGTTTTCGCCATCGCTGGTCAGCCCGACGATGAACTCGGCCCGTTCCAGCTTCAGCGCTGGCAGCTCGGCCATGACAGCCTTGGTCAGCCCGACCGCGGCGGCGTGGCGAAGCGAGGACAGCTGGGCTGCGGAAATATCGTAGGCTTCCCGCGCGGCGGCGGCCTGCTTCTCCAAGAGATGCAGGCGCCCCTCGCCGGCATCGAGATCGGCGAGATCGGCGGACATGGTGTCGCGCAGTTGCGCCAGATCGTCGACGGCCACACTGTGCTTACGTGAGGCCGCACGCAGCGAAAACAGCCGCTCCTCCGCCTTCTCCAGCCGCTGCGGGTCGTATTCGGTGGCGCGCAGTGCCGCCTCGACGCCCGATTGCGCCGCATCCAGCGACAGCATCGCCTCGTCCAGCGACTTCACCACATCCTCGAGCAGTCCCGGCGCTTCGCTGGCCTTGCGCTGCAGGCGCCTCAGCAGGCTGGCCAGTTGCGGCAATGGCGAGGACGGGCCTGACAGCACATCCTGTGCATCGTGTATTTCCGAGGCGATCTTTTCCGCCCGCATCATCGTTGCACGCAATTCCGCCAGCTGTGTCTCTTCGCCGGGCTGCGGATCGAGCTTTGCCAGTTCCGCCACCGAGGCCCTGACGTAATCGGCCTCGCGCGCCGCCGCCTCGACCTTGGCGCGGTGCCTGACGAACTCCTGCTCGGCGCCACGCCAGTAGCGCCACGCCTCGCCGGTCGCGCGGGCGGCGCCGAGATGGCCGCCAAAACTGTCCAGCAATTCGCGATGCGCGCCTGGATCGACCAGGGCGCGCTCGTCATGCTGGCCGTGGATCTCGACCAGCGCGTGGCCGATGTCGCGCATCAGCGTGACGCTGGACGGCTGGTCGTTGACGAAGACACGGGTACGGCCATCCGCCGTCTGCAGCCGGCGCAGGATGATGTCGCCGTCATCCTCGATGGCGTTCTCGGCCAGCAGCGCGCGCACCGGGTGGTTGCGCGGCACATCGAAGACGGCAATGACCTGGCCCTGGGCAGCACCGTGCCGCACCAGCGAGGCGTCGCCGCGGGCGCCAAGCGCCAGCGACAGCGCGTCGAGAAGGATGGATTTGCCGGCGCCGGTTTCACCGGTCAGCACGGAAAGGCCGGGCTGGAAGTCGATATCCAGCTTCTCGATCAGGACGATATCGCGGATCGACAGTCTGGAAAGCATCAGAACCCGGACCTCAAGCAATTCCAGGAAAAGTGCGTAGCGGTTTTCCGTCCGGAATTGCGTAGAACAAAAAGTTAGGACGGTTCAGCGCCTCAATCAAACCACTGAACCGCTGTGAAGCGGCATGCGACCGATGGAGTCGCAGCGCCGCACTATCTTTTTGTTTGAGCGTCGGATCAATCCGAAAAGCGCGTCCGCCTCAGTCGATGCTCGGGCGTCAGGCGCCGGTGATCAGCTTGCCGGCCTTGGATATCCACGATCCGGCATTCTCGCGCGGCTCAAGCCCGTTGCTCTGCAACAGCTTGTAGGTATCCTTGTACCATTGGCTGTCGGGATAATTGGTGCCGAGCACCGCAGCGGCGGTTTGCGCTTCCGAGGTCAAGCCCATCGCGTAGTAGCTTTCGGCCAGACGCGCCAGCGCCTCTTCGACATGGCGGGTGTTGGAATAGTTCTCGACCACGTTGCGGAAGCGCTTGACGGCAGCAATGTATTCGCGCCGCTCGAGATAATAGCGGCCGATCTGCATCTCTTTGCCGGCCAGCTGGTCGTTGGCGAAACGGATCTTTTCCTTGGCGTCGTCGACATATTCCGACGTCGGCCAGCGCGTCACCAGATCCTGCATCGTCTGCACGGTCTGGCGTGCTTCCTTCTGATCCTGGGTGACGTCCTTGATCTGCTTGTAGTAGCTCAGCCCGATAATATACTGGGCGTAAGCCGCGTCGTCGGTCGACGGATAAAGCGTCAGATAGCGCTTGGCCGAGCCGATTGCTTCGTCATAACGGCCGGCGCGATAGTCGGCGAAGGCGCCCATCACCATCGATTTGCGGGCGAATTCCGAATAGGGGTGCTGGCGGTCGACGGCGTCGAACTTCTTGCTCGCCTCATCCAGGCGGCCGGCATTGAGATTGGCAAGGCCTTGATTGTAAAGGACGTCGGCCGGTTCGGTCTGGTCGACATAGGTCGACAGGTCGACGTCTTTCTCGGACGACATGCAGGCCGAGAGGAACAGCGATGGCACAACCACCGAAAGCGCCAGGAAAACAGCCCGATACGGCGCTTTCGATTGACCAACTCGCTTGAAGAACATGATTGGATTGCGCCCTTTCGGCGTTAGTTCAATGCCTTTCGCATGGCGTTCCCTCAAAACTGATCCCCACTTTTGAGCGACATGCGCCTAACACACGGCAGCAGCCATAAACCATAACTGCCTTGCCCAGCAACGCTATGTCTAGCCAATCGCACATTTTTGTGGCGACTTGGTGTTGGCTCGAACGCTATGCGCTTTCACCCGCCGGTGATGCATTCATGCAACACCAGCCCGCGCTCAGAAAGCCAGAAAATCGTTAAGAATCAGATCACCCAAGGTGCAAAGACAGGGCCGGTGACGGCGCTCATCTCGGCGGTGCGGCCGCGCTCGCGGCGCGTGGTCTCGACGACCTCGAAGGCCGAACGGTCGGACAGAAGCCGCCGCAAAGCAGCCGCATTCATCCGGTGACCGCCGCGATAGGAGCGGAAACAACCGATGAAACGGGCGCCGGCCAGCGCCAGATCGCCCATCGCGTCCATCGTCTTGTGGCGAGCGAACTCATTGGGGTAGCGCAGGCCGCCCATGTTGATCACCCGGTTGTCGTCGCCGATCACCAGCGAGTTCTCCAGCGAGGAGCCCAGCGCATAGCCGGCCGCCCACAGCCGCTCGACATCCTTCATGAAGCCGAAGGTGCGGGCGCGCGCGATATCCTGGCGAAAGATGTCGGGGTTGATGTCGGAGGCGAATAGCTGGCGGCCGATCGCCGGGCTTTCGAAATCGATCTCGACCTCGAAGCGCGTGCCGCTATAGGGCCTGAACTCGGCCCAGGACGCGCCATTCTCGATGCGGACGGGCTTGACCACCCTGATGTAGCGGCGCTTGACCGCCAGCGTCTCGATGCCGGCTTGGTCGATGGCTTCCACGAACGCCACCGCACTGCCATCGAGGATCGGAACCTCATGACCGTCGATCTCGATGACGATGTTGTCGATGCCGAGCCCGAAAAGCGTCGCCATCAGATGTTCGACGGTGGCGATATGCTCGCCTGCCGGATCGCCGAGCATGGTGCAGAGATCGGTCGCGCCGACTTCGGCAACCAGCGCGCGGAACTCGCGGCTCTCGCTTCCGTTCGAAAGGTGGAAGAGCACGCCGGTGTCGGCGTCCGCAGGGAGGAAATTGACGGTGACCGGTTTGCCGCTGTGAACGCCGGTACCGGTCAGCGTTGCACGCGATTTCAGTGTCGTCTGATAGTCTTGCAAGACAAACCCCATAGCCCAAACGCCTAAGTCCGCTTTAACCCAAAAGGCGCGGCTCTTTTTTATCGGCAGGCAGGGCCACTTCCCCGAATCCCAGCACACCGAAAGTGCTGCGGCAAAGATAATGGTCTGTCAGGGAGACTCCAAATCACGGTTTCTTACTCTGTGTAACCGCGACAGACCTTGAGCGTCACATCGTAACGCCTTGTTATTAAACCACTTTAAACGTTAACAGGCAGACAATCTCTCGTCTGCCTGTTAACAAGTGTTACATACCGTTAACGGCTCAGTTGGCCTGGCGGCGCAGGAAAGCCGGTATCTCCAGCTGGTCGTCTTCCTGGGTCGACCTGGTCTGCGGCGTCAACCGGCCCTGATCGTCGAGCTGGCCGCGGCGCGGCGCGTAAAGCTGCGGATCCTGGCTGGCAAGGCGGCGCATTTCCGGCGCCGCCTGGCGCAGTTTCGGTTCGCGCGGCTGTGCCGGCTGCAACCGGGCCGGCTCTTCTTCGCGGCGCGTCAGCCCGTTGGTCAGCCGCTTGAGCAGCCCCATCGGCCCGCTGTTTTCATGGTCGGCCGGACGGCCCTTGGCTTCCACCTCGGCCCGCACCACCGGCGGAAAATCCTCCACCCGCGGCATGCGCTGCGGTACGGCAGCCACCGGCTGCGGCATTTCCCGCATCGGCGCCGGTTGCATCACCTGCTGCACGACAGGCTGCGGCTGGGCAGGCGGGGCCTGGAAGATCTTGCTCTGCGGGCGGAAATCTTCCGCCTGGGCCATCGGCGCCGGACGAGCCATTGCCGCCGCATTGGCCTCGGCAAGCTGGATCGCCTCGGCCACCGGATCGGCCGCGCGCTGCTCATAGGTCTGCTGCTGGACCGGTGCCGGACGGCCTTCCGCCCCCGGAGCCGCTGGGCGGCTGACCGGCTTCTGCTGCGGCGGCACGGCCCGGATCGAGATCGGCGCCGCGGCGATTTCAGCTGCCGATTTGTCGATGCCGGTGGCGACCACCGAGACGCGGATGACGCCTTCGAGTTCCTCGTCGAAGGTGGCGCCGAGGATGATGTTGGCGTCCTGGTCGACTTCCTCGCGGATGCGGGTCGCGGCCTCGTCGACTTCGAACAGGGTCAGGTCGCGGCCGCCGGTGATCGAGATCAGCAGGCCCTTGGCGCCCCTCATCGAGGTCTCGTCGAGCAACGGATTGGCGATCGCCGCCTCGGCGGCGGCCATCGCGCGGCCCTCGCCCGAAGCTTCGCCGGTGCCCATCATCGCCTTGCCCATTTCGCGCATCACCGAACGCACGTCGGCGAAGTCGAGATTGATCAGACCTTCCTTGACCATCAGGTCGGTGATGCAGGCAACACCGGAGTAGAGCACCTGGTCGGCCATGGCGAAGGCGTCGGCAAAGGTGGTCTTGTCATTGGCCAGCCGGAACAGGTTCTGGTTGGGGATGACGATCAGGGTATCGACACATTTCTGCAGCTCCTCGATGCCGAGATCCGCCGTCTTCATGCGGCGCTGGCCTTCGAAATGGAACGGCTTGGTGACGACGCCGACGGTGAGGATACCCCGTTCGCGCGCCGCGCGGGCAACCACGGGAGCCGCACCGGTTCCGGTGCCGCCACCCATACCGGCGGTGACGAAGCACATATGGGTGTTGGAGAGATGATCGATGATCTCATCGATGCACTCTTCCGCCGCCGCACGGCCCACTTCAGGCTGCGAGCCGGCGCCGAGCCCCTCGGTGACATGCGCGCCGAGCTGGATCAGCCGCTCGGCCTTCGACATGGTCAGCGCCTGTGCATCGGTGTTGGCCACGACGAACTCGACACCGCGCAAGCCCGCGGTGATCATGTTGTTGACGGCATTGCCGCCGCCGCCGCCGACACCGAATACGGTGATCCGCGGCTTGAGCTCGGTGATGTCCGGCTTTTGCAGATTGATCGTCATTGTCTCCGTCCTTTGCCTTTCCCGCCGCTTCGCCGCCGCGGCCGCCTATGGGGCTGTCCCCGTCAATTAGAAACTGTCTCTCAACCACTGACTCATGCGATGCAGTTTTCCGCCCGTCCCGGTCATCCTGAGACCGGAAATTCCTTTCGCCGGATGGCTCTCGAAGCTCGCCATCTGCGGATAGATCAGCAGCCCGACCGCCGTCGAGAAAGCCGGCCCCTTGGCAGCTTCCGGCAGGCCCGCCACGCCGAGCGGGCGTCCGATGCGCACATTGCGTCCCAGAATGCGGCGCGCCGCCTCGGGGAGACCCGCAAGCTGGCTGGCGCCGCCGGTCAGCACGACGCGTTTTCCCACGGCATTGCCGTAGCCCGACTTGTTCAGCCGGTCGCGCAACAGTTCCAGCGTCTCGTCGATGCGGGCGCGGATGACGCGCGTCATCACCGAGCGCGGGATCTGCAGCGGCATCTCGCCGTCTTCGCCGATCGGCTGGATCGAGACCAGGTCGCGATCGTCGGCACTGCCAGGCAGCGCCGAACCATGCATCACCTTCAGCCGCTCCGCGGCGTCGAGCGAGGTCGACAGGCCCTTGGCCATATCGAGCGTCACATGATTGCCGCCGATGGCAATGGCATCGGCGTGGACGAATTTGCCTTCCGAAAACACCGAGATGGTCGTCGTGCCGCCGCCCATGTCGATGCAGGCCGCACCCATTTCCAGTTCGTCGTCGACCAGGGCCGCAAGCCCGCTGGCATAGGGCGTCGCCACCATGCGCTCGACCGAAAGATGCGAGCGGTTGATGCAGAGCTCCAGATTGCGCAGCGGCGCGGCATCGCCCGTCAGCACATGCATATCGACGCCGAGCTGGTCGCCGACCATGCCGCGCGGATCGCGCACGCCGCGCTCGGCGTCCAGCGAAAAGCCGACGGGCAGCGAATGGATCACGTCGCGTTCGGCCTTGAGCGCCTGCTTGGCGCCGGCGGCAAGCACGCGCTTGATGTCGGCTTCGTCGGCCTGATGGCCACCGAGATTGATCGTGGCCGAATAGGTTTCGCTCTTCAGCCGGCCCGCCGTCATGTTGACGATCAGCGAATCCACCGTCAGTCCCGCCATGCGTTCGGCGGCGTCGACGGACAGGCGAATGGCGTGCTCCGCACGGTCGAGATCGACGACCACGCCCGACTTCACGCCTTGCGATTTCTGGTGGCCGATGCCGATTACCTGGATGCGGTGCGAGCGGCCGCGCAACAGCTTGCCGTCCTCGCGCGGCTTCAGTTTCGCCACCACGCAGCAAACCTTGCTCGAGCCGACATCCAGCACGGTGAGCGTGCCGGAACGCCGCGAAGAGGCATCGCTGTTGCCGCCAAGCCAGCTCATATCTTCGTCCCCGACTTGCGCTTCAGATTTTGCGGCTTTTCATTGAGCGCGGCCTGGCGCTGCGTCGCCGCTTCCGGCGTCAGCTGCACCACCAGGCGATCGGAGATGCGCATGTCGACGGCGGCGATGTCCCGCGTCAGAAGCCCGTTGTCGTGGTCCATCCGAACCAGGTCGGCGATCGCCTGATCCTCGCCATCCTCGGGCAGCTTGATCGTGATGCCGTTTTCCAGCTTCAGGTCCCAACGCCGTTCGCCGATGCGGATATAGCCTTTGACCCGAGCCGCGAGCTCGGGAAATTTCTTGATCTTGGCCACGAAGTCGGGCGCCTTGGCCGGTGCGCCGGTGCCGATGATCAGCGGCAGCAGCGCCTGCTTGCCGCCGGAGAACGGCGCGATCACCGCGCCGGAGCGTTCGATGACCGAAAGCTCCGCGCCCTGCTGCCAGAGCGCGAAGGGCTCGCGCTCCTCGACACGCACTTCCAGCGTATGTGGATAGACCTTGCGCACCGCCGCCACTTCGACCCAGGGCAAGGTATCAATACGTTCACGCGCGGCCTCGGCATCGAAGCCGATCAGTGACGTCCAGCCGTCGAGCTCGAGCCGGTCCAATATGTCGATCTCCGAAGTCTGGCGGTTGCCGACCACCTTGATCTGGTCGACGGCAAAGCCGGTCCGGGCGGTGATGCTCTGGACGATGTCGTCGGCATGACCGCCGAGAATGGCGCCATAGAGGCTGCTTGATGCAATGAGCGAAGCCGACAGGATGGCCGCGGAAAAGCGCGGCGCGACGAAGTCGCCGCCGCCCAGGCGCGCCAGCACGCGCACCGGCCGGCGCAGCACGCGCGGCAGCACGAAATGGTCGAACGACAACGGCATGCCGAACAGCGCCGGCCCGGCGCCGCCCCTGCCCTTGTCCTGTCCCCATTTCAACGCAGACACGAAGCGTCCTCCACCATCCAACTCAACAATTTGCCAAACGAGTGCCCGGCCTGGGCGGCGATTTCAGGCACCAAAGACGTCGGCGTCATGCCCGGCTGAGTGTTGATCTCGAGCCAGACAATCTCGCCGTTTTCGGAGTGACGGTCGTCATAGCGGAAGTCCGATCGGGAAACGCCCCGGCAGCCGATAGCCAGATGTGCCTTGAGCGCCAGTGTCTGTATTTTTTGGTAAATATTTGATGAAATTTTAGCAGGGATTTCGTGTTTTGATCCGCCGGCGACGTATTTTGAATCATAGTCGTAGAAGGAATGGCCGGTCGGAATGATCTCGCAGACGCCGAGCGCCACGTCGCCCATGACGGCGCAGGTCAGCTCGCGCCCATGAATGTAGCGCTCGACCATGACGGTCTCGCCATATTTCCATTCGGACGAGCCGATGACCTGCGGCGGATGCGACTGCCCTTCATGCACGATGACGACGCCGAAGCTTGAGCCTTCATTGACCGGCTTGACCACGTAGGGCGGCTTCATCGGATGCTTGTTCTGGATGGCAAAGCGGCTGGCAACCTTCGATTCCGCCACCGCGATGCCGGCAGCCTTGGCGACCTTCTTGGCTTGCTCCTTGTTCATGGCGAGCGCCGAGGCGAGCACGCCCGAATGGGTGTAGGGAATGGCCAGATATTCGAGGATGCCCTGGATGGTGCCGTCTTCACCGAACGGGCCGTGCAGTGCGTTGAAGACGACATCGGGCTTGAGTTCGGTGAGCACGGCGCCGACATCGCGCGCAACATCGACGCGGGTAACCTGGTAGCCTTCATTCTCAAGCGCATCCGCACACGCCTTTCCCGAAGACAGAGACACGGGCCGCTCGGACGAGAATCCGCCCAGGAGGACAGCCACATGCTTGTTCTTCATATCCCGTCATCCCTCTCACGGCGGGCCCGCAACCACGCATTCAGCGACCAGATTGAGTCCGAGTCTCCCGGCAGGTTGCCCCCCCCAGACGGAAAACGCGGTCGACGCGTCGAACGACTCAAATCAGGAAACGCTTTAAGGCAGAGAATCAGAGAGTTGATTCGCTGGCAAGTGCTTATGATTCCGACAGATTCACTTTCCGCGAAAACGGCCGGAAAAAGCGTGTTGTGAGTCTTTGGAGCAACGGTGGCGCTGTTGTTTCAGACCGTTTGAAGTTCAAGCATCACATGAACTTCAGCTTGCGCTAAAGAAGCTGTCCGAGGAATTCCTGCACGGCATGGCCGGGGCGGAAATTGCCGAGCCGCTTGATTTCCCACTGCAGGCGGATGCCTGAATTTTCAAGCACGCGGGCGCGCACCGTCTCGCCGAGATATTCGAGGTCGTATCCGGTCGCTGTTCCGGTGTTGATCATGAAGTTGCAGTGCATCGGCGACATCTGCGCGCCGCCGATCATCAGCCCGCGGCAGCCGGCCTTGTCGATTTCCTTCCAGGCCGAGGTGCCTTCCGGATTCTTGAAGGTCGAGCCGCCGGTCTTCTCGCGGATCGGCTGCACCGTCTCGCGATGCGTCTGGACGGCGTCCATGGCCGCCTTGATCGCCTCCTGGTCTTCCAGAACACCTTCGAAAACGGCGGAGGTGAAGATCAGCCCGGCAGGTGCGGCCGAGTGACGATAGGCATAGCCCATGTCTTCATTGCTGAGGGTGTGGAGATTGCCCTTGCGGTCGAGCGCCCGAACCTCGACGACACGTTCCCGCGTCTCGACGCCATTGGCGCCGGCATTCATCCTCAGCGCCCCGCCGATGGCGCCGGGAATGCCGTGATAGAAATGAAAGCCGCCAATACCGGCCTCATAAGCGACGGCCGCGACGCGCTTGTCGGGCGTCGCAGCACCGGCCTTGATGACGGTCGGCGAAACCACCTCGGCTTCGCCAAAGCCCTTGGCCGAAAGCCGGATGACGAAACCCGGAATGCCGCCGTCGCGCACCAGGAGGTTGGAGCCGACACCGACGATGGTGAGCGGGATGTCCTCCGGCACGGCGCGCAGGAAGGCAGCCAGATCCTCCTCGTCGGCCGGCTGGAACAGGGCGTCCGCCAGACCGCCGGCGCGGAACCAGGTGATCTTGTCCATCTCGGCATTGGGCGTGATGCGGCCGCGCAGGCCGGCAAGCCGGTCGCCAAGTTTGTCGAACAGGTCCTGGCCGCGCATCATGAGACGGTACCGCCGAGTTCCCCAGGCAGCGCATAGGCCCATTGGGTGATGTTGCCGGCGCCCAGGAAGATGACGAAGTCGCCCGGTTTCGCCAACGCGCGGATGACGGGCGAAATCGCGGCAGGGGTTTCGACGTAGCGCGCATCGCGATGGCCCCCGGAGCGGATGCGCGACACCAGCGCCTCCGAGGTCACGCCGTCGATCGGCTCCTCGCCCGCCGCATAGACCGGCGCCACCATCACCGTGTCGGCATCGTTGAAACAGACCGAAAACTCGTCGAACAGATCGTGCAGCCGGGTGAAGCGGTGCGGCTGCGCAATGGCGATGACGCGGCCCTTGGTGGCGCTGCGCGCCGCTTTCAACACCGCCGTGATCTCGACCGGGTGGTGGCCGTAATCGTCGAAGATGTCGACGCCGTTCCACGAGCCGGTGTGGGTGAAGCGCCGCTTGACGCCGGCAAAGGACGACAGCCCTTTCTTGATCGCTTCGGCCGATAGGCCGAGTTCATGCGCGACCGCAATTGCGGCGGTGGCGTTGGAGACGTTGTGGCGGCCGGGCATCGGCAGCCGCAGATCCGATATCGTCGTCTGGCCGCCGGTCTTGCGGTCGCGGATCACCACGTCGAATGCCGAGACGGCACCGGCCATCCGGTGGTTGGTGAAACGCACATCGGCCTGCGCGTTCTCGCCATAGGTGATGACGCGGCGGTCCTCGATGCGGCTGACCAGCGCCTGTACTTCCGGATGGTCGGTGCACATCACGCCAAAACCGTAGAACGGCACGTTCTCGACGAATTGCCGGAACGCCTCGCGCACCTTGTCGAAACTGCCATAATGGTCCAGATGCTCGGGATCGATGTTTGTGACGACGGCGATCTCGGCCGGCAGCTTGAGGAAGGTGCCGTCGCTTTCGTCGGCTTCGACCACCATCCACTCGCCATCGCCCATACGGGCATTGGTGCCATAGGCATTGATGATGCCGCCATTGATCACCGTCGGGTCGAGCCCGCCGGCATCGAGCAGCGTCGCCACCATCGACGTGGTTGTGGTCTTGCCATGCGTGCCACCGATCGCGACCGCCTGGCGGAAGCGCATCAGTTCGGCCAGCATCTCGGCCCGGCGCACGATCGGCAGCAGTTTTTCGCGCGCGGCCTTCAGCTCGGGATTGGATTTCTTGATCGCGGTGGAGACGACCACCACTTCGGCCGCGCCGATATTCTCGGCCTTGTGGCCGACAAAGCATTCGATGCCCTTGTCGCGCAGCCGCTGGACATTGGCGCTGTCGGCCTGGTCCGAACCCTGCACCTTGTAGCCGAGATTGTGCAGAACCTCGGCGATGCCGCTCATGCCGATGCCGCCAATGCCGATGAAATGCACAAGGCCGATGGTCTGCGGCATCTTCATCAATGCGTCCCTTTCCTGAAATCCGAAACGGTTTTTCTGGACGCAATAGCCTCTGTGAGATCAGCGAGCAACCGTGCCGCGTTCGGCCGGCCAGCCGACTTCGCTCCGGCAGCCATGGCCGTCAGCCGCTCGGGAGTGTCCATCAGCCCGCCAATGAGAGCCGCGATGCGCTCCGGCGACAGTGACGATTGCGGATGCACCTCGCCGCCGCCCGCCGCGGCAAGGGCGGCTGCGTTCGCCGCCTGATCGTGATCCAGCGCATAGGGATAAGGCACCAGCAGCGCCGGCCGGCCGATGACGGCGATCTCCGAAACCGTCGAGGCGCCGGAGCGCGAGATCACCAGATGCGCCGCGCCCATGCGCTGTGCCATGTCGGTGAAGAAGGGCGAGACCTCGACATGGACGCCGAGTGCCGCATAGCCGGCCTTCACCCGCGCCACGTCGTCGGCGCGGGCCTGCTGGGTGATCACCAGCCGCTTGCGCTGCGCCTCCGGCAGAAGTGCGATCGCCGTCGGCATGGCGTCGGAAAAGAACTGCGCGCCCTGGCTGCCGCCGAACACCAGGAGCCTGAACGGATCCGCCCCTTTGGATGCGGTGTAGGGCGTCTTGGCCGCCTCCAGGATTGGCGGCCTGACCGGATTGCCTGTCGTCACCGTCTTGGCGCCTGTGGCACTTTCATCTTGCGGCAGGAATCCGCCGGCGATGGCATCGACGCGCCCGGACAGCGCCCGGTTGGCGCGGCCCATCACTGCGTTCTGCTCATGGATCAGCGTCGGCAGCTTGCGCCGCGTCGCGGCATAGAGCGGTGGCAAGGTCGGATAACCGCCAAAGCCGACGACCGCATCAGGCTTGATCCTGGCGATGACGGCGGAGGCCTGGCGCACGCCGCGCCAGATCTTCCAGAACGCGCCAAGCAGCGCGACAGGGTTTTTCGAGCCCATCGTCGCCGACTGGATCGGATGGATGGCGGCGGCCGGGAAATGGCCGGCAAAGCGCTCGGCGCGGTCGTCCGTCGCCAGATGCACGCCCCAGCCGCGCTCGATCAGCTCATGCGCCAGCGCCTCGGCCGGAAACAGATGTCCGCCTGTTCCGCCAGCAGCGAGAAGGATGACACCCCGCGCCATATCACTCCGCCGGCAGGGCGCGCTGCGACAGGGCAAAGCCCATCTGCTTGCGCTTTTCCGGTCGCTTGCGCGTCAGCGCCAGCACCATGCCCATCGAGATGGCAATGGCGATCTGCGAGGAGCCGCCATAGGAGATGAAAGGCAGCGTCATGCCCTTGGCCGGCATCAGTTGCAGGTTGACGCACATGTTGATGACCGACTGCAGGCCGAACACGGTGACGAGACCGCCGACGGCGTAGCGGGTGAAATCATCATGTTCCTTCAATGCCGTGCTCAAGCCGCGCAGCACGATGAAGGCGAAGATCGACATGATGAAGAAGCACATGATCAGCCCGAACTCTTCGCCGGCGACCGAAAACACGAAGTCGGCATGCGCGTCGGGAATGACCCGCTTGACCGTGCCCTCGCCCGGCCCGACGCCGAACCAGTGGCCGTTGATCAGCGCCTCGCGGCCCATGTCGACCTGGAACGTGTCGCCTTCGCCGGTTAGGAATTTGTCGATGCGTGCGGCGACGTGCGGGAACACCGTATAGGCGGCAAACAGGCCGCCGGCGCCGGTGGCGCCAAGCGCGATGATCCATAGCCAGGGCAGGCCGGCCATGAAGAACATGACGCCCCAGGTGCCGGTCACCAGCATGGTCTGGCCGAGATCGGGCTGCGCCACCAGAAGCGAGATGACCAGGATCAGCAGCAGCATGGCAAACAAATTGCCCGGAATGTCGGGCTGGCGCTTGTGTTCTGCGAACAGCCAGGCGCAGACGATGACGAAGGCGGGTTTCAGGAATTCCGACGGCTGGATCGACATGCCGACAAACGACACCCAGCGCCGTGCGCCCTTCACCTCGACGCCGATGTAGAGCACGGCCACCATCAGCACCAGCATGATGCCCAGGATGATCAGCGCCATGCGCCGGATCTGCCGCGATTCCAGGAAGGACACCGCCAGCATCACGCCGAGGGCCGGCACGGTGAAGATGATCTGCCTGGTGGCAAAGTGGAAACTGTCGAGGCCGATGCGTTCGGCCACCGCCGGGCTTGCCGCAAAGGACAAGACGATGCCAAGCCCCATCAGCGACAGGAACGCCGCCAGGAACCAGCGATCGATCGTCCACCACCAGGTTGCAACCGGGCTTTTGTCGAGACGGCTTTGCATTATCGTGCCCCTCCGATGGGTTTCACGCCCTCGATAGCATTCGCAGCTTGCCTGAAGGCTTCGCCGCGAACTTCGAAATTCTTGAACTGGTCGAAACTGGCGCAGGCCGGCGACAGCAGCACCACCGCCTCGCCGCTGTCATCCTTGGCCGCGTCTTTCGCGGCATGGTCGACCGCGGCGGCCAGCGTGCCCGAGATTTCATAGGGCACGGCTTCGCCGAGCGTCGCCGAGAACGCGGGTGCCGCCTCGCCGATCAGATAGGCCTTGGCGATGCGTGGGAAGAAACCGCGCAGCGGCTCGATGCCGCCTTCCTTGGGCAGTCCGCCGGCGATCCAGTAAATGCGCGAAAAACTCGACAGCGCGGGTGCCGCCGCATCGGCATTGGTCGCCTTGGAATCGTTGACAAACAGCACGTGGTCCTTGCGTCCGACCTGCTCCATGCGATGCGCGAGGCCTGGAAAGCTCTCCAGTCCCGCCTGGATCTCGCCCAGGCTCAAGCCGACCCTGAGGCAGGCGGCAACAGCGGCAAGCGCATTCTGCGCATTGTGGTGGCCGCGCAACGAACCGATGCCTTCGAGGAAGGCGACGCGGCTGTAGCGGCCATGCACGGCTTCCATCAGATCGGAGCCATCGGCGAAATAACCGTCGGTCAGCGGCAGCCGCTTGGAGATGCGGATCACCTGTCGGCCCGCCCTCTCCAGCCGGTCGGCGATCTGCGCGCACCAGCTATCGTCGACGCCGACAATGGCTGTCTCGCTGCCGGCGACCAGCCGCTCCTTGATCGAAGCGTAGTGCTGCATGGTGCCGTGGCGGTCGAGATGGTCGGGCGTCAGGTTGAGCAGGATGCCGGCCGTCGGGTTGATCGAGGGCGCGAGATCGATCTGGTAGGACGAACACTCGACGACATAGTCCCGGTCAGCCTGCGGTGGATCGAGCGTCATGATGGCCCGGCCGATATTGCCGCCCATCTGCGTGTCGCGCCCTGCCGATTTGAGGATATGCGCGGTCAGCGCCGTGGTCGTCGACTTGCCGTTGGTGCCGGTGATAGCGATGAACGGCGCATCAGGCGCGCGCGCAATCCGCTCGCGGCAGAACAATTCGATATCGCCGATCACCTCGACGCCGGAGCCACGCGCCAACTCCACCGTCCAGTGCGGCTTGGGATGCGTCAGCGGCACGCCGGGCGAGAGCACGAAGGCCGAGAATTTCGACCAGTCGGCGCCGCGCAGATCGGCGGTCGCAATGCTTTGGCCAGCGGCCTTGGCGACGCTATCGGGATTGTCGTCCCAGGCGAGCACGTCGGCGCCGCCCTCGATCAGCGCGCGCGCCGTGGCGATCCCCGAGCCACCGAGCCCGAAGAGCGAAACGCGTTTGCCCGAAAAGGATGCGGCGGGGATCAAGCGGGTTCCTATCTCAGCTTGAGGGTCGACAGGCCGACCAGCGCCAGGATGACGGCGATGATCCAGAAGCGGATCACCACCTGGCTTTCGGTCCAGCCGAGCTTTTCGAAATGATGATGGATCGGCGCCATCAGGAACACGCGCTTGCCGGTCATCTTGAAGTAGCCGACCTGAATGATGACCGACAGGATTTCCACGACAAACAATCCGCCGACGATGACCAGCACGATCTCGTGCTTGGTGGCGACCGCGACCGTACCGATCAGGCCACCCATGGCCAGCGAACCGGTGTCGCCCATGAAGATCGCCGCCGGCGGGGCGTTGAACCAGAGGAAGCCGAGGCCGGCGCCGATGACGGCGCCAAGCACGACAGCCAGCTCGCCGGTGCCGGGCACGAAATGGATCTGCAGATATTCGGCGAACACCGCATTGCCGGAGAGGTAGGCGATGACGCCAAAGGATGCCGCCGCAATCATGATCGGCACGATCGCCAGCCCGTCGAGGCCATCGGTCAAATTCACCGCATTGCCGGCGCCGACAATGACGAAGCAAGAGAACGGCACGAAGAACCAGCCGAGATTGATGATGAATTCCTTGGCGAAGGGGAAGGTCAGCGACGACGAGAACGGCGCCTGGCCATTATGCATGATCGCCCAGGCGGCGATGCCGGCGATGACGAATTCCAACGCCAGCCGCGCCTTGCCGGAAAAGCCGAGATGCGACTGCTTGGTTACCTTGAGATAGTCGTCGTAAAAGCCGATCGAACCGAAGCCCAGCGTCACCAAGAGCACCACCCAGACATAGATCGAGGAGAGGTTCGCCCATAGAAGCGACGAGCCGACGATGCCGCACAGGATCATCAGCCCGCCCATCGTCGGCGTCCCGGCCTTCTTGAAATGCGTCTGCGGGCCATCGGCGCGGATCGGCTGGCCCTTGCCTTGTCGCAGCCTAAGCGAATTGATGATGGTCGGCCCGAAGATGAAGACGATCAGCGCCGAGGTGATCAGCGCACCGCCGGTGCGGAAAGTTATGTAGCGGAAGACATTGAAGACCGAGACCTTGTCCGCAAAATCGACGAGCAATGTAAACATACGATTCCGTTCCCCGGACTAGTTCTGTTTCGTGCCTGCGGCTTCCGCCGGATATTTGCCGAGCAAGGCCTCGACCAGCTTTGAAAAGCCGATGCCTTTCGACGATTTGATCATCACCACGTCGCCGGCCTTCAGCGTCGACAAAAGCAGCGGCTTCAATTCCTCGGCGCCGGCGCGGTATTCCGTTTTGATCTCGTCGGGCAGGATGTCTGCCAGCGCCCGCATTTCCGGACCGCCGAGAAAGACCGTGTTTGTGCCGGTGCCGACGATCAACTCGGCAAGGGCTGCATGGAGCTTGGCCGAATGGTCGCCGAGCTCGAGCATGTCGCCGAGCACGGCGATGCGCCGGCCCTCGCCCGTGACAGGCGTCGCGTTGAGCAGCGCCATGGCAGCAGCCATCGAGGCCGGATTGGCGTTGTAGCTCTCGTCGATCAGTGTGATCGGTCCCTTGGGGTGGCGAAGCATATGGCGCTTGCCGCGGCCACGCTCCGCAGAGAGATCGGCCAGCGCTTCCGCCACCTTTGCGATGTCAGCTTCAACGAGATGCGCCGCGCCAAGAACGGCGAGCACATTCTGCACCATGTGGCGGCCGGGCGCGCCGATCCGGGCAACTACATCCTGCCCGCCGATCCTGGCGGTGATGTCGGAATGATCGGCATGCAGCTCGCATTTGGTCAGCTTGTAGGTCGACCGTGCATTCTCACCGAAGCCAAAGACATGTTCGACGCCGGCGGTCCGCGCCATCTTGTCGAGCAGCTTCCAGCGCGCATCGTCGCGGTTGAGCAAGGCCGCACCGCCGGGCTCGATGCCTTCGAAAATCTCGGCCTTGGCCTTGGCGATCTCGTCGAGATTTCTAAAGAAGCCGAGATGCGCCGCGGCGATCATCGTGACGATGGCCACATGTGGCCGGACCATCTTGACCAGCGGCCGGATCTCGCCCGGATGGTTCATGCCGATCTCGAACACCGCATAGTCGCAATCGCCGGGCATGCGCGCCAGCGTCAGCGGCACGCCCCAATGATTGTTGAAGGACTGCGCCGAAGCATGCACCGTGCCGACGGCCGACAGCACATGACGCAGCGCCTCCTTGGTGGTGGTCTTGCCGGCCGATCCGGTCACCGCGATGATTTTTGCGCTGGAACGGGCGCGGGCCGCAACACCGAGTTTCTCCAGTGCTGCCAGCACATCCTGCACGACGATCATCGGCGCCGTCAGCCGCCCAAGCGACGGCAACTTGCCCTCGGCAACGATCAGCACGCCGGCGCCGGCCTTGATCGCCGCGGTCGCGAAGTCATGGCCGTCCATCGCCTCGCCCTTGATGGCGAAGAAGGCGTCGCCCGGCTGCAGGCTGCGGCTGTCGATCGAGATCCCCGAAATTCCCTCCGGCATCGGCCCGAGCGGCCGACCGCCCATGGCGTCGACCAGCGCCTCGGAAGTCCAGAGCACGCTCATGCGGCCCGCTCCCGCAGCGCCGAGCGGACTTCTTCGTGGTCGGAGAAGGGAAACGTCTCGGCGCCGATGGTCTGGCCCTCTTCATGGCCCTTCCCGGCAACGATCAGCGTATCGCCCGCTTTGAGCATGGCGACCGCTTCGTGGATCGCCTTGCGGCGGTCGCCGATTTCAATCGCGCGGGGCGCGGCTGCCAGGATCGCGGCACGGATCGTTTCCGGCACTTCCGAGCGCGGATTGTCGTCGGTGACGATGACGACGTCGGCCAGCCGCGTGGCGATTTCGCCCATGATCGGCCGCTTGCCCCGGTCGCGGTCGCCGCCGCAGCCGAACACGACGATGACGCGACCGGTGGTGAACGGGCGCACGGCGGCCAGCACATTTTCCAGCGCATCCGGCTTGTGGGCATAGTCGACATAGACGGGCGCGCCATTGGCGGTGGCGCCGACAAGGTCGAGCCGTCCCGGTGCCCCCTGAAGTTTCTCCAATGCCATCAAAGCTTTGGCGACCGGCGTTCCGGTGGAAATGGCCAGCCCTGCCGAAACCAGGGCATTGGCGATCTGGAAGTCGCCGGCGAGCGGCAGGTCGATCTCGTAGAGCACGCCGTCGGCTTCGACCTCGGCGCGCTGGCGGTGGCGCTCGTGCTCGACCCGCTTCAGGCGCAGGAAATCGCCATGGCGGCCGACAGTCAGCACCTTGAGCCCCGCGGCCTGCGCAGCCTGAATGGTCGGCGCCGACCACGGATCGTCGGCAAAGATGACCGCCGGCGCGCCTTTCGGCAGCAGCGTGTCGAACAGGCGCAATTTGGCGCGATGGTAGTCCTCGACCGTCGGATGATAGTCCATATGGTCGCGGCCGAGATTGGTGAAACCGCCCGCGGCGAGCTTGACGCCATCGAGACGGCGCTGGTCGAGACCATGGCTGGAAGCCTCCATCGAGGCGTGTGTGACGCCGGCCTCCGCCAATTCCTTGAGCAACTGGTGCAAAGCCACTGGATCGGGTGTGGTCAACGAACCGTAATCGTTGCGGCCCGGCGCCACCACGCCGGTGGTGCCGATGGACGCGGCGGCAAAGCCGGCCTGCTCCCAGATTTGCCTGGTGAAGGCGGCGACCGAGGTCTTGCCTGCGGTGCCGGTAACCGCGACCATGGTCTCCGGCTGGCTGCCGAAGAAACGTGCCGCGCTCAGCGCCAGCGCCAGGCGTGGGTCGTCGACGCTGAGCACCGGGACGGACAGGCCGGAAACGGCGCTGGCCTTGCCCACGACAACCGCCGCTGCGCCGCGCTTTGCCGCATCGGCGGCATAGGCCGAACCATCCGCCTTGCTGCCGGCGAGCGCGAAAAAGACCACGCCGGTCTTGACCGTGCGGGAATCCGACGAAATCCCGGTTACCTCCACATCGCGGGAAGATGTTCCCTCGACAGGCAGGATACCGGCTAAATCTCTCAGGTGCATCGAACCCCGTTTATCTCAACAAAATGGCGCGCAGTTGCCGGCGCGCCCTAAGAATCACTGATAGGAAACCAGCGTTGCGCCATTTTCATGGCTGAAATCTGGCTTCACGCCAAGCATGGCGGCTGCCCGCCTGATGATGTTTCCGGCCATGACACCCGCATTGTTGGCGGCAACGTCGGTCATTCCTGGCTTTTCCGGGTGCGGAGCGTCAGCGATCGTAAACACCAGATACTGCGGATCGTCCATCGGGAAGGCGGCGACGAAGGTGTTGAAATTCAGTTCCTTCGAGTAGCGGCCATTGATGACCTTCTCGGCGGTTCCGGTCTTGCCGCCAACGCGGTAGCCGGGCGCTCTGGCGTTTCTGGCCGAGCCTTTCTCGGCATTGAGCGTGTAGAGGTAGCGCATGCCCTCCACAGTCTTTTCGCTGACCACTCTCTTGGCCACCGCCATGGCATCCTGCTCGCTGCGGACCAGGAAAGTCGGCGGGATCAGGTAGCCCTGCATCAGCGCCGCGCAGCCAACGGCCGCCTGCAGCGGCGTCGTCGACACGCCATGGCCGAAGGCGATGGTGAAGGAGTTGACCTGTTTCCAGACCTTCGGTTCGGTCGGGCGCGCGACCTCAGGCAGTTCGGTCTGCATCCTGTCCAGAAGGCCAAGGCGATGCAGGAATTCGCGGTGCCCCTCGATGCCGACCATTTCGGCCTCACGCGCCGATCCGATGTTGGAGGAGTAAAGGAACACCTCCGGCAATGACAGCACGCGGTTCTTGCCGTGGAAATCGTGGATCGCCTGATGGCCGACCCGGATTGGGTGCGAGGCGTCGAAACGGCTGTTCATGTTCGCCTTGCCGGAATCGAGCGCCATGGCCGAGGTGAAGCTCTTGAAGGTCGAGCCCATCTCGTAGAGGCCGGCCGACATGCGGTTCAGCCGATCCTTGTCCTGCGCATTGAAGGGATTGTTCGGATCGAAATCCGGCACCGAGGCCATCGCCACCACTTCGCCGGTCTTGATGTTGAGCACGACGGCGCCGGCGCCCATGGCGCGATAGCGCTCGAGGCCGGCGGCAATCTCGTCGCGCACCACATGCTGGACGCGCAGGTCGATCGACAGCTGAACCGGCTTCAGATCCTTGGCGATCGCAAGGCCTGAGGCCTGCAGGTCGCTTAAGCCCTGCTCGTCAATGTATTTCTCCATGCCGGAGATGCCCTGATTGTCGATGTTGGTGAGGCCGACAATGTAGGACGAGGTCACGCCGGCCGGATAGAAGCGGCGCTTTTCGGTGCGAAAGCCGATTCCGGGAATGCCGAGCTGCATGATGTCGGCCTGCTGCTTGGGCGTCAGCTGCCGCTGCAGCCAGACGAAGCCGGCGCCGCTCTTCAGCTTGTGATAGGTCTGCTCGGGGTCGATATCTGGCAGAATGGTCGACAGCTTTTCGATCGCCTCGTCGGCATCGACGATGCGGCGCGGCTCGGCAAACAGCGATGCCGTCTTGATGTCGGTCGCCAGCACCTCGCCGTTGCGGTCGACGATGTCGGGACGCGACGCCGTCACCCGGCTTTGCGGCCCATTCGACATGTCGGGGGACTGGAAACCGAGATAGACCAGCCGCCCGGCGATGGTCGAATAGATGCCGAAGAACACCGCCATCGTCATCACGATGCGGGTCTTGGCCTTGCCGCCGGTCGCCTTGCGCGCGCCTTCGACCACGATGGAGCCGTCCTCGCCGGTCCGTGCGCGGCGCTTCAGCAATTTGCCGACCGACGGAAGTTTGGCGCGCATTGGAAATCCAGCGATCATTGGACGATGGCTCCGGTGACCACGGGATCCTTATCGGCTGGTCCTTTGCCGGAATTGTCGGCCATGCCGCCAAGCCGTTGCGACGACAGGTCCTCGATGTTGAGCGGTTTTGCCGGCAGGTCGTCGAGCCCGACGATCTGCCGCGCATTGACCGGCTCGAGTGCGAGCTGCGATTTGTAGATTTCAGCCAGCTTCTGCAGGCGCGACGGCTGGGTCAGCAGGCTCCAGTCGGCCTTGAGCAGGTCGATCGTGTCCTCCTCATAGCGGATCTGCGCCTCGATCTTCTGCACCGAAGCCAGCTGTTCCTCGGCCTCGCGCTTGGCCTTGTAGGTCAGAGCCGCGGCCGAGACCATGACGGCGATCAGGACTATGTCGCTGGTTCGAAACACGTATTCACCTCTCTCGCGGCGCCTGGATGCCGGGAAGTTTTGGAAGGCCGAAAATGGTGAGATCCCCGGCGCGCGCCGGCGCCTCGGTGCGGATTGCGGCGCGCAGCCTGGCCGAGCGCGCCCGCGGATTGGCAGCGACCTCCGCATCGCCTGCCGTCACGCCGCCACCGGCCTTGCGGAAGGTCGCGGTGCGCGCATGCGCCTCGGGCAAATGACGTGAGCCGGTGGCGACGTCGGCGCGGTCGGCGATGAACCGCTTGACGATGCGGTCTTCCAGCGAATGGAACGTCACCACGGCAAGCCGCCCGCCGGGCTTCAATATCCGCTCCGACGCCACCAGAGCCTTGGCCAATTCGCTCAACTCGTCATTGACGAAAATGCGCAGCGCCTGGAAGACGCGGGTGGCCGGATGAATCTTGTCCTTCGGCGCGCGGCCGATATGCGTTTCGATGGCGTCGGCGAGATCGAGCGTGCGCTCGAACGGACGTTTTTCGCGGCGTGACTCGATCATGCGGGCAATGCGGCCGGCATTCCGCTCTTCGCCGAGGAAGCCGAAGATGCGGGCAAGGTCGCCTATCTTGAACGAATTGACGACGTCGGCAGCACTCAAGCCCGCCTGCGCCATGCGCATGTCGAGCGGCCCGTCGGTGCGGAACGAAAAGCCGCGCTCGGGCTGGTCGACCTGCATGGAGGAAATGCCGATGTCGAGGACAACGCCGTCGGCGCTTTCGACCTGCTCGTCCAGCGTCGAAAATGGCGCCTGCACCAGCCTTAGCCTGCCGCCGGATTGCTGTTCCAGGCCGCGCCCGGCGGCAATCGCATCGGGATCGCGATCGATCGCCACCACCGAGGCGCCGCTCGCCAAGATCGCCTTGGTGTAGCCGCCGGCGCCAAACGTGCCGTCGACGATCACATCGCCGGCTTTGGGTGAGAGCGCCTCCAGCACTTCGGCGAGGAGGACCGGAATGTGGCGGACCGGTCCGCCAACGGCGCTGAGATCATCGCCGTGATCCGCCATCATTCCGGCCGCTCCCCAGCCTTGGCCTCGTGAGCCTTCGTCCCCTGCCGAAGCTGCAAAAGCCGAGCGCGCGCCTGCGCCCCATAGGCGGCCAGCCGTCCAGGCTCCCAAACTTGAAAGAAATTGCCACGGCCGACAAAGGCCACTTCGCTCGTGATGCCCGTATGCTCGCGGATGAAATCGCTCATCGTGATGCGGCCATCCTGATCGAGCTTCAGGAACGTCCCGTCGCCATGGCAGAAGAACGACATATCGTCCGCCGTCTGCAAAAAAGGGTCTTCCAGCGCGATGCGCTGCTCGTAGCGGTCGAGCAGATCGAGCCCGCCGACATCCATCGCAGGCACGTCCAGGCCGCGCAGCGCATAGAGTTCCGAATAGCCACGCTTCTGCACGACCGCGCGGAAATGCGCCGGAACGGAGACCCGCCCCTTCGCATCGATCCTGTTCACCGCGCTTGACAGAAACCGGTCCATGACACGCTGCAGCCGCTTCCGCCGCCGCACCCCTCTCCATGTTTTCGTCCGCGCCGAAGCGCGTCCCCTGCCGAAAGTCCGCTTCGATCCCAGCGGCAAAACCCCGCAAACGCACAGCCGCCGCGGCTGCCCGATTGGCGTACGCTTTACCCTGACGCGGAACGAAGGCTTTGGTATCGAAATGGGATATCATGGGGCACTATGGGCGTCAACGGGAACAGGCTTCACAAACGCGCGCGCCACAACCGGTGAGAGCAGCTCTGACAACACTCCCGTCTTTATCTCCCATTAAGCCTAACGAACCGTTTAGAGCGGGCTGGCCCAAGCGGAAGCGGCTTGCCGCGCATCACTGCCGCGAATAGCGTCGTCAGTCTTTTCGCTGAGCAACAAGGTCAGAAATCCATGTCCGAAACAGCCAGGTCCCGCGCGGCCTCCCTTGCCCATCTGCGTCGCGACGGACTTGTCAAAGGCGACCCCATCCCATTGCCGCTGACCATGGCCGCTATTTTCCACAACCCGGGCGACGGCGCCGGCTACAGTCAGTACGGCCGTTACAGCAACGCCACCTGGGATGCGGTCGAGCACATGCTGGCGCATCTGGAAGACGCGCCATGCGTCGGCTTCCCCTCAGGAATGGCGGCAATCTCGGCGGTGTTTTTCGGCCTGTTGAAATCCGGCGACCGCGTGCTTTTGCCTTCGGACGGCTACCATGCCACACGCGCGCTGGCCGAACGTTTCCTCAAGCCCTTCGGCGTCGCCTATGATCTGCGGCCGACAGCTACATTCCTCGACGGCGGCTTCGACGGCTACCGCCTTGTCTACGTTGAAACCCCGTCAAATCCGCGATTGGACATTTGCGACATCACAGCCGTCACCGAGGCCGCGCACCAAGCGGGCGCGATCGTCGTCGTCGACAACACCACGATGACGCCGTTCGGCCAGCGTCCGCTCGATCTCGGCGCCGACATCATCGTTGCTGCCGACACCAAGGCGGCCAACGGGCATTCCGACGTGCTGTTCGGCCATGTCGCCAGCCGCAATCCAGATATCATCGCGGCCGTCACCGGCTGGCGCGAGACCGCGGGCGGCATTCCCGGCCCGTTCGAGGCTTGGCTGGTGCATCGCGGCCTGGAGACGCTGGACGTACGCTTCGACCGCATGTGTTCTTCTGCCGAGGTGATCGCGAAGCGCCTGAAAAACCATCGCGCCGTTAGCGGCTTGCGCTACCCCGGGCTGGAGGGCGACCCGTCGCACAACCTCGCCCGGGCGCAGATGGAGCGCTTCGGCTTCCTCGTGTCCTTCGAACTCCTCTCCCAGGAAAAGGCCGAGGATTTCATCAACAACTGCACGCTGATGCAGGCGGCAACGTCGTTCGGGGGTGTCCACACCTCCGCCGAGCGGCGGGCCAAGCGAGGAGATTCGGTTCCGCCCGGCTTCGTGCGCCTGTCGGTGGGCTGCGAGCCGGTGGAAGAACTCTGGCAGGCGATCGAGGCATCGCTGGACAAGATCGGCGTCTGAACTGGTGGATTAGGTCACCAAGTCGTCGGCGCCAATATCGCGCCTGCCGTGCAAAACGCGGACGATCTCGATCGCGTCTTCGCCCATGCGATACAGAGTGACATATTCGCCGACGATCAGATGACGAATGCCGGGCGCGATATCATCGCGCGGCGCACCTGAGAACGGGTGCAAGGTGAGCAGTGTCTAGCGCCTCTCCAAAGCGTCCACAAGGCGCATGGCTCCCTTTGGGCTATGTTCCGCAATGTAGTCACCGATGCCTTCGACATCTGATATCGCCTGAGGAAGCAGCCGATATTTCACTCTTCCGAGCCTGCAGCTTCCGACATCCTGTGATATTTGGCTCGCAGCCGGTCCATGAAGGGCTGGCCGTCCACCGCCGGTCCGCTGTCGATCCCCTCCTGAACCAGCCTGCGCAGTTCCTCGACCGTATAGCCGAGCAGATCGCGGCGGTCTTTCCATTGCCGCAGCGCATCACGGATGACTTCGCTGGCCGAGGCATATTCGCCGGCGGCCACGACATCGTCGACCGCCGCCGCCAGTTCCGGCGAAAGCGTGATGCTGCGTTTGTCGACGTGACCCATGATGCGCTCCTGATCAAACCATGACAATCATGGTACGATTAAATCGTACCAGCTTCAAGGATGCGTTTGTCTCGACCCCAGTATGCGTACTTGATTCAATCGCTCAAGCACCTGAATCGCCAGCTGCGCCCGAAGGCGCAGACTGCTGATCCAAAGGATTAATCGCGATATGGGGGAGAAATTGCCAGCTGGCCTGTAAGCCGGGTTTTGTATGGCCCTCGCCCCTTTC
The DNA here is from genome assembly GCF_040321305.1 of Mesorhizobium sp. M0478. Taxonomy (NCBI): domain Bacteria; kingdom Pseudomonadati; phylum Pseudomonadota; class Alphaproteobacteria; order Hyphomicrobiales; family Phyllobacteriaceae; genus Mesorhizobium; species Mesorhizobium sp. M0478. The sequence continues at coordinate 118,190 of NZ_JAMYRH010000004.1, forward strand.
GGGGCGAGAACGTGGCGGCCATTCATCTTGGGCGCATGTTGCCATGCGCCTCACGCAACCTACCCGGACGGTGAGCCGGAAACAGCCCTCGAAGGTTTCCCCTCGCACCGTCCCTATTCGGTCTTGCTCCCGGTGGGGTTTACCGTGCCGCTCCTGTTGCCAGTCGCGCGGTGGGCTCTTACCCCACCCTTTCACCCTTGCCCCGATAAATCGTGGCGGTTTGCTTTCTGTGGCACTTTCCCTGGGGTCGCCCCCGCCGGCCATTAACCGGCACCGTGTCTCCATGGAGCCCGGACTTTCCTCACCCGCAGCCTTTCGGCTTTGCGGGTGCGGCCGCCCGGCCAGCTGGCAGAGCGTATAAAGGGGTTCACGTTCCAAAACGCAAATGAAAAAGCAGACTTATGCCGGCGATCCCAATGCCGCCAACTGCACCTTGACCTTGCCGCAATAGGCCGCCGACACCGGGTTCATCCGCGTCGCGGCATGGCCGGCATTGTATTTCAGGATCGTGCCGCAGGTGGTGCCGCCGCCGAGATTGCGCGCCATGGCAAGGTACTTCATGCCGTATTTGATGTTGGTGTCGGGATCGAACAGACCCTTGGCCGAGCCGCTATACCCCATCATCCGCGCCGTTGCCGGCTTGATCTGCATCAGGCCGATTTCACCCGCGCTGCCGACGATGTTCGGCCGGTAGTTGCTCTCGATCTTGATGACCGCCTGGGCCAGCGACACCGGCACGCCTTCGGCCGCAGCATAGCGGGCAATGATTGCCGAATACTGGTCGCCAAGCGCGGCTGCCGCAGTCGACTCCGCAGCGGTGCTTGGGCGGATCGATGCGGTCGTCGTCAGGTCGACGCTCTTCCTGTTGCGCTTAAAATGCCTCTTGGCCGTGGCTTTTCTGGCCTTCACCACGGCTGCTTTGCGCACATTCGCGGTGGTTGCTCTTTTTGCTTTCGGGTTTGCTTTCGTCATGGTGGCCTTGGCGGGTGCGGCGATGAAGCCCTGGTCTGCCCTCTGGCTCAGTGGTGCGGCATCGGCCGTGCTGAAGGCAAAAGTCATTACGCCGGCAGCAATAGCTGCCGTTACAACGGTCAATTTCTGCATGTGGTCCTGTTCTGTTTGGCCGCGCGAAGATCTTCACGCAGCAACGCCTAATCAATATCGGAGCATCCGGGGGGCTGGAGGTCCGATAATTTGCACGAACTGCCTTTGAGGGCGGAATTTGTGTCGAACAAGGCGAGGCAATTCACTTTCAGTGACAGGCTGTAACTTGAATATTAGGAAAAGATTATTTAGACGCAACTGACCTAAGGGAAGTCAGCAGGCTTTGCAGCGTGCTAGACGTAGAGCCGTCGGCGACGCCATCCACCAGGCGTGGTCGGAAATGCCGCTGAAAAGCTTCGACGACGATTTCGGTCTGGCGGTCGAAGACACCTGATATCTCGACGCCATAGCCATAGAGCGCCAGCATCGACTGCAGTGCCTCGACCTCGGCGCCGGTATCGCCGGCTTTCAGCACCGCGCCGCGCCGGACCGGCGCCGCAGGCACGAGATGGCCGACCCCGGCCGCAAACAGCGCTTTCCAGGGGAATTTCTCGCCCGGGTCGATCTTGCGCCCCGGCGCGATGTCGGAATGGGCAAGCACCCTTTGCGCCGAAATGCAATGGCGTTCGATGATACCAAGGCAAAGCCCGATCACCGCTTCCACCTGCCGCTTGGGAAAGGCCGAATAGCCGAGCAAATGGCCGGGATTGACGATTTCGATGCCGACCGAACAGGAGTTGATGTCGCGACGACCGAACCAGGAACTTGCACCGGCGTGCCAGGCGCGGTCGCTTTCGCGCACCATCTGGATAATGCGGCCATCCTCGTGGACGAGGTAGTGCGACGAGACTTCGCTTGCGGGGTCGCACAACCAGGCTTCCGCGGCAGCACCCGTCGCCATGCCGGTATAGTGCAGCACGATCATGTCGGGCCTGAGGGTTTCGCGCCGCGGGCCGAAATTCGGCGATACCCTGACCTCCGCGCTTGGCTCGTCGGGCGGGAAGCCGCTCATGCGTGCCTGAGGCCCCGCTCGATCATTTCATAGGCCGCGTTGATCGCCGCGACCCTGGTCGTTGCAATCTTGATGAATTCCTGCGGCAGGCCGCGCGCGATCAGCCGGTCCGGATGATTGTCGGAGACCAGCTTGCGGTATCGCTTCCTGACCTCCTCGAACGGTTTCCCGCGCTCAATGCCGAGCACGATATAGGGATCGCCGGCGCCGAGATTGACGTGCCTGGCCAGGATGGCCTCGTAGTGCACCTCGTCGATGCGGAAAATCTCGGCAATACGGTGCAGGAAAATCCCTTCGCGCTCATGCACCAGCCCGTCCGCCTTGGCGATATGGAACAGACCGTCGAGTATGTCTTCCAGCATGACGCAGTTCGAATGGCCCGAGCCGCACATCTGCGCCATACTCTCGGCATAGGTCTCGAACCCGGCGACGTCGCGCTTGGCCAGATCGTAAAGCCGCGCCACATTGCGGGTCTGTTCTCGCGGCACCTCGAATATTTCCTGGAACGCGCGAACCTCGTCCTGGGTGACGATGCCATCGGCCTTGGCCATCTTGGCTGACAGCGCAATCATCGCCACAGAGAAGGCGACGCGCCGGCGCAGATCGGCGTCACCGGAGAAAACCGTGCGCACGGCCTCGACCACATCGGCTACGCCGGACGTGGCTGAAGATGAAACGCGGTTGATGAAGTCGCCGAGGCGATCCCAAATCGACATGAGCGCTTATTAGGGCCGCCGGCCATCGCTATCAAGCCAAGACAGCGCCGCAGAGTGGATCGAATTCACGCAAGCAACCGACGCGCCAGATCCCAAACCGTAGGAAAGAGCCGGTTCAAGACCCTTGAGCCCCGAATCGACCTAAACGCAGGAAGGCCGGCGCGAAGCCGGCCTCCTCTCTCGTCACGTCAAAGTGACCGAGACTGCTGCTACTGCGCGGGGGCAGGAGCAGGTGTTGCCGGAGCCGGTTCTGCAGGCTTCGGTGCATCCGGCGTCGCCGGCTTCATGGGCTCGGCGGCTGGCGGATTGGTGCTCTGGGTGGTGGTGTTATCCGTACCGCTGTCGCTGCAGGCGGCAACGCCGAACAGGGCCAGGGCGGAAACGGAAGCAAGAATGAGCTTTTTCATGACATCTCTCCTTCAACACACGCTCACGTTGCGGTGAACGGTCGAAGGCAAAATGCATCAAACGGCCATGAGTTTCGTAACGTTGCGTTTCCTGATGTAACATCCGCTCACTACCGATTGCGGGCCGGGCGATGCCGAACTAACAGTCTGGACCCAAATGCAATGCCGGAGTTCTGCGTGGACAAGAAATGGGATTTTTGGATCGACCGCGGCGGCACCTTCACCGACGTGATCGGACGTGATCCGCAAGGCGGTTTGCATCCCAGGAAATTCCTGTCGGAAAATCCCGAAGCCTATCCCGACGCGGCCATAGCCGGCATCCGCGAGCTTCTGGGGCTGAAATCCGGCACCGCTATTCCTCCGGGCCTGGTCGGTGACGTCAAGATGGGTACCACCGTTGCCACGAATGCGCTGCTGGAGCGCAAGGGCGACCGTGTGCTTTTGCTCATCACCAAGGGCTTTCGCGATGCGCTGAAGATCGCCTATCAGGCGCGGCCGGACATCTTCGCCAAGGAGATCATCCTTCCGGAACAGCTCTACGAGCGAGTCATCGAGATCGACGAGCGTGTGCGCGCCAATGGCGAGGTCGAGCGCTTGCTCGACATCGCCGCCTGCCGCCCCGCCATCGAACAGGCGAAGGCTGACGGCATCGATGCGGTGGCCATCGTCTTCATGCATGCCTGGAAATATCCCGACCACGAGAAGGCGGTGGCGAAAGTCTGCCGCAAGATCGGGTTCAGCCAAGTCTCGGTCAGCCATGAGGTCTCGCCGCTGATCAAGCTGGTCGGCCGCGGCGACACCACCGTGGTCGATGCCTATCTGTCGCCGATCCTGTCGCGCTATGTGCAAAGGGTGGCGGGAGAACTGGGGGCGACGCCAATCTCCCCACTTGTGGGGGGTGAGGAGCGGTCGGCCAAAGGCCGAGAAAAAGCCAATGATTTGGCTTTTTCAGCGACGAACGCCCGGAGCCATAGCGAAGGGCAGTCCGCAAAGCGGCCAGGGGGGGTCCTCTCGGAAGGCACCGCCAATGCGCTGAGCCCGGTCGATCCAACCCCACCCGGCGGCTCCGCCGCCACCCTCCCCTCGAGGGGGAGGGAAAACCCTCGCCTGATGTTCATGATGTCGTCGGGCGGGCTTACCGCCGCCGACATGTTTCAGGGCAAGGACGCGCTGCTGTCCGGCCCGGCCGGCGGTGTCGTCGGCATGGTCGAGACGGCGAAACTCGCCGGATTCGAGAAAGTCATCGGTTTCGACATGGGCGGCACCTCGACCGACGTCGCCCATTATGACGGCGATTATGAGCGCGCCTTCGACACCGAGGTCGCCGGGGTGCGCATCCGCGCGCCGATGATGCGCATCCATACCGTCGCTGCCGGCGGCGGCTCGATCCTGCACTACGAAGCCGGCCGTTTCCGCGCCGGCCCGGATTCCGCAGGCGCCAATCCTGGCCCCGCCGCCTACCGGCGCGGCGGCCCGCTTGCCGTCACCGACGCCAATGTCATGCTGGGCAAGCTGCAGCCCGATTTCTTTCCGGCGATTTTCGGACCCGGCCAGGACCAGCCGCTGGACGTCGCCGCCGTGCATAAAAAATTCGCTGCGCTCGCCGCCGAAATCGGCGATGGCCGCACGCCGGAAGCCGTCGCCGAAGGGTTCGTTACCATCGCGGTGGAAAACATGGCCAATGCTATCAAGAAGATCTCCGTGCAGCGCGGCTACGATGTCACCGAATATCTCTTGAACTGTTTTGGCGGCGCCGGCGGCCAGCATGCCTGCCTGGTTGCCGACGCGCTCGGCATGGAGGCGGTACTGATCCACCCCTTCTCCGGTCTGCTCTCAGCCTATGGTATCGGCCTGTCGTCGGTTTTCGCGTCGCGCCAGCAGGCGCTCCTGAAGCCGCTTGCCGAAGAATCCAGGACCCAGATGGGCAGCCTCATCGGCACGTTGAAAAAAGCCGTCATCGCTGAATTGGCAGCGCAAGGCATCGCCGAGGACAAGATTGCGGCAAAGCCGGTGCTGCACATCCGCTATGACGGCACCGACACCACGCTGCCGGTGAATTTCGAAGGCGACTCGATCTTCCAGGCCAGGCGCGATTTCGAAATCGCCCACAAGGCGCAGTTCGGGTTCGTCTATGATGACAAGCCGATGATCGTCGAGACCGTTGGCGTGGAAGGCGCCGAGATCGTCGAGACCACGGCCGAAGCCGTTGCGCCCGCCGGACCGGCAAGGGTTGAAGCGGGTGCGTCGGGAACGCGGCGCATCTACACCGAGGGCCGCTGGCATGAGGCCGGCATCCATCGCCGCGAAAACCTGCGCCCATCCAATCTGGTCCCAGGCCCCGCTTTGATCATCGAGCCGAACCAGACCATCGTCGTCGAGCCGGGCTGGCAGGCCGAAATCACCAACCTCAATCACGTCGTCATTCGCCGCACGGAACGGAAAGTTCGCACGGCTGCCCTCGGTACCGAAGCCGATCCGGTGATGCTGGAGGTCTTCAACAACCTCTTCATGTCGATCGCCGAGCAGATGGGCGTCACGCTGCAGAACACCGCCTATTCCGTCAACATCAAGGAAAGGCTGGACTTTTCCTGCGCCGTCTTCGACCGTCATGGAGCGCTGGTCGCCAACGCGCCGCACATGCCGGTGCATCTCGGCTCCATGGACCGCTCGGTCGAAACCATCATCCGGCTGAACTCCGGCGACATCCATCCCGGCGACGTCTTTGCGCTGAACGCCCCCTATAATGGCGGCACGCATTTGCCTGATATCACGGTGGTGACGCCGGTGTTTTCCCTCCCCCTTGAGGGGAGGGTGGCCGCGCAGCGGCCGGGTGGGGTCCTCTCAGAAGGCACCACAAGAGCGTCGAGCACTGCCGCAACGACCCCCTCCGGCGGCTCCGCCGCCACCTCCCCCTCAAGGGGGGAGGAAGTAATCTTCTACGTAGCCTCGCGCGGCCACCATGCCGACATTGGCGGCACGGCTCCCGGCTCGATGACGCCGCTTGCCACCACGGTCGACGAGGAAGGCGTGCTGTTCGACAATTTCCGGGTCGTCGATCGTGGAAAATTCCGCGAGGCGGAGTTGCAAACGCTGCTCACCGACCACGCCTACCCCGCCCGCAACCCGCACCAGAACATCGCCGACCTCAAGGCGCAGATCGCCGCGAACGAAAAGGGCGTGGCGGAATTGCGCAAGATGGTCGGCCATTTCGGCCTCGATGTCGTCGAAGCCTATATGGGCCATGTCCAGGACAACGCCGCCGAAAGCGTTCGCCGCGTGCTGGAGCGGCTGCCCGATAGTTCCGAGTACGAATACCCGACCGACACCGGCCAGGTGATCAAGGTGAAGATTACCGTCGATCGGCAAAAGCGCGAGGCGACCGTGGACTTCACCGGCACCTCGAAGGTCGAGAAGAACAATTTCAACGCGCCCGAGCCCGTCGCCCGCGCCGCCGTGCTCTATGCCTTCCGTGTCATGGTCGAGGACATGATCCCGATGAATGCCGGCTGCCTGCGGCCGATCAACATCATCATCCCCGAAGGCTCGATGCTGAAGCCCGCCTACCCCGCCGCCGTCGTCGCCGGCAATGTCGAGACCTCGCAGCACGTCACCAACGCGCTGTTCGGCGCCATGGGTGCCATGGCCAATGCGCAAGGCACGATGAACAACCTGACCTTCGGCAACAAGCAGTACCAGTATTACGAGACCATCTGCTCCGGTTCGCCGGCAGGCCGGATGAACTCCGGCCGCGGCTTTGCCGGCACATCCGGCGTCCACACCCACATGACCAATTCGCGCCTCACCGATCCGGAGGTGCTGGAACTGCGCTTTCCCGTCATGCTCGAGGATTTCCACATCCGCGAAGGTTCCGGCGGCAAGGGCAAATGGAGCGCCGGCGACGGCACCAGGCGCACCATCCGCTTCCTCGAAAAGATGGAATGCGCCATCCTGTCCTCGCACCGCAACCGCCCGCCGCAAGGCCTCGATGGCGGCAGTGACGGCGAGGTCGGCTCGACCAAGGTCCGCCGCCAGGACGGCAGCGTCGAGACGCTGAAGGCCTGCGACCAGACCGTGCTCGACGCCGGCGACGCCGTTATCCTGACGACGCCGACACCGGGGGGATTTGACAAGGCCTGAACTCGCGTCAACAGGCTGTCACCCGCCTGTCATGCCCCTGAGTTACCCGCTTGCGGCAAAGCAAATGGGGAATCACTTTGCCATGACGGACGTCTCCTCGGATCTCGTTTTTCGCCGCGGCAAGGAAGTTGGAAAGGCCGTCTACCAGAACCGCCCGCTTTCGCAGGCCGGCCTTTCCGAACGGCTGTTTGCGCTTCTGTTTTCCGGTCTCGTCTATCCGCAGATCTGGGAAGACCCTGAAGTCGACATGGAGGCCATGCAGCTTGGCCAGGGCCACCGCGTCGTCACCATAGCGTCGGGCGGCTGCAACATCCTCGCCTACCTCACCCGCTCGCCTGAACGCGTCGATGCGGTCGACCTCAACGCCGCCCACATCGCCTTGAACCGGATGAAGCTGGAGGCGGTGCGGCATCTGCCCTCGCAGGGCGATCTGTTCCGTTTCTTCGGCGCCGCCGACACCAACCACAATTCGCAAGCCTATGACCGCTTCATCGCGCCGCATCTCGACCCGGTCAGCCGCCACTATTGGGAGCGTCGCAGCTGGCGCGGCCGCCGGCGCATCACCGTCTTCGACCGCAATTTCTACCAGACCGGCCTGCTCGGCCTGTTCATCGCCATGGGCCACCGCATCGCCAAATTCTTCGGCGTCGATCCCGCCGGTATCATGGCGTCGAAGAGCCTCGCCGACCAGCGCCGCTTCTTCAACGAAGAGCTGGCGCCGGTCTTCGACAAGAAGCTGTTGCGCTGGGCTACCTCGCGCAAGGCTTCGCTGTTCGGCCTCGGCATTCCGCCGGCGCAGTACGATTCGCTGATCACCTCGGGCGATGGTTCGATGGCCAGCGTGCTGAAGGCCCGGCTGGAAAAGCTCGCTTGCGATTTTCCGCTGAAGAACAACTACTTCGCTTGGCAAGCCTTCGCCCGTCGCTATCCCAATCCGGGTGAGGCCGCCCTGCCCGCCTATCTAGAAGAGGCCAACTACAAGGCGATCCGCAACAATGTCGATCGCATCGGCATCCACCACGCCAATCTGATCGAATTTCTGGCCGGCAAGGACGCAGGCACCGTCGACCGTTTCGTCCTGCTCGACGCGCAGGACTGGATGACGAACGACCAGCTCAATGCCCTTTGGTCGGAGATCACCCGCACCGCCTCGGTCGGCGCCCGAGTCATCTTCCGTACCGCCGCCGAGCCCAGCCTGCTGCCGGGCCGCGTCTCGATCTCGCTGCTCGACCAGTGGACCTACGAGGACGAGGCCTCGCGCGACTGTTCGGCCCGCGACCGCTCGGCCATCTATGGCGGCTTCCACCTCTATGTGAAGCGCGCGGCATGAGCGCGAGCGAGCTGCCGGCCGACCATGCCGAACTGATGGACGGCGTCTATCGATGGCAACGCCAGATCTACGACCTGACCCGCAAATACTATCTGCTTGGCCGCGACCAGATGATAGTCGGGCTGGATGTGCCGGCGAATGGCAGAGTGCTCGAACTTGGCTGCGGCACCGGCCGCAACATCGCGCTTGCCGCCCGCCGCTATCCCGACGCCCGCCTCTACGGCCTCGACATCTCGGCCGAGATGCTGGAGACGGCGAGCAAGGCGATCGGCCGCGACGGCCTGTCCGGCCGCGCCGTGCTGGCGCGCGGCGACGCCACCGATTTCGACGCCAAGACGCTGTTCGGCGTCGAGCGCTTCGACCGCATCTTCGTGTCCTATTCGCTGTCGATGATCCCCGGTTGGGAAAAGACGGTTTCGGCAGCCCTTGCGGCACTCGCGCCCGGCGGCTCGCTGCATGTCGTCGATTTCGGCCAGCAGGAAGGCTTGCCCAACTGGTTCCGGACATTGCTGCGCGGCTGGCTCAAGAAATTCCATGTCACGCCACGTGAATCATTGCGCGAAGTCTTGGAATCGGAATCTCGGCGAACCGGCGCAAGCTTCTGTTTCCGCGCGCTTTATCGCGGCTATGCTTGGCTGGCGGTCGTCAAGATCGCGCACTCTTACCTCCCCCTCGATGGGGGAGGTCGCGCCGAAGGCGCGGGTGGCCAGGCACCCCGCCCCGGCGCTACGCGCCGACCCTCCCCATCAAGGGGAGGGTAAAGGGAGCTAGCGCAGTGCCTTCATCAGCGCGCTGACCATCACCTGCGGCCGGTAGCCGAGCTTGGCCGGCGTCAACCCCAGCCGCACCACCACCAGTTGCTCCGACGGGATGATGGCGACCGTCTGGCCGTCATGGCCCTCCATCCAGTAGGTATCGTTGGGCAGGCCGGCGGCGACGCCGGCGCCGGGATTTCCTTCGTCCCCCGGGGCTTCGATCCAAAGTTGCCCCTTGCCGTAGACTTTCGAGGCCGGTGCCGGTTCGCGCATCCAGTCGACGAAACCGGCCGGCAGGATCTGGTTGCCGTTCCAGACGCCGCCCTGCAGCAGGAATTGGCCGAACCGCGCCCAGTCATGCCCCGTGGCATAGAGGTAGGATGAGCCGACAAAGGTACCCTCCTCGTCGGTTTCGAGCACCGCGCTTTGCATGCCGAGCGGCCCGAACAGCGCTGCCCTTGGCCACATCAGCGCCTTGTCCTTGTCGCCGATAGCATCCTGCCACAGCCGCGACAGCATCACCGCCGTGCCGCTCGAATAGGAAAAGACCTTGCCGACGTCGCCGGTCAGCGGCTTGGCCTCGGCGAAGCCCGCCATATCCGGTTCGAGGTAGAGCATGCGCGTCACATCGGCAACGTCGCCATAATCCTCGTTGAACTCGAGTCCGCTCGACATCGCCATCATATCGGCAAGGCTGATGGCGGCGCGGCCGTCCGCCTTCCATGAGCCGAACAGGCCCTGATTGGTCACCGCCATCTTGCCGTCCTTGACCAGCGTGCCGACGAGCGCGGCGTTGACTGTCTTGGTCATCGACCAGCCCAGCAGCGGCGTTTTCGCCGAAAAGCCGTCGCCATAACGCTCCGCAACAATGTGGCCATTTTTGACCACCACCACGGCGCGCATGCCGATGCCGGTCATCGCCGCACCGTCGAGGATCTTGTTGATTTCGGGATTTTGCGAGGCATCGACTCGATCTCCCTCGGGCCACAGATCGCCCTTGGTGGCCGCCGACGCCTCGGCAGGGATTGACGTGCGCCGTGCCTTGCCGACGTCGCCATCGGGAACCGAGGCGCAACCCAGGCCGGCGCGCGCAACGGCAACGCTCTTGCCGAGGAAGCCAAGCAGCCCGGCCGAGACGGTCCCCCTGTTCTTGTCGACCGACACCTTCATCAGCCTGAGAAGCGGATGGCCGGGCGCCTGCACGTCGATGGCAAGCACCTCATTGGGATCACGGCCGGCGATAAAAACATTCGAGCAGACAATCTTGGCGGAATAGCCGGAACCGACGCGGATCAGTTCGGGCGGCGCGACGTAGAGCCAGGTAAACAGGGCGGCTATGGCCAACACGACCAGGCCGAGCAGCCATTTGATGATCTTCACGGCGATCCGCATCTTTCCGTCCCTGCTTTTCCGCTGCCCGTGGCTTGCGGCCCGATTTTATGTCATCGATTTGCCGCCATTGCTTCCGCAAAATCGGTGTTCTTGTCGAGCGCCGTCAACCTGTTATCAACCATGATCGGCGATCACTGGTGCATGTCGCCCAAAAGTGCGCAGCGGTTTTGGAACAACGACATGCACGAAAATAGCGTATCAGGCGATGCTGTGGGGCGATCGCCTGAGGGGCACCTGCAACGACAACCCAACAGCGACCGGCTGATTCCGGCTCGGGAAATGCGATGCGCCGTTTCGCGGCCCTCATCACGTTGACGCTGCTGGCCGCCTGCTCGACCGCCGGCGATCTCGTGCCCTCGATGTCGCCATCCAGCAGCCCGACGGTTGCCGTGCGCGCACCGCGTTTCGAAGACTCCAAGCCGCATGAATGGGATAGCGGCGCGCCTTGGAACTATGCCGTTCACGGCACCGACGTCTCCAAATACCAGACCTCGGTCGACTGGCCGACGGCCAAGGCCAGCGGCATCTCCTTCGCCTTCATCAAGGCGACCGAGGGCGGCGACCGTTTCGACGAGTATTTCAACGAGCATTGGTCGCGCACCAAGGCCAATGGCATTCCGCGCGCGGCCTACCATTTCTTCTATTTCTGCACGCCTGCCGCCACCCAGGCGCGCTGGTTCATCCAGAACGTGCCCGTCGACCGCTCGGCCATGCCGCCGGTGCTCGACATGGAGTGGAACCCGCAATCGCCGACCTGCCGGCTGCGCCCGGATTCGGCGACGGTGCGGGCCGAAATGACCACCTTTCTCGAGATGATCGAGCGGCACTATGGCAAGAAGCCGATCATCTACACCTCGGTCGACTTCTTCGACGATAACGACCTTGCGACCTTCCGCGGCTATCCCTACTGGCTGCGCTCGGTGGCCGGCCACCCCCGCCAGAAGTACGGCAGCCACCCTTTCACCTTCTGGCAATACACCGGAACCGGTATCGTGCCCGGCATGAACGGCAAGTCCGATATCAACGTCTTCAACGGCACTGAGGCAGCCTGGAAAAAGTGGCTGCGGCAGAACACCCGTTGACACCGGCTCTGCCGCCTGCTTTTCGACGTCCCATGCGCACCTACCTGCAACCACTGGGATATCCACGCCGGAAACAGTCGAAGAGCCGCCTGCGCTCCGGGCTGCTCGCGGCCCTGCTGCTCGGCGCTACGGCGATGCCGGCGGGGGCGCAGGAATGCGGCGGCGACTTCGAAACCTGGAAGCAAGGCGTGGCGGCGGAAGCCAAGGCGGCCGGTGTCGGCGCTGTCGGCCTTGACGCACTGGAAGCCGCCACCATCGACGACAAGGTGCTGGCGCGTGACCGCGCCCAGGGCGTCTTCGCACAGACCTTCATCCAGTTCTCCAACCGCATGATCTCGGCCTACCGGCTGAAGCAGGGCGCGGCCAATCTGAAGAAATACGCCGAAATCTTTGCGCGCGCCGACCAGCAGTTCGGTGTCCAGGCGCCGATCATCACCGCCTTCTGGGGGCTGGAGACCGATTTCGGCGCCGTGCAGGGCGATTTCCACACGCTGAGCGCCTTGGTGACGCTGTCGCATGACTGCCGCCGCCCGCAGCTGTTTCGGCCGCAACTGGTGCCGCTGTTGACGCTGATCGATCGCGGCGTCGTTCCGGCCGACGTCACCGGCGCCTGGGCCGGCGAGATCGGCCAGACGCAGATCCTGCCTTCCGACTATCTCGCGCGGGGCGTCGACGGCGATGGCGACGGCATCGTCGATCTCAGGCGCAGTGTGCCCGACGTGATCATGACCACGGCCAACAAGGTGCTGTCGCGCGGCTGGAAACGCGACCAGCCCTGGATCGAGGAAGTGCGCGTGCCCGAGGACATGCCTTGGGAGCAGACCGGCCGCACCAACAAGCTGCCGCTGTCGCAATGGGCCGCCTGGGGCGTCACCAATCCCGATGGCACGCCGCTGATCGACAATGGCCTGAAGGCCGGCCTGGCGCTGCCGATGGGCCGCAAAGGTCCGGCCTTCCTCGCCTACGACAATTTCGACGTCTATCTCGAATGGAACCAGTCCTTCACCTACGCGCTGACCGCCGCCAACTTCGCCAGCCGGCTGGCCGGGGCAAAGCAGTTCGACCCGCGCAATCCCGAAACCGGTCTCAATGGCGACCAGATGAAGGAATTGCAGACCAAGCTCGAAGCCAGGGGCTATGACGTCGGCACCGTCGACGGCATTCTGGGCACCAACACCCGCGAAGCCATCCGCAAGGAACAGATGCGGCTCGGCATGCCGGTAGACGGCTGGCCGACGCCGGAGCTTTTGGGGAAACTGTGAGTAGAATCTGCCCAAGCTGGGTTCCCTATTCCCTACTCCTTGCCCGGACGAAGTCGATAAATGCCCGCAAAGCCGGGGGGACGTGCCTCGAACTCGGGTGATACAGGAAGAAGCCTGGAAAGCTGGGCGACCAGGGCTCTAGAAATCTCATCAGCCTGCCCGCATCGATCCAGGACTGGACCTGATAGTCGATCATGTAAGCAACGCCTGCTCCACCCAGCGCCGCGTTCAGCATCAGCTCGGTGTCGTTGACAGTCAGGCTGCCCTCGACGGCGATTTCCAGAGACCGTTTGCCGCGCGCGAACTCCCATCGATAGAGGCTGCCGCCACCAGGCCACTGGAATTTTATGCATTGGTGCTGATGCAACTCCTGCGGATGGCGCGGTATGGCCCGATTTTCGAGATAGACGGGAGCGGCCACCGCCGCCATCTGCAAATCCCCGCTCAGTTTCACTGCCACCATGTCCTTCTCCAGCCGCTCGCCAAGCCTGATTCCGGCATCGAACCGTCCTCGAACAATGTCGGTCAGCGTATCGTCGACGATGACGGTCAGCGCGATATCAGGATAGGCGCGTTGGAAGTCGCCAAGGATCGGGCCGATGAACCGCACCGCGGCAACACGCGGCACGTTTATTCGTAGCGAACCCGCCGGTCGATCACGCGCGGCATGAATGTCCGCTACGGCGCCCTCTAGCTCTTCGAACGCAACGGCAAGGCGCGCAAACAGCGTCTCGCCGGCACCAGTGGGTGAAACACTACGCGTCGTGCGATTCAGCAACCTGACGCCGATGCGAGCCTCCAGTTGCCGGATCGACTGGCTGAGCGCCGGCGGGGAAACACGCAGCCGGGCGGCGGCGCGGACGAAACTACGCTCTTCCACGATTGCGGCGAATGCCTTGAACTCGGTGAATTCAGAACCGCGCATTGTGTATCCCTAGATTAACAAGCTAGTCAGATAATAGGCCATTATCTGATCAGTTGCATGGCCCTATTTCTCGACTAGCGGCCCCGTCAGATGAAACCGGCACGGGCCTGAATGATTGAAGGAAACGTATCATGCCCAAGTCCTTGCAAGGCAAAACCGCACTCGTCACCGGCAGTTCGCGCGGCATTGGGCGAGCCATCGCCGAAGGACTCGCCTCCAAGGGCGCTGCCGTCGTCGTCAACTATGTCGGCAACCACGAAGCCGCTGACGAGGTCGTGGCCGCCATCGCCGGCAAGGGAGGAAAGGCGATCGCCGTCCAGGCCGACATATCAAGCGTCTCGGATATTCATCGCCTGTTTGACGAGGCTGAGAGTGAGTTCGGCGCGATCGACATCGTGGTTGCCAATGTCGGCGTCGCCGTCATCAAGCCTCTGACCGAGGCAACCGAAGCCGATTTCGACCATGTCTTCGGCACCAATGCCAAGGGCACGTTCTTCGTGCTTCAGGAAGCAGCGCGCCGTGTGCGAAACGGCGGCCGCATCATCGCGGTCTCCACCGGCGGCACCAAGATGTTCTTCACGCAAACGGCGCTCTATCTCGGCAGCAAGGGCGCCGTCGAACAATTCGTCCGTGTGCTCTCGCGTGAACTCGGACCGCGCGGCATCACCGTGAATGCGCTGTCGCCTGGCTTCACCGACACGGACCTGCTTCCCGAGCGCGATCGCGCCGTGGCGGCCGGCATGTCTCCATTTGGCAGGATCGGCGCGCCCCGCGACGTTGCCGATGTCGCGGTCTTCCTGGCCAGCGACGAGGCCCGCTGGCTGACCGGCGAGAATATCCAGGCCGGTGGCGGGGTCGCTTAGTCCGCCATCGTCTCCAGGCTGGCGAATCCCTGCGGCGCATCGCCTTCGTCAAACGGCGTCGTCACCTCGACGAAGGTATCGGGATAAAAGCCGTTGAAGCGGGTTCTTAGCGACAGCGAATAGGCGCCGATATGGCCGATCTCGATCCAGTCGCCGGTGTCGACGGTTTCCGGCAGCCAGAACGGCCGCGACAGGATGTCGACGGAATCGCAGGTCGCGCCGCAGACCTTGAACGGCACGATGTTCTTCTCCTCGCCATTGCGCGAGCGGATCGCCGGATCGGGGATGAAGCGGGCCGGCAGTGTGATCTTGCCGGTCCAAGAATCCGACAGCGACGCCCAGATGCCGTCATTGATGTAGAGCCGCTTGCCCTTGCGCAGCAGCACCCGCACGATCAGCGACAGGCAGCGCGCCACGATCACCCGGCCGGGCTCGGCCACCAACGGGATCTGGTCGAACTGGTATTCCCTCAGGTCGCCCGACAGCCGCGACATGATCTGGCCGAGCGACGGCATCTCGATCTGCTTGCGATTGGGGTCATGGCCGTACTCGGCGGGAAAGCCGCCGCCGACATCGAGGCCCGCAATGTCGGAGGTCAGCCGGTTGCGCACCCAATCGGCGGAGGCCAGCGCCCGTTCATAGGTGTCGGGATCCTCGATCTGGCTGCCGACATGGAAGCACAGGCCGACCTTGTAGCCGGTGCGGTTGAGCCGCTCGGCGAGTTCCACCGCATAGGCCGGCCCGGCGCCGAATTTCTTCGACAGTTCATAGGCCGCCGAACCCTTGGTCTGGATGCGCACGAACACGCTGATGGAGCCCGGATCGATGTCAAGCGCCCGCACCACCCGCGTCAGCTTGGTGATCTCGTCCTCATGGTCGAGCGAAATGACCCGGATGGCGTATTTTTCCAGCGCAAGCTTGATGTCCGACTGCGCCTTGACCGGATGCATGTAGAGCATCTCGGCGTCGGGTGAGACGGCGCGCACTGCGGCGAACTCGCCGGGCGAGGCCACATCGAAGGCGGTGACGCCGGCTTCGACCAGCGCCTTCAGCACGATCTGCTCGCCATTGGTCTTGACTGCGTAGGCGGTCTTGCCGGGAAACATGCCCATGAACTGTTTGGCATCCGCCTTCAGCACCTGCGGGCGAAAGCAGTAGACCGGATCGTCCGGCCGAAGCGCCAGCGCCGCCTCGCGGGCATTCTCGAATCGCTGCATGGACGAATCCCCTGACTTCTCGGCTGCGCACAATTAATCCAAGCTAGCGGCCAAAGAAAACAATTCTGTGTCTGGCGGGCACTGACCCAGCGGCGCACCCTCCTGGCAGCACTGTTGCCAGCAATCAGGTTTCGGGTGGCTCTTGTCGCCGGACCCGATATGCCTTCTGCCTGAGTGGCTGGCATTGATGCCGCGGGGAAGGACGTTCACGATGGCAATAGCCACGACAGCCGTGCAGCGCGGACCGATGACGCTGAGGGACTGGGGACAGCTTCTGCTGCTCGGCGCCATCTGGGGCGGCTCGTTCTTCTTTGCCCGCATCGCCGTTGCCGAAATGCACCCGCTGGTGCTGGTGCTGTTTCGCGTTGCCATCGCGGCCATCGCACTTCAGCTCTATCTCGGCATTCGCGGTCCGTCCTTCCGCCTCGCCTTCCCGCATGCCGGCCCGTTTTTCCTTTTGGCGCTCGCCAACAATGTCGTCCCGTTCTCGCTGATCTTTGCCGGCCAGACCGCGCTTGGCGCCGGCGTCGCCTCGGTGCTCAACGCGACGACGCCGTTCTGGACGCTGATCCTCGCCAACGCGCTGACAGCGGACGAAAAGCTCTCCTGGAACAAGCTTGCCGGCATCGGGCTCGGCATCGCCGGCACCGCTGTCATGATCGGCCCCGGCCTGCTGGCCGGGCTCGGCGGCCCGGTCTGGGCGAAATTCGCGCTGATCGGCGCCTCGCTGTCGTACGCCGTCGCGCTGATGATTGCCCGCCGCTTCAAGGGCGTGCCCTCGCCGGTCATCGCCGCCGGACAATTGACGGCGTCGACCATCATCATGATCCCGGTGGTGCTGCTCACCTATGGCCCGGCCGGCCTGTTCTCGGCCTCGCCGCCGGTCTGGACGGCGGTGCTGGCGCTGGCGCTGCTCTCCACCGCCTTCGCCTACATCCTCTATTTCAACCTCGTCGCCTCGGCCGGCGCCACCAACGCCTCGCTGGTCACGCTCATCGTCCCGGCCAGCGCCATCCTGCTCGGCCTCCTGTTCCTCGGCGAGCGGCTCGCTCTGTTCGAGTTCTGCGGCATGGCACTGATCGCGCTTGGCCTGGTGACGATCGACGGGCGGTTGTTTGGTCGGCGCTAATGCCTGTCGACCAAAAGTGCGCAGCGGTTTTGGGACAACGACGCGCTTTAGGTCTGGTAGCGCTGCCATGCCTCGCTTTTGCCACGGCCGCGTCACAATTTATTCACAGGCTGCCAGCGGCTTTTGCCGAAGAGTTTCAACGCTTAACGACAGGTGGCAGGTCGCAAATTCCACAATCGCGTCGCATTGCAGCATATTTTCCGCTTGCCTGTGGCACAAATGCCCCTAGACTCCACCCATAGCTCTTGAAGAGGAGACTATGACATGGGACTTACGAGGCCAATCAACGCATTGATGATCTGTGCTGCATTTGCCTTCATTGGCGCCCTTATCATAGGTGTTCTTCCGTAACCGCCGGAGCGGAAGAACAGCAGCAATAGCCCACAAATTCGAAAGGCCGGGCGAAACACCCGGCCTTTTGCATTTCAGATTTCATACCACGATGAAGCTCAGGCGGCGGCGGATCCAGCTGCCTCTGTTTCGTGGGAGCGGATGCCGATCATATGGCAGATGGCAAACACCAGGTCGGCCCGGTTCATGGTGTAGAAATGGAAGTCGCTGACGCCGCGCTCGACGAGATCGAGCACCTGCTCGGCCGCCACGGCAGACGCCACGAGCGCATGCGTCTGCGGATCGTTGTGCAGCCCTTCGAAACGCTCGGCCAGCCATGCCGGCACCAGCGCGCCGCAGCGTGCCGAGAAATTGGCGACCTGGGTGAAATTGTGCACCGGCAGGATGCCGGGCACGATCGGGATGTAGATGCCGGCGCGGCGCGCCTTCTCGACGTAACGCTCGTAGAGATCGTTGTCGAAGAAGAACTGGGTGATCGCCCGCGTCGCGCCATTGTCGGCCTTGCGCTTCAGCATGTCGAAGTCGGTGGCAAAGTCCGGGCTTTCCGGATGCTTTTCCGGGTAGGCCGAGACCGAGATGTCGAAATCGCCGGCGTCTTTCAATGCCCCAACCAGTTCGGCGCCATTGGCATAGCCATCGGGGTGGGGCCGGTAGGCGGTGCCGACACCGGCCGCCGGATCGCCACGCAAGGCGACGAAGCGCTTCACGCCCATGTCGGCGAATTCGCGGACGACGGCGTCGACCTCATGGCGGGCGGCGTCGACGCAGGTCATGTGCGCCGCCGGCGTCAGCGTCGTCTCGTTCAGGATGCGCTTGACCGTGCGCGCCGTGCGCTCCCGCGTCGAGCCGCCGGCGCCATAGGTCACCGAGACGAATCTCGGCTTCAGCGGCTCCAACCTGGTGACGGTGTCCCAGAGCCTGGCTTCCATCTCGTCGGTCTTCGGCGGGAAGAACTCGAAGGAGACGCGGACCTTGTCGCCAATGTCGGGACGGCGGGAAAAGCGGAACTGGTTCATCAGGCGATTTCCCCCATAGGGTACGCTTTGGTGGGTTGGGTGTCATTTGAAGGCTCGGCCATCAGCATGCGGCGGTCGCGGCCGAGCCACAGTTTGACGGTGAGCCTGGCTTCGTTGCCGCCGCGCGGCTCGAATTCCTGGGCATCCTCGAGATCGAGCCCGGCCTCGGCAAACCATTCGGAGATCTGCCGGTCGGAAAAGCCCAGCCTGACATGCGCGTGCTGGTCGCGCAGGAACTCCAGCGCATGCGGCGCGAAGTCGACGATCACCAGCCGGCCCGCCGGACGCAGCAGCCGCGCCGCCTCGCGAATGGCGCGTGCCGGATCATCGAGATAGTGCAGCACCTGATGGATGGTGACGAGGTCGAAGGCGTCGCGCTCGACCGGCGGCGCGAAAATGTCGCCTTGGCGGACCTGCGCATTGGCGATGCCTGCCTTGTCGAGATTGGCCCGCGCCACCGTCAGCATTTCGCGCGACATGTCGATGCCGACGCCGCGCCGGTAGAGCGGTGAGAATATCTCCAGCAGCCGCCCGGTGCCGGTGCCGAGGTCTAGCATCGACCGGAATGGCCGCTTGCCGACCAGCTTGAGGAGTGCGGCTTCCACCGCGCGGTCCGGCACATGCAGCGAGCGGATGTGATCCCAGCTGGCGGCGTTCTCGGAGAAATACTCGGCGGCACGGTCCTGGCGCTTGCGCTTGACCGATGCCAACCGCTCGAGATCGCGCTCGACCTGTGGATCGGCGCCGCGAATGCCAGAGACGAGCCCCATGACGAAGTCGCGCGCGGAATCCGTATCCGACAGCCGGAAGAAGGCCCACGAGCCCTCCTGGTAGCGGCCGATCAACCCGGCCTCCAGCAGCAGCTTCAAATGCCGCGACACCCGCGGTTGCGACTGGCTGAGGATCTCGGTGAGGTCGGACACGGTGAGATCGCCGCGCGACAGCAGCGCCAGGATGCGGAGCCGGCTCGATTCGGCCGCAGCCTTCAACGTATCAACCATCGTATCGAGCGAAACATGCATTGGCGTATTCTCGTTGAAAAGATATAAACATATGTTTATGTCAGCTTTGGCGGCATAGCAAGGCCTATGTCGCTTCCTGACAAGAAAATGCCGCACACATGGTCCCCGCCCGAGAGAACCGCTTTTCCCTGACGATCGGCTGCAAACTTGTGCTAGGGCGAAAGCCATGTTCGAGACGCGCGACGGCGAAAAGCTCCTGCAGACTGACCCGGCTGACATGCCGGCGGATGGCCATATCGTGTTCATCGGCCGCATCGCCTCGCCATGGACATCCAGGCAAACCTGCCCAAAGAACATGCGCGCGGCGCACGAGGCCGGACAGGCGGCCACGGTTCTCATCGACCCTGCCTATCGCGACGGCCTGCTTGCGCTGGAGCGGGCCAGCCACATCGTCATCCTGTCCTGGCTGCATCACGCGCCGCGGGCACTGATTGTCCAGAGACCCCGCCATGCGGCTGAGCCGAAAGGCGTTTTCTCGCTGCGCTCCCCTGCCCGGCCGAACCCAGTCGGGCTGCATATCGCCGGCCTGATCGCCGTCGACATCGACCACGGCCGCATCGCCATCGACGCCATCGATGTGCTCGACGCCACCCCGGTGATCGACATCAAGCCCTATTTCGCCTCGACCGACGCCTTTCCCGAGGCGACCATTGCCGGGCGTGACGAAAAATGAGCGCGCCCACCGGCCGCCGCCGCGCCATCGCCAAGGCGCTGACCGCACTGCTGCCCCTGGCGCCCTATGCCGATATGGAGAAAATCCGCACCGAGGCCGGCGCCGTGCACATGAAGACGCTGCCGCCGGGCATCGCGGTCTGGCTGGCGACGATCGCCCATATCAGGCACGGCCATACCGACTATGAAAAGCTGCTGGCCGAGGGCTATGACCGCGACTCGGCGCGGTTCTTCGTCATCGAGCAAACAAACACGGTGCTGACCCGTTGGCGCGCCACGCGCCTGCTCGATGCAGAGGACGAAGAGGAATAACTTCAGCTACCGTCGCTTCAATACGGCAACCGCATTGTAGGGCTGGCCGTCGGCCTGGCCAACCCAGGTCCAGGACAGGTTCCCTTTGAAAAATCGGACGGTGATGCCGCCACCGTCGATGCACTTGTCCTGGCCGTAGCTGATGTTTTCCCGGTATTCCGCCGAACTGTCGTCGCGAGAAATCTGGGTCAACGATCCGCCGCAGCCGAGCGACGGATAGTCGATCGACGCGGCGCCATCGCCGATTGTCATTGCGATCGCCCAATCGGCGCCGGCAGCACCGGCCGGACTTTGATGACCGCTGCCGGTCCAGACGCCGTTGAGCCCCGCCGCGTTGACCACGCAAGGCACGTTCTGAAAGATCGGCGTCAGCTCGCTGCCCGTCTTCTCGCAACGATAGGTCTGGCCGTTCTGGCACAGCGCCTCGCCCTCGCGAGCGCATTGCGCGAAGGCATGGCCAGTGACGAAGACGAGGAAAATTGCAAAGCTGATGGTCCGAAAAGATCTGCCCATTTTGCCCCTCCCGGCCGGATATTTTCAAGCCGGACCATAGGGCATATCGAATGTGCTACCTAGGACAAACAGCGATGGTTGGGTGGCCCTATGCCGCCTGCAGGGGACCACTAGCTTGACTCTGCCGCATCAAGCCGAAGGGACCAATCGCCATGAACCGAAGCGCAGCAGCCGGTAGCATTGTGCCATTGCCGGCTTTGTCGGATCGCCATATCGATCCGCATTCCTATCCCGACGGCATCGCCTTTCTCGATGGTCAGTATCTGCCGATGTCGCAAGCCAAGATCTCGGTGCTGGATTGGGGCTTTCTGCATTCCGACGCCACCTACGACACCGTGCATGTCTGGGACGGGAGCTTCTTCCGACTCGACCTGCATCTCGACCGCTTCTTCGCCGGCTTGCAAAAACTGCGCATGACGATCCCGTCCGACCGCGATGGTGTGGCCGAGATTCTGCACAATTGCGTGGCGCTGTCGGGCCATCGCGCCGCCTATGTCGAAATGCTGTGCACACGCGGCGCCTCGCCGACCTTCAGCCGCGATCCGCGCCAGGCGGTCAACCGCTTCATGGCCTTCGCAGTTCCCTTCGGCTCGGTCGCCAATGCCGAGCAGTTGCGGCGCGGCCTGCATGTCGCCATTAGCGACAGGGTGCGCATTCCGCCGGTCTCGATCGATCCGGCGATCAAGAACTACCACTGGCTCGACCTCGTGCGCGGCCTCTACGACGCTTATGACCGTGGGGCCGAAACCGCATTGATTCTCGACTTCAATGGCAATGTCGCCGAAGGCCCCGGCTTCAACGTGTTCTGCGTCAAGGACGGCAGGCTGTCGACGCCAGCCGCCGGCGTGCTGCCCGGCATCACCAGGCGCACCGTCTTCGACCTTTGCGCCGAGGCAGGCCTTGTCGCCGCTCCAGTCGATGTCAGCGTCACCGCACTGAAGGGAGCCGACGAAGTCTTCATCACCTCCACGGCCGGCGGCATCATGCCGGTGACAGTGATCGACGGCGCTGCTGTCGCCGACGGCAAGATAGGCGGGATCACAAAGCGCTTGATGGCGCTCTACTGGCAAAAGCATGACGACCCGGCCTGGTCGAGCCCGGTGCGCTATCCCTGACCGGCGAAGGTCCTGCTCCACACGATGTCGTGACCAAAAAGATTCCCCCTCGCCTCTGGAAAATCGCTCGACGCACCGTATATCGCGGAAGCGGAGAAGCCTCCGCTTCCCAGTTCACGGCCCGCATGGGCAAGGATTCCACGTCATGACAAGCAAGGTTTGGTTCATCACCGGATCGTCGAAAGGCTTTGGCCGAGTCTGGGCCGAGGCCGCACTCGCCCGCGGCGACCGTGTCGCCGCAACCGCGCGCGATGCCGGCACGCTCGCCGATCTCGTCGCGAAATACGGCGATAATGTCGCCGCGATCAAGCTCGACGTCACCGACAAGAAGGCTGTCGATGCGGCCATCGCCGAGGCGCACAAGCGCTTTGGCCGGCTCGACGTCGCCATCAACAATGCCGGCTATGGCCATTTCGGCGCCATCGAGGAAGTCAGCGAACAGGAAGCCCGCGACCAGATCGAAACCAATGTGTTCGGCGCGCTCTGGGTCACCCAGGCGGCTTTGCCGATCATGCGGGCGCAGGGCTCCGGCCATATCATCCAGATCTCGTCGATCGGCGGCGTCAACGCCTTTGCGTCGCTCGGCCTTTACCATGCCTCGAAATGGGCGCTCGAAGCCTTCAGCCAGTCGCTCAGCATCGAGGTCGCCGAATTCGGCATCCATGTGACGCTTGTCGAACCGGGAGGCTTCTCCACCGATTGGTCCGGCGCCTCGGCCAAGGTCTCCAAAGCGATCGAGGCTTACGCGCCGGCCCGCGCCAAGATGGCGGAACGCCGCGCCAACTCGGTCGCCGGCGACCCCGAGGCCACCGGACCGGCGATGCTTGAAATCGTCGACGCGGCCGAGCCGCCGCTGCGCGTCTTCTTCGGCGATGGTGGCCTGCCGATGATCAAGCAGGAATACGCCAACCGCATCGCGCTTTGGGAAAAGTGGGACCACCTTTCCGTCGAGGCGCAGGGCGCCAAGAAGAACCGCAAGGCGGCCTGAGCGCGTCTTGAAATTCGGCTGCGTCGCCCCGGCGGCGCAGCCCGTGCCCTAGCCCGGTACTAGGATCGATAAATCCACTGCTCGGGCACGCGCACCGAGATCTCTTCCCCTGTTGTCATACGACCCGGTTTCTCGACCCAGGCAACGAGGCCGCGCAGCCGTTTCGCCGCCTTCGGGAAGGCCAGCGCGCCGGCCTCCCGATCGGCCATCCCGGCGTTTTCGGCGATCGAACGTCCAGCAAGCCGGCAAGGCCCGTTCTGCGCATCAACCTTGATCGTCACGCCACCTCTAAAGAACAGCAGCGTGCCTGACGGCAGCATCGAGAGATGCGGCACGCCTTCGATCAGCAGATTGGCGCCGATCCATTCCGGCTTGATCTCGGCCAGCCCCATCCGCTCGGCAACGACGCCGAGTTCATTCGCTGCTACGATTGATATCTGCCGCTCGTTGCGGATTTCGGTGCCGCGCGGATACCAGGGTTCGCGACCGCCGGAACGACGGGTGGCGCCGGCGTGGAAGTCGCCGTCGATGCCTTCGAAACCGAGCTGCAATGCTTCCACCGGGCGCGTCTGGAAGTGATTCGACGGTGCGACGTACAAAGCGGCCACTTTGGCGGACAGCTTCCTGGCGGGGATGATGTCGACCGGCTTCTCAGACTCCGGGAAGAGGTCCAGCATGGCTTCGTTCCTTCTGCAGGATGACGTCGCAAATAGCCGTAGCCGTGGGCTCGGGTCCAGTCGAAAGCGATGATGATTCGATCAAACCGGCTGATAGCGTCCATCGGCATCGTCATGAAGGCAAGGCTGGAGGAACGCTTTCTGCGCGGAGAACTCGGCAACGCCTATGACGATTATGCCCGCAGCGTACCGATGCTGGTGCCGTTCATGCCGGCCTGATTACAGCATCCGCAAAAGCGCGCCGCCGATCGAATAGCCGGCGCCGAAGGCGCACAGCACGCCGAAATCGCCGGGCTTCATGTCGGCGTGGTTTTCCGACAGCGCGATGATGGCGCCAGCGCCGGCGGTGTTGCCGAGCCGCTCCAGCACCATCGGCGCGCGGTCATGGTCGACCTCGTGGCCGAAGGCTAGTTTCAGGATCATGGCGTTCATTCGCGCATTGGCCTGATGCAGCCAGAATCGCCTGATGGCTTGCGGCGTCAGCCCGTGCTCGGCGAGGAATTCGACAATGAATTTGTGGCCGGCGACGGTGACTTCCTTGAACACCTTGTTGCCGACCTGTTTGATCAGATTGCCTTCGAGGTTGATCATGTAAGGATCGTCCTGGGCGGTGCGGGTGTGATAGCCCAGATTGGTGCGGATATTGTTCGACATCTGCGTCCAGGTGCGCGTGTCCAGCACCTCGAAACGCCCCGGCCGCCTCTCGCCCTCGCCCAGCCCCTCGACCACCATCGCCACCGATGCATCGCCGAAGATGAAATGCGTCTGCCGGTCGCGGAAATTGAGATGGCCGGTGATGATCTCCGGCGTGACCACCAGCACGCGCTTGTGCGCGCCCGCCCGGACCAGATTGGCCGCAATGTGCAAGGCGGCCGCGGCCGATGAACAACCAAGCCCCATGTCGAAGCCGGCGCCCTTGGTGCCCAGCGCCTCCTGCATTTCGATGGCGATCGCCGGATAGGGCCGTTGCTGGTGCGAGGCCGAGCAGATCACCAGGTCGATGTCGGACGGCTTCAGGCCGGCATGGTCGAGCGCCTTCCGGGCCGCGGCCACTCCAAACTCGGCCTGCAGCGACAGCGCATCATCGGGCCGCGCCGGAATGCGCGGCGCCATGCGGGTCGGATCGAGAATGCCTTCGCGCTCGATGACATGCCGGGTCTGGACGCCTGAGGCATGGACGATGAAGGCGCTGTCGGATTTCTGCAGCAGCGTCTCATCCGGGCCTTGCCGGCGCGCATTCTCCGTGTCGACCCAAGCGTTGAAACTGGCGACCAGTTCTTCATTGGTGATCTTGGCTTCAGGGATTTCAACGCCGATGCCGCTGATGATGACGCGATGCATATCCAGTCCGTCCATGCGCAGGCGTTGTCGTTCTCATGTGAACGACCAGGGGGCGCGACACAACACTTTTCTCACCCCACCGGTTTACGCCGGCTTAAACCATAGGCTGTGGCCGGATGTCATCGGGAGTGCTAGCCGGCCCGCTTGGCGACGATGAAAATGCGCGGGAAGCGCAGCAGCACCTTGCCGTTTGCGGTCTTCGGATAGGCCTTGGCAATTTTGGCCGTGTAGCTGTCGAGGAAGATCTTGCGCTCGTCGGCGTCCAGCGGATCGAGGAAAGGCTTCAGCCCCGTCGACTTCACCCATTCGACGATCGCCTCGGCGTCGGTCAGCGGATGATTGTAGGCCGTATGCCAGATATCCACCCGGTCGGAGAGCGGCGACAAGAGATCATAATAGAACGACACCGCCGGCAGCGGTCCGCGCGCAGCACCTGCCATCTTGGCGGCGAACGGCATTTCGGCGGCCGTCTCGCGCATCACCTGATGCGACGGCTCAAGCAGATTGTCGGGCATCTGGACGGCGAGCGCGCCACCGGGGGCGAGAAAGCCCATCAGCCGCTGAAACACTACCGGGTGGGTGGGCAGCCACTGGAATACCGCGTTGGCGAAGATGACGTTGACCGGCTCGGCCGGTCGCCATGTCGAGGCATCGGCGAGGTCGAAATTGACGCTGGGCAGGCGCGCCTTCGCCTTCTCGATCATGTCGGGAGAGGTGTCGAAGCCGCTGATATCAGCATCCGGCCAGCGCTCGACCAGCAGCTCGGTCGAATTACCCGGGCCGCAGCCGATGTCGACCACCCGGCGCGGGAAATCCACCGGCACCTGCGCAACAAGATCGCGCGCCGGCCGTGTGCGCTCATCCTCGAATTTCAGATATTGGGCGGCTGACCAGTCGGTCATTCAAGCTTTCCTCGTATCAGTTGAGAAATTCGCCGCCCCGGTTGCTCCCTTACCGCGTCAGCCTCTTGTAGGTCATCCTGTGCGGGTTGACGGCTTCGGGGCCGAGACGACGGATCTTGTCCTGCTCGTAGTCCTCGAAATTGCCCTCGAACCATTCGACATGACTGTCACCTTCAAAGGCCAGGATGTGGGTGGCCAGCCGGTCGAGGAACATACGATCGTGCGAGATGATGACGGCGCAGCCGCCAAAGTTTTCCAGCGCGTCTTCGAGCGCCGCCAGCGTTTCGGTGTCGAGATCGTTGGTCGGTTCGTCGAGCAGCAGCACATTGCCGCCGGTCTTCAGCATTTTTGCCAGATGCACGCGGTTGCGCTGGCCGCCGGAGAGGTTGCCGACCTTCTGCTGCTGGTCGCCGCCACGGAAGTTGAACGATGCGCAATAGGCGCGGGTGTTGGCTTCGAACTTGCCGAGCTTGACCACTTCGGCGCCGCCCGAGATTTCTTCCCAGACGGTCTTTGACGGATCGAGCGCATCGCGGCTCTGATCGACATAGCCGAGCTTCACCGTTTCGCCGATGCGGACAGAGCCGGCATCCGGCGTTTCCTGGCCGGTGATCATGCGGAACAGCGTCGTCTTGCCGGCGCCGTTCGGGCCGATGACGCCGACGATGCCGCCTGGCGGCAGCTTGAATTCCAGGCCTTCGATCAACAGCGTGTCGCCAAAGCCCTTCGACAAGCCTTCCGCCTCGATCACCACATTGCCGAGCCGCTCGCCATGCGGAATGACGATCTGCGTATCGCTCGGACGCCGCTTGTCGGCTGCATCCAGCAGCTCCTGGAACGCCTGGATACGCGCCTTGGACTTGGTCTGGCGGGCTTTCGGGCTGGACTGGATCCACTCGCGCTCGCGGCCGATGGCGCGCTGGCGGGCGTCGTCCTCGCGACCTTCCTGCTTGAGGCGCTTGGCCTTGGCTTCGAGGTATTTGGTGTAGTTGCCCTCATAGGGAATGCCGCGGCCGCGATCGAGCTCGAGGATCCATCCCGTGACATTGTCGAGGAAGTAGCGATCGTGGGTGATGATCATCACGGCGCCCGGATAGGCGCGCAGATGCTTTTCGAGCCACGCCGTGGTTTCGGCGTCGAGATGGTTGGTCGGTTCGTCGAGCAGCAAGAGGTCGGGCTGACGCAGCAGCAGCTGGCAGAGCGCGACGCGGCGGCGCTCACCGCCCGAAAGCTTGGTGACCTCGGAATCCTTGGGCGGGCAGCCCAGCGCTTCCATCGCCATCTCGACCTGCTGTTCGAGATCCCACAAATTGAGCCGGTCCATCTCGTCCTGGAGCTTGGCCGACTCGTCAGCCGTCTCGTCGGAGTAGTTCATCATCAATTCGTTGTAGCGCTCGATGATGGCGGTCTTGGCGGCGACGCCTTCCATGATGTTCTCGAACACCGTCTTGTTGGCATCGAGCGCCGGCTCCTGCGCGAGATAGCCGACGGTGGCGCCTTCGGCGAGCCACGCTTCGCCGTTCCACTCCTTGTCGAGCCCGGCCATGATCTTGAGGATCGTCGACTTGCCCGAGCCGTTGGGGCCGAGGATGCCGATCTTGGCGTCGGGATAGAAGGAGAGATGGACATTCTCAAGCACCTTCTTGGTGCCATAGGCCTTGTTGAGGCCGGCCATGTGATAGATGAACTGGCGTGCCACGCGCGCTTTCCTTGATGATTGACCGAAAATGTCGGATTGAATGGAGGTTGGCCGCTATGTAGGCGATGCCGGGCCGAACGGCAATCGCTTTTGCCATTTCAAGCCGGGTGTACACCGCACGTTAAGTTTTCCGCCGGTTGTAGGGAGCGTTGAAATCCCCGGTTAACCCTTCAGCGTCAAAACAGGATCGATCGCTGGCCTGTCGCGATCGAAAGTAGAGATCGGACCGAAGGTAGTGCTGAACAGTTTCCTGCTCCTTGCCGAAGCGGTCGTCTACTTCAGCGTCATGGTCACGCTGTTCCGCTTCAGGGATCGCATCGGCCTCGGCGTCTTCGTCTGCGCGCTGGGCGCCATGCATTTCCTCGAAACCTATCTCGCCAGCGTCTTCTATGTCGCCCTGCCCTTCGGCATGGTCTCGCCAGGCTCGGCGGTGCTGTTTTCCGGCAAGCTGGTGATGCTGCTTCTGCTCTACATGAAGGAAGATGCGGCCACGGTGCGCCAGCCGATCTATGGCCTTTTGCTCGGCAACGCCTTGATGATCGGGCTGGTCCTGATCCTGCGCCTGCACGATATTTCAGCCCTTTCCGACGGCAAGCTTCCCGATATCGGTTTCATCGACCAGTTGGGCTGGCTGATGGTGTGGGGCACGACGCTGCTCTTCATCGACGCCATCCTGATCATCCTGCTTTACGAAAAGCTCGGGCGTTATCTGCGCAAGGCGCCGTTCTCCCGCATCCTGATTTGCGTCGCCTGCGTGCTCACCTTCGACCAGGCCGGATTTTTCACCGCCCTGCATTTCGTCGCAGGCGCACCGATTGCGGTCTTCTTCGGCGGCTGGTTGGCCAAGATGGGTGCCGCTTTTGCCTACAGCGCCATGCTTGTCGCCTACCTCAGATGGTTCGAAACGCGTCAGGTCGTGGCACCCCGCGGGCTGTCCGACGTCTTCGACACGTTGACCTATCGCGAGCGCTACGAAGCCCTGGTCGAACATGTCGGCCGCGACGGCCTCACCGGCCTCTTGCACAGGGGACGCTTTGACAGCGACGGCGAACGTCTGGTTGCTGTCAGCCTGCGCACGGCCCAGCCGCTCAGCCTGCTGATCGTCGACGTCGACCATTTCAAGTCGATCAACGATCGCTTCGGCCATGCCGAGGGCGACAGGGTGCTGAGATCCATCGCCCAGGTACTGACCCAGGCGGCCGGCGCGCACGATCAGGTTTTCAGGATCGGCGGCGAGGAGTTCGCCATCCTTTGCTCGCAGCCGCATGCGGTCGCCAGGTTGCTCGGAGAAAACCTCCGCCAGGCCGTCAAGGCGTGCGTAAACCGGTTCGACATCAGCGTCAGCGCCGGCATCGCCACTGTCGACGAGACCGTAGCCTCGCTTGCCGATCTCTTCGCCCTTGCCGACGAGCGTCTCTACAGGGCCAAATCCACCGGGCGTGACCGCGTCGTCGGCGAAGCGCATGACGATGCCGAAGACCTCAGTGCCTGGACATTGTCCACACGTGGCGTCAGCGGATAAGGTTGTCAGCTCCGCTTGCGCTGCTGCAACGCGCCGACCGCAACTGAAACGGCTATCAGCGCGATGGCCAGCCATTTCAGCGTGGTGATGATCGGACTGGCGTCGATGTCATAAGCGATGAACAACAGAATGCCGGGCACCAGCAGGCCGCACATGACCAGCATGATGCGGTTGAT
The DNA here is from genome assembly GCF_040321305.1 of Mesorhizobium sp. M0478. Taxonomy (NCBI): domain Bacteria; kingdom Pseudomonadati; phylum Pseudomonadota; class Alphaproteobacteria; order Hyphomicrobiales; family Phyllobacteriaceae; genus Mesorhizobium; species Mesorhizobium sp. M0478. The sequence goes on from NZ_JAMYRH010000004.1 coordinate 147,767, forward strand.
CTGCCAAGACACTTTTGCTGCCAGCGCTTCGTCACCGGCTTCGCCGACAAGACCGGCGCGCATCTCCCGGGAGATGGCCAACGCGCTCGACAGGCGCATGGAGATCGGCAAGCCGAGCCCGATTATGAGGAAGGCACACGCCGCCAGCAGAGCCGAGAATTTGAGCGCGCTGGTCTCGGCCGGCACCGGAAACAAAAGTGTCGCCAGCGGCAGGAAGACACAGCCGATGCCGAGCGCGGCAATGGCGATGAAGATCGCGGCATTGACCCAAGTGAACAGCTGGTAGCGGCCTGCCCCGATCGGCGCGGCAAGCACGCGCATGCGCGCCCACTCGGCATCGGTATAGGAAAAGCCCGGCCATTCCATGCGGCCGTCTTTTATGGCGGTCATCCCCCTGGCCCAGAAAGCCAGCCGCGCCAGCGCGCCTGATGTCATGCCACTCATCGCCACCCCCGCCGAATGAAACACATCCAGACCATATCACCGCGTCACTGCCAAGCGACAGACGGATATCCTACTGGAACCCGGCCGCATCGACTGAACCCTTCGGACAGCCCGCCTTGGTCGTCGGCGCAGAGGCGAGCATGAGAGTGCCCAGCGAACTGTCGGGGCCGATCGGGCCGGTCAGGCCGAGCGTCAGCTCGCCGATCAGCCGCCTGCCGCTCGACGGATCGACCAGGCAGGAGACACGCACCCGCGCGCCCGCCCCGGCGCCGAAGGCGCTGTCGAAGGTGCTGCGGATCTGGTCCGAAGTCAGCTGCTTGCCGACGTTCCTGGTGAAGAGCTCGCGCACCGGCGAGGCATTCACCGCCCGCATCAGGTTCAGCGCCTCGGCAAAATACTCCTGCTGGCTCTTGCCGTAGCAGGTGCCGTGCTTGATCCATTCATGCCGTTCGAGCTTGGAGGCGGTGCCCGGCATAACCTGGTCGAGCTCGGCGCGCGTAGCGGCATCGAGATCGACCGGCGGCAGGTCTGCCCAATGGGCCGGATTGTCATTGGCCTTGTCGCTCGCCGGCACCTGGCAATAGAAATTGCCGTTCGGCTGCGGCCAGAGCCCATGCAACGTGAAATGCGACGCGTCGAAGCCGCCCGCCGTCTGCGCCTGGCATTCGGGCTTGCTCGACTTGGTTTCGCAGAAGGCCGGCTGCCAGCTCAGCGCGAAAACATATTCGGGTTTTCCTGAAGCCGGCGCCGCAGGCTTGCCCTGATCGGCGGGCGCGGCCGGCAGGGCGGCTGCGCTGCCGCCGGCGACGTGACCGCAGCTGATCTTGACCCAGCGACGCTCAGGATCGGCGCCCGGCACGCGGATGAGGTAATGCGTCGGCGCATCCTTGTTGCCGGCCAGGAGGTCGTAGCTCTGTCCAGCCGTTGTCGCGATATTGCCGGGGTTCTTGCCGCTCTTGATTGCCTGGGTTGCTGGACAGGCAGCATCGGCCACGAAGGAGCCGCTCATCTTCACATCGGCGCGCGCTAGGCCGACACCGGCCAGCGCCACCAACACCGCACCCCATATCGCCGATATCCGCATTCCAGCACTCCTAGCGTTTCATAGCGCAAGCTAGAAACGTGTGACATGTCAGAATTACGATTTCTTTCGTCCGCCGCAAAAAACAATCGCTCGGTCGATCAGACCCCGCCCTCCTCGACCCGCTTCGTCAACATACGCAGCAGATCAAGCGCGGTCTCAAGCACGCGAGGCTCGATGCCCTCGCTGATGCGGTTGGCCCAGACATGCTGGCGCGTGCCGATATCCCTGATCGCGGCCCGGCCCGCATCGGTCATCGCCAGGAGCTTGGCGCGGCGGTGCGCCGGGTTGTCCGCATAGGCGGCGAGCCCTTCGGCGGCCAGAATGTCGGCAAGGCGCTGCACGCTCTGACGGGCAAGCCCCATGTCGCGGGCAATGTCGGCCACCGATTTTGGCTCCTTCAGCACCGCGCCCAGAACCTGCCAGCGCGCCGCCGTCAACCCGGCAGGCTCCGCCAGCCGGTCGGCCGCGTCGAGAAACCCGCCATTCAGCCGGAACACGGCAAGCACCACTTCGGTGAGCACATCTCCCGCTTCGGTCCTGCTTGTCATTTCTGGCCGGCCTCGATGGTGGAAACGAAGGTGTTGACGGCTTCCGCCACCGCCTCCGGCTCGTCAAGCATCACCCAATGGCCGGAACCGGCGACGGTTCTGTGGCCAATTCGGCTGCGCAGCCGAAACAGGGCCGCCGCATTGTCATTGGCCTCCGTGGCCAGCACGAAGATCGGCCCGTGGTAGGCGTCGAGCGTCGGTTCGGGATTCCATTCCGCCAGCGCCTTGCCGACGCCTGCCCGAGCCGCCGGATCGACCACCGCCGCATCGGCGATGACCTGTTTGCGGACATCTGGGTTGGAGCCGGCGATCAAGGTGTAATAAGCGCTTAGCACATCGCCGCCGTTTGGCCCCGCCAGATCGCGCACGAACCCGTCGCGAATCTCTCTGGGCAGGGCGCGCGGATCGGTCGCCGGATCGACCAGCAGGATGCCGGCAACACGGTCGGCATGGCCGGCGGCATAGGCGAGCGCGGCCCCACTGCCGCCGCTATGTGCAACGAGGACAAACCGCTTCAGGCCGAACGCATCGGCCACCGCACCAATATCGTCGGCACGGCCGTCATAGCCGTAGTCGGCATCAGCTGCAGGCGCCGATGCGCCATGGCCGCGAAAATCGAAGGCGACCGCCTCACGGCCACCTACGGTGAGCTGCATCACCCGGTTCCACTGTGTGGCGCGGCTGCAATCGCCATGCGCGAACAGGATCGGCAGGCCGCCGCCGGATTTGATGTCGTAGCCGGCAAGCTGGCCCTGCGGGCCGGCAATGGTTGAGGTCTTCATGGTCGTCTCCCTGGTCTGGCTGGAAGCAATGCCGGGCAGGAGCATTGCGGATGAAAGGCTCGCCAGCAGAAACGCGCGGCGCGAAACGGTCGAAACGGTTTTCATGCTCATATTCCCGATGTAATTTGACAGCATGCTGTCATATAGCCAAATTGACAGCACACTGTCAATAGTGACGCCGGCTGATTTCGACCTCCCCTTGACGTCGGTCACGCCGTCGCCCAACAGTCGCCAAGGGAGCGAGACATGGCATTTGACAAGCAGACGACGCTGGCCTCACCGACCGGGGCCACGCTCAATCTCTATGTGAAGCACGCGGGGGGCTCTCCACGCGCGGTAGTCCAGGTCAATCACGGCCTGGCCGAACACGCCGCGCGCTATGCCCGCTTCGCCGATTACCTCAGCACCCGCGGCTTTCATGTCTACGTCCACGACCATCGCGGCCATGGCGCGACCAAGGCGCCCGATGCCCCGCTCGGCAGATTCGCCGGCACAAGCGGCCCGGCCAAGGTGATCTCCGATGTCGACGCAGTCCACGATTTGATTGCGAAGGAGCAGCCCGGCCTGCCGGTCATCTTGTTCGGCCATTCGATGGGTGCGTCGGTGGCGCTCAACTACCTGCTGGCGCACTCGCCGCGCGTCCACGCCGCGGCGATCTGGAACGGCAATTTCTCACAAGGCCTGCTTGGTCAGCTTGCACTCGCCATCCTCGCTTATGAGCGCTTCAGGCTCGGCTCCGATGTTCCCTCACGCGTCTTGCCCAAACTGACCTTCCAGGCCTGGGGCAAGGCGGTGCCCAACCACAAGACGCTGTTCGACTGGCTGTCGCGCGACGAGGCTGAAGTGGCCAAGTACATTGCCGACCCGCTGTGCGGCTGGGATGCCTCGATCTCGATGTGGCGCGACGTCGTGGAGATGACGCAGAAAGGCGGCATGGATGCGGGCTTTGCCGGCATCAGGCGCGACCTGCCCGTCAGCATCGTCGGCGGCGAGAAGGATCCGGCCTCCGAGTATGGCAAGGGCATCGATCATCTCGCCAAACGCATGCGCGCGATGGGCTTTTCGAATCTGGTTTCAAAAATTTACGCCGACACCCGCCACGAAAGCCTGAACGAGGTGAACCGCGACACCGTCATGAACGATTTTGCCGCGTGGGCCGATGGTGTGTTGAAACGCTGACATCGCTGGCCCACCGCAAGGCCCGTGACAGCGGCATCCCGGGTTGATAGAGGCTGCGGTTCCGACCCGTTTTAGGTGATTTATGGCTGAACCTCCGCTGAAAGGCGTCCGCGTCGTCGAACTCGCCCGCATCCTGGCCGGCCCCTGGGCAGGACAATTGCTGGCCGATCTCGGCGCCGATGTCATCAAGGTCGAGAGCCCCGACGGCGGCGACGATACCCGCAAATGGGGTCCGCCCTTCGTCATGAGCCATGATGGCGAGAACCTGTCGGCCGCCTATTACCATTCCTGCAATCGCGGCAAGCGTTCCATCGCCGTCGATTTCTCAACATCGGAAGGGGCCGAGACGGTGCGCCGGCTGGTTGCCACGGCCGACGTTCTGATCGAGAATTTCAAGCTCGGCGGCCTGAAGAAATACGGGCTCGATTACGAGAGCCTGAAGGCGATCAATCCAAAGCTCGTCTACTGCTCGATCACCGGCTTCGGCCAGGACGGGCCTTACGCCCCACGCGCCGGCTATGATTTCATCATCCAGGCCATGGCCGGCATGATGTCGATCACCGGCGAGGTCGGGCGCGAGCCGCAAAAGGCCGGCGTCGCCATATCGGACATCTTCACCGGCCTCTATTCGGTGATCGCCATCCAGGCAGCGCTTCGCCATGCCGAAAAGACCGGCGAAGGCCAGCATATCGACATGGCCCTGTTCGACACGCAGATTTCCGCACTCGGCAACCAGAACCTCAACTATCTCGTCTCCGGCAAGGCGCCGGTGCAGATGGGCAATGCGCATATGAACATTGCGCCCTATGAGGTTGTCCCGGTCAGGGACGGCCATATCATCCTGGCGGTCGGCAATGACGGCCAGTTCGCCAAATTCTGCGCCGCCGTCGGACTCGACCATCTCTCAGCGAATCCCGATTTCGCCACCAATCCGGCCCGCGTCGCCAACCGGGTGAAATTGCGCGAGCACATGATCGAGACGCTGAAGAACTGGGACCGAGACCCGTTGCTGGCCAAGCTCGAAGCGGCAAGCGTGCCGGCGAGCCCGATCAACAATATCGGCCAGATGTTTGCCGACCCGCAGACGATCGCACGCGGCATGCGCCTCGACCTCGACGATGGCCATGGCAATCGTCTGCCCTCGGTGCGCGCGCCGATGGTGATGTCCGGCACACCGCTGGTCTATGAACGCCCTTCGCCACGCCTTGGCGAACATACCGAAGAAATTCTTGCCGAACTGGAGAAGTCTGGACGATGAAGACCGGTGGACAACTGATTGTCGACGCACTCGAGGCGAACGGCACCGACCGCATCTTCTGCGTGCCCGGCGAATCCTATCTCGCGGTGCTCGACGCATTGCATGACTCGCCCATCCGCACCATTGTCTGCCGACAGGAAGGCGGCGCCGCCATGATGGCCGACTGCCAGGGGCGGCTGACCGGCCAGCCCGGCATCTGCTTCGTCACCCGCGGCCCCGGCGCCACCAATGCGTCGGCCGGCATTCACATTGCCATGCAGGATTCGATACCCGTCATCCTGTTCATCGGCCAGGTCGCCAGCCACGCCAAGGAGCGCGAGGCTTTCCAGGAGGTCAACTACAAGCGCTTCTTCGGCGACATCGCCAAATGGGTGGTGGAGATCGACGATGCCGCGCGCATCCCCGAACTCGTCACCCGCGCCTTTGCTGTCGCGACATCGGGCCGCCCCGGCCCCGTCGTCGTCTCGCTGCCGGAGGACATGCTGACCAGTCTTGTCGACGCGCCCGCGGCCTTGCCGCACACGCCGGTCGAAACCCGGCCCGGCGAAGCCGAACTCGATGCTTTGGAAAAGCTTCTGGCCAAAGCCAAGCGTCCCTTCGTCATCCTCGGCGGCACACGCTGGGACGAGGAAGCGGTGGCACGTATGCGCACCATTGCCGAGGCCTGGTCGCTGCCGGTCGGCTGCTCCTTCCGCCGCCAGATGCTGTTCGACCATCTGCACCCGAACTATGCCGGCGATGTCGGCATCGGCATCAACCCGACGCTGGCCACCGCCATCAAGCAGGCCGACCTGGTGCTGCTGATCGGCGGCCGCATGGGCGAGATGCCGTCCTCCGACTACACGTTGCTGAAAAGCCCCTATCCCGACCAGACGCTGGTCCATGTCCATGCCGATGCCGGCGAACTCGGCCGTGTCTACCGGCCGACCCTGGCGATCAACGCTGCGCCGTCAGCCTTCGTCGAAGCCTTCGCCAAGCGCAAGCCAGCCTCCGCGCCAGCCTGGGCGGATGAGACAGCGAAAGCACACGCTGCCTACCTCGACTGGTCGACGCCTCCTGAGACCGGCCCCGGCACGGTCCAGATGGGACCGATCATGAATTACCTGGAAAAGGTTCTGCCCGACGACGCCATTTTCACCAACGGCGCCGGCAATTACGCCACCTGGCTGCACCGCTTCCACCGCTTTCGCCGCTTCGCCACGCAGGGCGCGCCGACCTCCGGTTCGATGGGTTATGGCACGCCGGCCGCGGTTGCCGCCAAGGCGCTCCATCCCGACCGCACCGTGATCGCCTTTGCCGGCGACGGCTGCTTCCTGATGAACGGACAGGAATTCGCTACCGCCGTGCAATACGACCTGCCGATCATCGTTATCGTCGTGAACAACGGCATCTACGGCACCATCCGCATGCACCAGGAGCGCGACTATCCCGGCCGTGTCGTCGCCACCGATCTGAAGAACCCTGACTTTGCCGCTCTTGCCCGCGCCTATGGCGGCCACGGCGAGACGGTCGAGAACACGGCAGATTTTGCCCCTGCCTTCGAGCGTGCCCGCGCCAGCGGCAAGCCGGCGATCGTCGAAATCAGGCTCGACCCCGAGGCGATCACGCCGACGCGGACGATGACGCAGATCCGCGACAAGAGCTGAGAAGTTAGCAGCGAAAGCCGAGTTCCGTCACACCCCCCTCTGTCCTGCCGGACATCTCCCCCTCAAGGGGGGAGATTGGATGTCATGTCGCCCTTCGCCAATCTGCAGCGTTGCAGACAGGGCGCTATGGTCAGAGCTGCTGATCTCCCCCCTTGAGGGGGAGATGTCCGGCAGGACAGAGGGGGGTGCTGTCCCGCCGACGCTGCCAAGACGATCGCCCCTTTCCTGATATCTACAAGCGAGCTATCAGACCGCTGCCAGCGCCTGCGTCAGGTCGGCGATAAGATCGTCCGGATGCTCGACGCCGATCGACAGCCTGACCGTGGTCTCCAGCACGCCAATGCGCTGGCGCACGTCGAAGGGAATGCCGGAGTGCGTCATCGCCGCCGGGTGGCTGGCGAGTGACTCCGTGCCGCCGAGGCTCACCGCCAGCTTGAATATTTGCAGCCCGTTGAGAAATGCGAAGGCCGCCTTCTCTCCGCCTTTGATATCGAAAGAAAATGTCGACCCGGCGCCGCTGCATTGCGCCTTGTAGGCCCGTCCCGCTGCCGTATCCTCGCCCAGGAACGGCAGGTAATGCACCTTCTCGACCTTGGCGTGATCGCGCAGGAATTCGGCCACGAGCCGCGCATTGTCGTTGGCGCGCTCCATGCGGATGGACAGCGTCTCCAGCGAGCGGCCGAGCATCCAGCAGGAATGCGGGTCGAGTTGCGTGCCGATGGCGCCGCGCAGCGCCTTGATCGGCTTGGTCACCGCCTTGCTGCCCATCGCCGCACCGGCGATCAGGTCGGAATGGCCGCCGACATATTTGGTCAGCGAATAGACGGAGACATCCGCGCCATGTTCGATCGGTCGCTGGAACACCGGGCCGAGCAGCGTGTTGTCGCAGACGATGATCGGCGTTGATCCTTGGCTTGCGCCGATCTCGTCGGCAAACTTCCGGATCAGTGCGATGTCGACCAGGCTGTTGGTCGGATTCGACGGCGTTTCGATGAGAATGACCGAGACACGCCCCTTCGCCACCGCTGCATCAGCAGCGGCCCGCACCGCCTTGTCGTCGACGCCGTCGGCGAAGCCGACAGCGCCGATGCCGAAGCCGGACAGCGTGCGCGTCAAAAGCGTCTCGGTGCCGCCGTAAAGCGGCTGCGAATGCAGGATGACATCGCCCGGCCGGGCATAGGCGAGCAGCGTCGTGGCGATCGCCGACATGCCCGACGAGAACAGGATGCAGGCGTCCGTTCCCTCATAGACCGCCAGCCGGTCCTCGACGATCTCCGAGTTGGGATGATTGAAGCGCGAATAGACCAGGCCGGACGCCGTGCCGCTCGGCGGCTCCTTGCGGCCGGATGTGTAGTCGAAGAAGTCGCGTCCCTCCTCCGCCGATTTGAACACGAAGGTCGAGGTCAGGAACACCGGCGGCTTGACGGCGCCTTCCGACAGTTGCGGATCGAAGCCATAGCTCAACATCAACGTTTCCGGATGGAGCTTGTGGTTGCCGATGTGGGTTTTCGACGGGCGCGGCGCGGTCATGGCTTTTCCTGCGTTCTGGAGGAGTCTCGTCCAGCAATTTATGCGATCCCGGTCCACCAGTCCTTGCTATTTTCGGCCTCGCATGGCTGCATCCCGGCAACAAATTGCCGAGCGAGAGCAAAAGTGCAACAGAAGATAGCCGACGATTTCGACCGCAAGATCCTGCGCGAGCTGCAGGCCGACGCCCGCATCACCAACAATGAGCTTGCGGAGCGCATCGGCCTGTCGCCGTCGCCATGTTTGAGGAGGGTACGCCGGCTGGAGGAGGCCGGCATTATCCGGGGCTATACCACGCTGGTCGACCCGGCCGCCTTCGGCTGGAACATGGTCGCCATCGCCACCGTCCGGCTCAGCCGCCAGAACGAGGACGAGATCGTCATGTTCGAAGACGCCATCCGCGGTTGGGAAGAGGTACTGGAATGCCACCTCGTCACCGGGTCACGCGATTATGTGTTGAAAGTGGTGACCGGCAGCCTCGAACAGTACGAGCGCTTCATCAAGGAAAAGATCGCGCGGCTGAAATGCGTCGCGTCGATCGAGACCAGCTTCGTCATGAACACCATAAAGGAACGGCGCCTCTGACATTTGGTCAAAGGCGCCGCTCTCGAGGTCGAAATTGCCTGGCCAGGCTTATTTGATCGCCTTGTCGGTGATGGCTGTGGTGTAGGCGCCGGTCGGCGCCTTGGTGATGATCTTCTGGTCGAGCAGCGCCTTGGCGGTGCGCTCGTAGGTCGCCGGGTCGAGCTTGCCGTCGGCATTGTCGATCAGCTTGGCGACTTCGCTCATCATCCGCTTCTGGTGGTTTTCGTCCTGGCCACCGCCGTCCATGACAATGCCCGCGGCCTCGTCATTGTTGTCGATGGCATATTTCCAGCCCTTCATCGAGGCGCGCACGAAACGCACCATCTTGTCTTCGAAAGCCGGATCCTTGAGCTTGTCTTCCGAGGCATAGAGCCCGTCCTCAAGCAGGTCGTTGCCCATCGCCGAGTAGTTGAACACGGTGAGCTGGTCCGGCTTGTAGCCGGCATCGATCAGCTGCCAGTACTCGTTGTAGGTCATGACCGAAATGCAATCCGCCTGCTTCTGGATCAGCGGCTGCACGTCGAAGCTCTGCTTCAAAACCGTGACGCCGTCCGGGCCGCCTTCGGTCTTCAGGCCGAGCTTGTTCATCCAGGCGTAGAATGGATATTCGTTACCGAAGAACCAGACGCCCAGCGTGTGACCCTTGAAATCGGCTTCGGTCTTGATCGGGCCGTCCTTCGGGCAGACCAGCTCCATACCGGCCTTCTTGAACGGCTGGGCGATGTTGACCAGCGGCACGCCCTTTTCGCGCGCGGCGAGCGCCCCGCCCATCCAGTCGACGATGACGTCGGCGCCACCGCCGGCGATCACCTGCTCGGGTGCGATATCGGGACCGCCCGGCTTGATGTCGACGTCGAGGCCTTCTGCTTCATAAAAACCCTTGGCCTTGGCGACATAGTAGCCGGCAAACTGCGCCTGCGTGACCCATTTCAGCTGCAAGGTCACCTTGTCGGCGGCCATTGCCTGGAACGCGGCCAGCGACATCGCGCCGGCCAGCATCGGAATGATCAGTCTTTTCATGTTTTTACCCTCTGAAGTTAACACCCGAACCCACCGCCCTATCCACCACGGACAGAGGGATGCCAAAACGTGACGGCTCTCTCGACGAGAGCGACCACGCCATAAAAGACCGAACCCGCCAGTGCTGCAACTGCGATTTCGGCCCAGACCATGTCGATGTTCATCCGCCCGACCTCGGTCGAGATGCGAAAGCCCATGCCGACCACAGGCGTGCCGAAGAACTCGGCGACGATGGCGCCGATCAGCGCCAGCGTCGAGTTGATCTTCAGCGCGTTGAAGATGAAGGGCGCTGCCGCCGGCAGCCGGAGCTTCAAGAGTGTTGGCCAGTAGCCCGACGCATAGGTGCGCATCAGGTCGCGCTCCATATGGCCGGAGGCGGCAAGACCGGCAACCGTGTTCACCAGCATTGGGAAGAAGGTCATGATGATGACGACCGCGGCCTTGGACGGCCAGTCGAAGCCGAACCACATCACCATGATTGGCGCCACACCGATGATCGGCAGCGCCGAGACCATATTGCCGATCGGCAGCAGACCGCGGCGCAGGAACGGCACGCGGTCGGCCGCAATCGCCACCAGGAAGCCGGCGCCGCTGCCGATGACATAACCGAAGATCACCGCCTTGAAGATGGTCTGCCTGATATCGGCGCCGAGCACCGGCAGGGAACTGGCGATGCGCACACCGATGGCGCTCGGCGGCGGCAAAAGGATGAAGGGAATGCCGGCGCCACGCGTCATCGCTTCCCATATGATCAGGATCCAGGCGCCGAAGATCGCCGGTATGATGAGGCGCAGCGCCATCCGCGCCCCTTTTGCCATCGGGCGAAGCCCCGACAGCACGGCGACGCAGCGCCATGCCAGCAGCCAGGCAGCGGCGAGCAGCAGGAAATACGGCGCCAATGCCATGCCTTCGAACCCTGTAATGCCCGAGATCAGCATCCAGGCGACAAGGTGAGCGCCGATAAACAGCACCGCAGCCTCGGCCACCGCCGAAATCCTGAGCATCGAGATCAGCCCCGCCAGCACGGCCAGGCCGATCATCGGGGTCTTTATACCGAAATAGGGGTAGTCGAAACTTGCCGTCGGGTCTGCAAGGGTGGCCGCTTCCGGCTTCGACATCGCGCCGAGCGACAGGGCTACAAGACACAGCGTAATGGCCAGCACCGCTTGCCAGGAGGGCTTCAGCCAGTTCATGCCGGCCTCCCGCCCATCGCGCGGTCAACGAGGCGCCCGGCTATGCCGACCACCATGACCAGAAGGGCCGCCACCACCGAGCCCGCCACAAGGGCGGACCAGATGTCGATGGACTGGCTGTAATAGGCGCCTGCCAAAAGCTTGGCGCCGATGCCGGCGACAGCACCGGTCGGCAGTTCGCCGACAATGGCGCCGACCAGGCTCGCCGCCACCGCCACCTTCATCGAGGTGAACAGGAACGGCACCGAGGCCGGCACCCGCAGCTTCCAGAAGGTCTGCGAGACACTGGCATTGTAGGTGTGCATCAGGTCGAGATGCATGAGTTCGGGCGAGCGCAGGCCCTTCACCATGCCCACCGTCACCGGGAAGAACGACAGGTAGGTCGAGATCATCGCCTTTGGGATCAGACCGCTGATGCCGATCGCCCCCAGCACGACGATGATCATCGGCGCCACCGCCAGAATGGGAATCGTCTGGGAGGCGATGATCCACGGCATCAGGCTGCGGTCGAGCGTCGCCACATGCACGATGCCAACCGCGATGACGATGCCGAGCGCCGTGCCGAAGGCAAAGCCGAGCAACGTCGACGACAGGGTCACCCAAGCATTGTAGACGAGGCTTCGGCTCGATGTGATGGGCCGCAGGAAGGTGTTCTCGAAGAAGTTCACCGCCACCTGATGCGGCGCCGGCAGCGTCGGCTTGGGCTGCGACAGCGTCTTGCCGATTAATTCGACGGTGTCGTGGGTTTCCCCGGCGCGCCGGTCGAGGTCGCGCTGGAAGGGCGCGTTTAGGATGACGGCGAAGACATACCAGAGCACCACCACGCCCAGGAGGATGGAGGTCACGGGGATGAGTTTTTCGCGGAAGGTGTCCATCAGGCGCGCTCCCCTTCTCCTCTCCCCGCCGGGAAGAGGGTGGCCGGAGCGAAGCGGAGGCCGATCACCGGTGCGCTCGGTATCCTAGGGCGGAGCGACGCGAAGCGTCGTGCAGACCCTAGGATCCATTCCGTGACGTTGGCCGAGGGGTATAAGCGGTTGAGAATGTTCGCCTTCGCGGGCGCAGCGGCGTGTGCACCGTTTTGCACCGTTGCGGACCGTATAGGTAACGGCATGGATCCTAGGGTCTGCGCCGCGTCGCTTCGCTCCTTGCTTCGCCCTAGGATGACGAAGGCGTGGCGGCGACGTCCGCACTCATTCGCTACCCCCTCAATCATCATAGCTGTGCCCTGCCCGCAACCCATCGCGCACGCGGGCCGCGATCGCCAGAAACTCAGGCGTCTCGCGGATGTCCAGTGGCCGCTCCTTTGGCAGCGTCGATTCGATGATGTCGGTAACCCGACCTGGGCGCGGCGACATGACGACGATGCGCGTCGACAGATACACCGCCTCGGGGATGGAATGGGTGACGAAGCAGATCGTCTTGTTGGTGCGCGCCCACAATTCCAGAAGCTGTTCATTGAGATGGTCGCGCACGATCTCGTCCAGCGCGCCGAAGGGCTCGTCCATCAGCAACAGGTCGGCGTCGAAGGCGAGCGCGCGGGCGATCGAAGCGCGCTGCTGCATGCCGCCGGAAAGCTGCCAAGGGTATTTCTTCTCGAAGCCGGAGAGGTTGACGAGCTCCATCGTGCGCTTGATGCGCTCGGCCTGCTCCGCTCTCGAAAGGCCGATGATCTCCAGCGGCAGCGCCACGTTACGCTCGATCGTGCGCCACGGGAAAAGGGCTGCCGCCTGGAAGACGTAGCCATAAGCGCGTTTCTCGCGCGCCTGTTCCGGCGTCATGCCGTTGACCGAGATCGTGCCCGATGTCGGTTTTTCCAGATCGGCGATGACGCGCAGCAAGGTGGTCTTGCCGCAGCCAGATGGGCCGATGAAGGAGACGAACTCGCCCTTGCCGATTGTCAGGTCGACTTTGGAGAGCGCCTCTACCGGACCGTCATTGGTCTGAAAGGTAAGGCCAAGTTTGCTTGCCGAGACGACGGCTGGCGATCGTCCCGTCATCGCTTGCTGCCTGCTTCTCGCAGCCGCCCAGGATGAAATGCCGTTGCATTCGCGTTGATGTTGCTTTCCACTCGTCCAATCCCACCCAATCGACGCCCGGAGCCTTGCCGATGTCGCCCAAACCCACTTGTCACCTTATCCGTCCTGAAAGCACTTATGAAGGCAAGCAGGGATTGACCTATTTTGCCGGCATTGCAGCCGAGACGGTCGGCTCGTCCGGCATCTGCATGCATCTGCTCACCCTGCCGCCTGGCGCCCGCGCCAAGGCGCATCTGCATGAAAGCCATGAGACGGCGATCTATGTGCTCTCGGGCGAGGTCCACACATGGTATGGCGACAGGCTCGAGAACCACATCGTCGTCAAGGCCGGCGACCTCTTCTACATCCCGGCCGGCGTACCGCATCTGCCGGCCAATCTGAGCAACGCCCCGTCCTCGGCCGTCATCGCCCGCACCGATCCCAATGAACAGGAAAGCGTCGTCCTGTTGCCGGAACTGGATGCGCTGGTGGCCTGACGCTGACGGGACTGCCGTCATTTGCACCGCGCCACTTCGCCCATGACATTGCCGTCGTCGTCGGCCACCGTCAGCTTCTTGGCGTTCTTGGCGCTGCGCTTGATGGTGAATTTGGTCGGCTCCTGTCCTTCTTCGCCTTCCGCCTCGCATGTTGCCGTCACCACCAGCGACCCATCAGCCTGCGCCTGCTTGTCCGTGAAGGTGCAGGCGCTGGCGGCGGTGACCAATGCCTCGTCGGTCAAAAGCAGCATCCGATCGGCGGCGACTTCCTGGCCATTGCGGTTGATGCAGCCATATTTGTCCCCATAGGGTTTCGTCAGGTCGATGCCTGCCGCAAGGGCCTGACCCGCAGCCAGAACGACTATCATCGCAACAGACGGCCCCAAACCGCGCGCGCTCATTCCCCCAGCTCCAACGTCACGAACACGGTTGCAACGGCCCCATTTCTTCAAGACCGGGAATGGTCACGAAGAACCCACCCTCGCCCTTGTTGGTGACCACAACGGTTTCAGCCGTCGTCCCCGCCTCGCCTTCGGCGGAACAGGTCGCATCAAGCGATTGCGTGCCCGGCGCCCACGTCAATTGCTGCGCGAACCGGCAGCCGCTGCCATAGGTCTCGATGCCTTCGGCGGTCAGCACGATATAATCGTCCCGGCCCTGAAAACCGGCCTTTGCAAAGACACAGCCGGCATCGTTGCCCCAGGAGCCGGCCAGCCTCTCGGCCCCTGTTGCCGGACCAGCGACCACCATCGCCACGACCAGTGAAATGAGCGCCCCCGGGCTCCGCAACGTCAAACGCCTGTCGCCGGAATGCCGGTGCGTTCCACCTTGCGCGGCGCGGTAATGTCCTTCCAGGTCGACAGAGCCCGGTTGACCGCCGCGTTCGGCTCGCGGGCGACGAATTCGCCATGGCCGGGCTTGGCCTTGACCTCCGCTTCCTCGACCGACAATTCGCCGCGCGAAAAGACGAAGCGCGGCAGGCCGGTCACCTCAAAACCTTCGAAGACGTTGTAGTCGATCACCGATTGCTGCTTCTTCGAGGTGATGGTCTTCTTGGCGCTGGGGTCCCACACCACGATGTCGGCGTCCGCGCCTTCGACGATGGCGCCCTTCCTAGGATACATGTTGAGGATCTTGGCGATGTTGGTCGAAGTCACCGCGACGAACTCGTTCATCGTCAGCCGCCCGGTGTTGACGCCCGTCGTCCACAGCACGGGCAAGCGGTCTTCAAGCCCGCCAGTGCCGTTCGGGATCTTGGTGAAATCGCCGAGGCCGTTGCGCTTCTGCTTGGTGGTGAAGGCGCAGTGGTCGGTCGCCACCACCTGCAGCGATCCCGCCTGCAGGCCGGCCCACAGCGAATCCTGGTGCAGCTTGTTGCGGAAGGGCGGACTCATGACGCGGCGCGCCGCATGGTCCCAATCCTTGTCGAAATACTCGCTTTCATCCAGCGTCAGATGCTGGATCAGCGGCTCGCCGAAAACCCGAATGCCCTTCTGGCGGGCGCGGCGGATGGCTTCGTGGCTCTGCTCGCAGGACACATGCACGACATAGAGCGGCACGCCGGCCATGTCGGCGATCATGATGGCGCGGTTGGTCGCCTCGCCCTCCACTTCCGGCGGCCGCGAATAGGCGTGTCCCTCGGGGCCATTATTGCCGGCGGCGAGCAGCTTTTGCGACAGCGCCGCAACCACGTCGCCATTCTCGGCATGAACAAGCGGCAGCGCGCCGAGATCGGCGCAGCGCTGGAACGACGCGTACATCTCGTCGTCGTCCACCATCAGCGCGCCCTTGTAGGCCATGAAATGCTTGAACGAGGTAATGCCTCTGTCGACGACGGTGGCCATCTCGTCGAACACCTGCTTGCCCCACCAGGTGATCGCCATGTGGAAGGAGTAGTCGCAGGCAGCCTTCGAGGTCTTGTTGTCCCACATCTGCAACGCTTCCAGCAGCGATTGCTGCGGCGCCGGCAGGCAGAAATCGACCACCATCGTGGTGCCACCGGAAAGGGCCGCACGCGTCCCGGACTCGAAATCGTCGGCCGAATAGGTGCCCATGAACGGCATTTCGAGATGGGTGTGCGGATCGATGCCGCCCGGCATGACGTAACAGCCGCTGGCGTCGAACTCATGGTCGCCATGCAGGTTCGAGCCAATGGCGACGATCTTGCCGTGCTGCATCAGCACATCGGCCTTCCAGGTCCGGTCGGCGGTGACGATGGTGCCGTTTCGGATGACTTTGGTCATTGTCGTGTTCCCTTGTTCTCTTCGCGCTTCTTGTGAGCGTCGTTTTGAATACAGATCTTAGTTCACGCCACGATCCCCGCTGTCTCTACCACCGCATGGAACAGCACGTCGGCGCCGGCGCCGGCCCATTCCTTGGTGATTTCCTCAGCCTCGTTGTGTGACAACCCGTCAACGCAGGGGCACATCACCATGGCGGTCGGCGCAACGCGGTTGATCCAGCAGGCGTCGTGGCCGGCGCCGGAGACGATGTTGCGGTGGGAATAGCCGAGCCGATCGGCGGCGTCGCGGATCGCCTTGACGCAGCCGGCATCGAAGGTGACCGGATCGAAAGCGCCGACCTGCTCGACCTTGTACTGGATGTCGAGCGCCTCACAGATCGTGTCGATGCCTTCGCGTATGCGCCCATCCATCGCGTCCAGCACTTCCTTCTCGGGCGAGCGGATGTCGATGGTGAAGACGGTGCGCCCGGCGATGATGTTGCGCGAGTTCGGAAACACCTCCATGTGGCCGACCGCGCCGACGGCGTCGGGCTGGTAGTCCATGGCGATCTCGTGCACCAGTTCGATGACCCGAGCCATGCCGAGCCCGGCATTACGGCGCTTGGGCATCGGGGTCGAGCCGGTATGCGCCTCCTTGCCGGTCAGCGTTACCTGCAGCCATTTCAGGCCCTGGCCGTGGGTGACGACGCCAATGTCGATGCCTTCGTCCTCGAGGATCGGCCCCTGCTCAATATGCAGTTCGAAGAAGGCGTGGATCTTGCGATCACCGACTTTCTCGGTGCCTTTCCAGCCGATGCGCTCCAGCTCCTCGCCAAATTTCCTGCCCTGTTTATCAGTGTGCTGATACACGTCCGCCTGATCGAGCACACCGGCGAACACGCCGGACGCCATCATAGCCGGGGCAAAGCGCGAGCCTTCCTCATTGGTCCAGTTGGTAACGACGATCGGATGCCTGGTCTGGATGCCGAGATCGTTAAGCGAGCGAATAATCTCCAGCCCGCCGAGCACGCCGAGCACGCCGTCATATTTGCCGCCGGTCGGCTGCGTGTCGAGATGGCTGCCGACATAAACCGGCGGCAGGCTGGGATCAGCGCCTTCCCGGCGGGCAAACATGGTGCCCATTTCGTCGAGCCCCATTTCGAGCCCGGCCGCCTCGCACCAGCGCTTGAACAGATGCCGTCCCTCGCCGTCCTCGTCGGTCACGGTCTGGCGATTGTTGCCGCCGGCAATACCGGGGCCGATCTTCGCCATCTCCATGATGGAATCCCACAAACGGTCTGAATTGATTCGCAGATTCTCGCCCGGGGCGGCCATGCTCTAAAACCTCATCGGTTGCGGGGCGGCGGCGTCCCCCTCCCCCTCGAGGGGAGGGTGGCCGCGAAGCGG
This sequence comes from Mesorhizobium sp. M0478, assembly GCF_040321305.1. Taxonomy (NCBI): domain Bacteria; kingdom Pseudomonadati; phylum Pseudomonadota; class Alphaproteobacteria; order Hyphomicrobiales; family Phyllobacteriaceae; genus Mesorhizobium; species Mesorhizobium sp. M0478. The sequence goes on from NZ_JAMYRH010000004.1 coordinate 165,173, forward strand.
TCGGGTGGGGTCGCCCGCGACGCGCGCGACCTTCTCTTTGACCACCTGCGCGACGTGCCAAGCGCTGTTTATGACATCGGGCTCGTCAACACGGAAGACTTCAAATCCGAGCGATCGCAGATAAGCATCGCGAACGGCATCGTGCCGCCTACCCCTGTCGTGTTCGTGCATGTCGCCATCGACCTCAACGATCAGCTTCACCGCCAAGCAGGCAAAATCCACGATGTACGGGCCAATCGGGCACTGACGGCGAAACTTGATGCCGGCTGATTTCAGGTCCCGCAGTTCATACCACAGCAGCGATTCTCCCTTGGTCGCGTGAATTCGAAGCGCTCGCGCCTTTTGGCGCATTTCGAAGCTCACGCGGGTACGGGGCATCAGGAGCGGCCTCGGAACAAAAGAGCAGGTCGGCGTCCGGTCGCACCGACCCCACCCGACCGCTTCGCGGCCACCCTCCCCTCGAGGGGGAGGGCTATCCGCGCCCGGTTTGTCAATCGATCGCCCTCAGCACTTCTCTGACATGGTCGATCAATTCGTTGATCTGGCCCTTGGTGATGATCAGTGGCGGCGACAGCGCGATGATGTCGCCGGTGGTGCGGATCAGCGCGCCGCGCTCGAACGCCTTGACGAAGGCCGAGAAGGCCCGCTTGGTCGGGCTGCCGGCGATCGGCGCCAGTTCGATCGCGCCGATCAGGCCGATATTCCGGATGTCGATGACATGCGGCTCGCCCTTCAGCGAATGCAGCGCATCTTCCCAGTACGGCGCCAGTTCCTCGCCACGGGTGAGCAGGCCCTCTTCCTTGTAGGTGTCGAGCGTGCCGAGTGCGGCGGCACAGGCGATCGGATTGCCCGAATAGGTGTAGCCGTGGAAGAACTCGATCATGTGCTCGGGGCCGGTCATGAAGGCGTCGTGGATTTCCTTCTTCACGAACACCGCGCCCATCGGGATGACGCCGTTGGAGACGCCCTTGGCGGTGGTCATGATGTCGGGCGTGACGCCGAAATAATCCGCTGCGAACGGCGCGCCGAGACGGCCGAAACCGGTGATGACCTCGTCGAAGATCAGCAAAATGCCGTGCTTGGTGCAGATCTCGCGCAGTTTCTGCAGATAGCCCTTCGGCGGCAGGATGACGCCGGTGGAGCCGGCGACCGGTTCGACGATGACGGCGGCGATGGTCGAGGCGTCATGCAGGGCAACGATGCGCTCCAGCTCGTTGGCGAGTTCCGCGCCATATTCCGGCACGCCCTTGGAGAAGGCGTTCTTTTCCGGCAGATGCGTGTGCGGCATGTGGTCGACGCCGCCGAGCAGCGTGCCGAACATCTTGCGGTTGGTGACGATGCCGCCGACCGAGATGCCGCCGAAATTGACGCCGTGATAGCCGCGTTCGCGGCCGATCAGGCGGGTGCGCGCGCCCTCGCCCTTCACACGGTGATAGGCGATCGCCATCTTCAGCGCCGTTTCGACCGATTCCGAACCGGAATTGGTGAAGAAGACATGGTCCATGCCCTTGGGCGCGAGATCGACCAGGCGGTTTGCCAGTTCGAACACGATCGGGTGTCCCATCTGGAAGGCCGGCGCATAGTCGAGTTCGGCCGCCTGATGCTGGATCGCTTCCGTGATCTTGGGACGGCAATGGCCGGCATTGACGCACCACAGGCCGGCGGTGCCGTCGAGCACCTTGCGGCCGTCGCTGGTGGTGTAGTGCATGTCCTTGGCGGACACGAACATGCGTGGCGCCTGTTTGAACTGCCGGTTCGCGGTGAACGGCATCCAGAATGCGCTGAGATCGTTCGGCGTGACTTTCAGCCGGTTGGACATGACCAAGACTTCCCCTTGTAACCTGTTTCGGTGCGGCTAACGCTTGGTCTTTCCAAAGCTTGGTCTTTGCTGCGTTTTCATGCTACGCAAATTTTTGACCGATTGGACAAACGTTAGCACCGCCCTGTCGGCGGTCAAGGGATTACTAGCGGAAATGCGGCCTGCGAAGTGCGCTCCACGGGTAAGAGAAAAACTGGTCCAGAGAATTGGTCCAGATGAACCCTGCGGCCAAGGCTTGCAGGGGTGAGCGGCGCCATGGAAGGCTCAGCCCCTCGCCGCACCCGCATCCAGCAGGAAAAGCGCGAACTGATCCTGGAGGCAGCCCTCGAAGTCTTCTCCGCCAACGGCTTTCGCGGTTCGACCATCGACCAGATCGCCGAGGCCGCCGGGATGTCGAAGCCGAACCTGCTCTACTATTTCCGCCGCAAGGAAGACATCCACGAAACGCTGATGGAGCGGCTGCTGGCGACGTGGCTGGCGCCACTACGTGAACTCGACGACATCGGCGACCCCCTGACCGAGCTCAGGAGCTACATCCGGCGCAAGCTCGAAATGGCGCGTGATTTTCCCAGGGAAAGCCGGCTGTTCGCCAACGAGATCCTGCAAGGCGCGCCGCGCATCATGCCGCTGCTGGCGGGTGAGCTGAAAACGCTGGTCGACGAGAAGGCCAACGTCATCAAGGGCTGGATGCGCGCGGGAAAAATCGCCCGCACCGATCCCTGGCACCTGATCTTTTCGATCTGGGCGACGACGCAGCACTATGCCGATTTCGATGTCCAGGTCCGCGCGGTGCTTGGGCCCGATCGCGGCGGCGACGGCCGCTTCGAGGATGCGGCGCGGTTTCTGGAGCAGTTGTTCATTGATGGGCTGAAGCCGAAGGGCTGACCTTGGGCGTCAGGCGCTGCGGCGCTCCGCCGGCATCGCCTCAAGCAAATTCTGCAGCTTCTCGATCGAATTCTGTTCGGCCAGCGGCGTGTAGACGATCAGCTTCATGTCCGAGCCGTCGTCGATCGACAGGCTCATATGCTCGAACGTCATGGCGCCGGCGCTCGGATGTCGGACATGTTTCACCCCCGACAATCGGCGTGCCACGTCGCGTTGCGGCCACCAGTCGCGAAACTCCGGACTTGAGCGCGTCATAAGCACGATCAGCCGCTCGAAATCCGCATCGCCCACATAGCGGGCGCTTTCCGCCCGGAACGAGGCCAGCACGGTGCGCGCCAATTGCTCCCAGTCAACCAGCAGGCGCCGGTGATGCGGATTGGTGAACACCATGTGGACGATGTTGCGGGCGTCGCCCTCTAGCAGGCCATAATCACCGAACACCGCTACCGCCGCCGGATTCCAGGCCAGCACATCCCAGCGCCGCCCGACGACATAGGCCGGCTGCAGCACCAGGCTCTCCAGCATATGCATTAGCGGGCCATCGACCTTTTCCGGCGCAGCCACGCGGTTCTCCGGTTGCTGGCGGCCTGCCAGGATGAACAGATGCCGCCTTTCAACGGCGTCGAGGCGCAGCGCTTCGCTGAGCGCCGCTAGCACCTCCACCGAGGGTCTGACCTCGCGCCCCTGCTCTAGCCATGTGTACCAGGTGGTGCCGACGCCGGCGATCATCGCCACTTCCTCGCGACGCAAGCCTGGCGTGCGTCTCCGCAGGCCGGTCGCGATGCCGGTGGCGGACGGCGTCAATCTTTCGCGGCGCGAGCGCAGGAAGGCGCCAAGCTCGCGCCGGCGGCTGTCTTCAGCGGAGTGCGTGGGGGCATCCATGAGAGCTATTATAGCAGTATTGATACCAGGATAAAGTTTGAACTGTTTGGGCTGGGTCAGGCGCCCCATCTTCCATCCAGAGAGATGGAGGCTCTGAATATGGATCTGAAAGACAAGACAATCCTCATCACCGGTTCGACCGACGGCGTCGGCCGTGTCGTCGCGCAAAGGCTGGGCGCCGGCGGCGCGCGCGTGCTGGTGCATGGCCGTGACGCGGCTCGCGGCAAGGCAACCGTCGCAGAAATCGAATCCGCCGGCGGCAAAGCCGAGTTCCTCGCCGCCGACCTCGCCTCGCTAGCCGAGATCCGCCGCCTTGCCGAGGCCGTACGCGCAAAAACCGACCGGCTCGACATCCTCATCAACAATGCCGGCATCGGCACGGCCGGCGCCAAGCGACAGCTCAGCGCCGACGGCTTCGAACTGCGCCTTGCGGTCAACTATCTCGCCGGTTTCCTGCTGACCTCGGAACTGCTGCCGCTGCTCAAGGCGAGTTCGCCGGCGCGCATCATCAACGTCGCTTCGGCCGGCCAGCAGGCGATCGATTTCGGCGATGTCATGCTGACACGTTCCTATGACGGCGTGCGCGCCTATTGCCAGAGCAAGCTGGCGCAGATCCTGTTCACCATCGACCTGGCCGGAGAGTTGAAAGGCAGCGGCGTCACCGTCAACGCTCTGCATCCGGCGAGCTACATGAACACCACCATGGTCCGCCAGGCCGGCGTGACGCCATGGAGCTCGGTCGAAACCGGCGCCGACGCCATTCTCAACCTCGCGACATCGCCCGCGCTGGAGGGCCGCAGCGGCCTCTATTTCGACGGCCAAAGGGAGGCCCGCGCCGACGCACAAGCCTATGACGCCAAGGCCAGACAGCAATTGCGAACCCTGAGCCTCGACTTCGTCGGCCAGGCTTCCCCAAAATCGAAGGAACAGCATTCATGACCGGCAAGATCGAACACACGGTCGTCATCGGCGGCTCATCCGGCATCGGCCTGGCGACGGCGCGAAAACTGCTTGGCCCGGGCATGAAGGTGACCATCACCGGACGAAACCAGGACAAGCTCACCAGCGCTTGGAAGAGCCTGGGCGGCGCCGCCGACAAGGCCGCCTTCGATGCTTCGAAGCCGGACGAGGTCCGCGGGTTCTTCGAGCGCCTCGGACCGTTCGATCACCTCGTTCTGGGCGCCAGCGGCGGCAAGGGACTTGGGCCATTCGAAACCCTTGACCTCTCAGACATCGCCGGCGGCGTCGACGAGAAAGTCCGGCCGCAGCTGTCCTGCCTGCAGGCTGCCTTGCCGACGCTCAACAGATCGGGATCGGTCACCTTCATCTCGGCGGTTTCGGCACAATTGTCGGCGCCCGGCGTGGCCGGCATCGCCGCCGTCAACGGCATGCTTTTGACTGTGGTGCCGATCCTGGCGGTCGAGCTGAAACCGCTGCGCGTCAATGTCGTCGCGCCCGGCGTCATCGACACGCCATGGTGGGATTTCTTGCCCGACGGCCAGCGGCAGGCGGTGTTCAGCGACTATGCCGGAAAGACCCCTGTGGGCAGGATCGGCCACGCCGAAGACGTCGCCGGCGCAATCGCCTTCCTCGTCTCCAACAGCTTCATGACCGGCCAGGTGCTGACCTGCGACGGCGGCCTGAGATACGCAGCGTAACCTTAAAGCGACTGCGCGATCAGCGTCAGAAAACCACCGGCCAGCGCGACATTGCCGACGAAGCCGTTGATGCGCGATGCCCGGTCCGGGCCCTGATGGTCCCAGAAATTGTGGAACATCGGCGTAGCAACGATGAGAAACAGCACCAGCACAGCACTGGCGATCGCGGTCCACAGGCCGGCCATCACCAGCGCGCCGGCAACGGTCTGCAGGACGATGCCGGCCCACAACGCCAATCTCGCCTGCGGCACGCCGCGCGCGGCCATCAGCCCGGTCAGGAACGCCTCGTTTTGAACATTGCGCAGTCCCGCGACAACGAAGGCGCCGCCGAGCAACAGGCGGCCGAGAAACAACAGGGTCGAAGGCAAATCGACAGGCATGAAATCTTCCCCGTACTTAAGCATGAAACAGGTGGAGCGCCGCCCTTTCCACGGCGCTCCATGACTAACCGCACGGTCAGGCTGCTTTGGCCGCCGGCATCGGGTGAATGGCGTGGAACGGGATGCAGAGCCGGTTCCAGGTGTTGATCATGCCGATCGCGACCGACAGCTTGACCAGTTCCTCTTCCGAGAAGTGCTCTAGCGTGCGGGCATAGAGTTCGTCCGAAACGCCATTGTTGGCGATCAGGGTCGTTGCCTCGGTCCAGGCAAGCGCCGCGCGTTCGCGCTCGGAAAACAGCGGCGATTCCTTCCAGGCCGAAACCAGATAGAGCCGTGTCTCGGTTTCGCCATCGCGCCTCGCCTCGCGGCTATGCATCTCGACGCAGTAGGAGCAGCCATTGATCTGCGAGGCGCGGAGCTTGATCAAATGCAGCAGGCTCACTTCAAGCCCGCATTCGTCGACCGCCTTGTTGAGCGCCGACACGGCTTTCATGATCTCAGGCGCCTTGGCGAAGAATTGCAGTCTCTGTTTCATCGTCTTTCCTTCACATCTGTTTGGCGGGGGATTAAATCTGTTTGGTCGAAGCGGGTTTCTGCGGCCGCTGATGGCGCGCCACAAAGGCACAGCTGGCGGCAAACGATCGCGGATCGCCTTCGGCCTTGTAGTCAGCCACGATGTCGGACAACCGGGTTTCCGCGAGAGCGGCACGATAGGCACGCTCGGCTTTCAGCATCGCGGCATTGATGCCGCACGGCTTCACATAGGCCGAAGCATCGATCTTGACCGGGCCGCGCTGGCGGATCTCGCCGCAGCGGAAGGCCGGCTCGCGACCCTCGACCGCAAGCACGATATCGAGCAGCGTGATGCGCTCGGCCGGACGCGCCAGCCGGTAGCCGCCCGCCGGTCCCGGCACCGATTCCAGGATGCGCGCAGCAGTCAGCTGGTTCAGATGTTTCAGCAGATAGCTCGGCGACAGGCCGAAGGACTCTGCCAAGGCAGCACCCGGTATCGTGCTGTTGCCCTCCACGCTGGCCAGTGTGGCCGCGCAATGGATGGCCGCTTCTACACCCTCGCCCAGCTTCACGATGTTGCGCTCCTATTCATGGATATCTTTTATCCTAGATAAAATTTATCTGCAATAGGAAAATGAAAAACGGCGCTCGAAGGCGCCGCTTTTTTCTTCGACCCGTCCCCTACTCCGCAGCCACCTTGGCCATCGGGTTGTTCGGGTGCGTCGTCCAGTTGGCATAGACCGGCGACACCGGCTTGCCGGTGCGCTGGTCCATCACGCCGGCGGCCAGCGGCTCCATGGTGATGCAGTTCTCGACCGGGCAGACATTGACGCACAGATTGCAGCCGACGCATTCGGCCTCGATCACCTCGAAATGCCTGACGCCGTCGACCATGTTGGTGATTGCCTGGTGCGAGGTGTCCTCGCAGGCGATGTGGCAGCGGCCGCATTTGATGCAGGCGTCCTGGTCGATATGCGCCTTGGCGATGTAATTGAGGTTGAGATACTGCCAGTCGGTGACGTTGGGCGTGGCGCGGCCGACGATGTCGTCGAGCGAGGCATGGCCCTTCTCGTCCATCCAGTTTTCGAGACCGGCGATCATCTCCTGCACGATCTTGAAGCCGTAGGTCATCGCCGCCGTGCACACCTGCACATTGCCGGCGCCGAGCGCCATGAACTCGGCAGCATCCCGCCAGGTGGTGATGCCGCCAATGCCGGAGATCGGCAGGCCGTGCGTTTCGGGATCGCGGGCGATCTCGGCCACCATGTTCATGGCGATCGGCTTCACCGCCGGGCCACAATAGCCGCCATGCGAGCCCTTGCCGTCGATGGTCGGCTGCGGCGCGAAACTGTCGAGATCGACGCCGGTGATCGAGTTGATGGTGTTGATCAGCGACACCGCGTCGGTGCCGCCGGCGTGGGCGGCGCGCGCCGGCTTGCGCACATCGGTGATGTTGGGCGTCAGCTTGGTGATGACAGGCATGCGGGTGTTGGCTTTGCACCAGCGCACCACCATTTCGATATACTCCGGCACCTGGCCGACAGCCGCGCCCATGCCACGTTCCGACATGCCGTGCGGGCAGCCGAAATTGAGCTCGATGCCGTCGGCCTCGGTCTCCTCGACCACCGGCAGGATCGCCTTCCAGCTTTCCTCGACGCATGGCACCATCAGCGAGACGACGATGGCGCGGTCGGGCCAGTCCTTCTTGACCTGCTTGATCTCGCGCAGATTGACCTGCAAATCGCGGTCGGTGATCAGCTCGATATTGTTGAGGCCGAGCAGGCGGCGGTCGGCGCCCCAGATCGCGCCATAACGCGGGCCGTTGACATTGACCACCGGCGGGCCTTCCTCGCCCAGCGTTTTCCAGACCACGCCACCCCAGCCCGCCTTGAAGGCGCGGATGACGTTGTAGGCCTTGTCGGTCGGCGGCGCCGAAGCCAGCCAGAACGGATTGGGCGATTTGATGCCGACGAAATTGTTGCGGATGTCTGCCATGACAGGTCCCTTTCAACCGAGACGAAGGAGCATTTCCACGGGTGCGAGAATGCCGCCTTTAAGCGCGGGGGTGAGATTGGCGATCTTGGTGCCGGCGTTCTCGCCCATGATAAGATTAACGCCAGGCGGCGGCTTTTTTCCTTCCGCCTGCGCCGCAGCCATGCGCGCCCGTATCGTGTCGAAAAATTCGATGGCGAAGGCGCCACGAGGGCGCTCGGCGGTTACAGAGAACCCCGCGGCGGCGGCAGCCGAACGATAGTCGTCGGGCGTGGCAACGAAGGACATGCTCTCGTCGGATGCCCATGGCAGCGGATAGGTCAGCGCACCTGCCTTGAGCCGCATCACATCGTAGACGGCAAAGACGCCGCCCGGCTTGAGCACACGCGCCGCCTCGCTCATCAGCTTTTTCTTGTCGGGAAGATTCATGCCGACATGCAGGATCATGGCCGTATCAAAGCTTTTGTTGCTGAACGGCATGTCCAGCGCGCTGCCCTGCACGAACCGGACTTTGTCGGCCATTCCCACCCGCTTCGACAGGCTGGTCGCGATGTCGACATAGCTTTGCGTCAGATCAATGCCGGTGACATCGGCGCCGGCATTGTTGGCGGCGAAGCGGGCTGGACCACCCACGCCGGAACCAATGTCGAGCAGCCTGGCCCCCGGCTTCAAACCCATCTGGCCGATGAGTTCCCTGGTGGCGGCGATACCGCCAATGTGGAACTCGTCGACCGCTTCGAGATCGCCAGCGCGTAGATGGGCAATTTCCACGCCGGTATCGGCGACCACGGCAAGAATGTGCTGCTCTAGATCCGAGACGTCGTAGTGACGCGCGATGCCTGATTCCACTGAGGCCATGATCTCTATCCCTGTGCCAGACTCCGGTTGATGCTCTCCGCCGCATCGCGGCCTTGCGCGACGGCCGATACCGTCAAATCGTCGCCGCCAAAAATGCAGTCGCCGCCGGCCCAGACATTGGCGAGCGAGGTGCGCCCTTCTGCGTCGACCTTGATGCGGCCGGCTTCGAGTTCGATCGCAGCACCGCTGCCGTTAAGTGCCGCCGGCACAAAGCTCTGGCCGATCGCCTTGAACACCTGGTCGGCGGCCAGCGTCAGCCGCTCGCCGGTGCCGACAAGCGTGTCGCCGTTCATCGCTGTGTATTCGAGCTCGATGCCCGACACTTTGCCACCTTCGACAATGACCCGCTTCGGCTGCAGCCAGTGGCGGATGGTGACGCCGTTGGCGGCTGCCAGATCCTGCTCGAACTCGGAAGCGTTCATGTGTTCCTGGCCGCGCCGGTAGCAGATCGTCACCTCCTCGGCGCCGAGCAGCTTCGACTGCACGGCGGCGTCGATCGCCGTCATGCCGCCGCCGATGACGACGACGCGCCGGCCGATTGGCAGGCTCGAGAGATCGCTGGCCTGGCGCAGTTCGGCGATGAATTCGACTGCATTGACGACGCCACCGGCCTCCTCGCCATCGGCGCGCAGCGCATTGACGCCGCCAAGCCCCATGCCGAGGAAGACGGCATCATAATTGAGGATCAGGTCCGACAGCTGGTAGTCGCGACCGAGCGCCTTGCCGTTATGGATATCGATGCCGCCGATCCCCGTGACATAGTCGACCTCGGCCTGGGCGAAATTGTCGATGCTCTTGTAGGCGGCGATGCCATATTCATTGAGGCCGCCGGCCTTCGGGCGGGCTTCCAGAATGGTGACGTCATGGCCCTGGCGGGCGAGCCGGTGGGCCGCGGCAAGACCGGCCGGTCCGGCGCCCACGACGGCGACCGACTTGCCGGTCGATTCAGCGCGCGGATAAAACTGCTTGTGCTCGGCCATGGCGACATCGGTGGCGTAGCGTTGCAGGCGGCCGATCTGCACCGGCTTGCCTTCCGCCACCTCGCGCACGCAGACCTCTTCGCAAAGCGTCTCGGTCGGGCAGACGCGGGCGCACATGCCACCCAGTATGTTCTGGTCGAAAATCGTCTTGGCCGAACCGATCGGGTTGCCGGTCGAGATCTGGCGGATGAACAGCGGAATGTCGATCGAGGTCGGGCACGCATTCATGCACGGCGCATCGTAACAGAAATAGCAGCGGTCGGATTCGACCAGCGCCTCGTGGTGATCGAGCGGCGGATGCAGGTCGGAAAAATTCTCGGCGTACTGGTCGGCGGCAAGCCGGCCGCCGGCAATGCCGTCCTTGAACTGGCCTTCTGGCATCGTCAGTTCCCCTGTTTTCGTTTTGGGGAAGGCTAGCACGTTTTATTTTTTTATCAATTGGTCAATTTTCGCCGCAAGCCACTGAAAAGACTAGCTCATAATATGATTTTGCTACTCATGTTATGACTTTCAGCTTATGGCACGGGCGAAAGGCCGGAGCTCGTAGCGCCGCTATGGATCGACCGGATCTCGTCGGCAACCAGTTGCTGAAATCGCCATAGAGGATGAAATACAATGAGTCGCTTTCGAACTTTTCAGATCGCCGTAACATGGTACAAAGGAGCAGGTCACCGCATGAGCAGCAATATCAGTAGCCAAAGACTGAGCCTTCGGCGGAAAGCCTCGTCGGCCATGATTACTGATGAAGAACTTGATGTCCTCAGGTCTTTGGACACCGCAGGCGAGCGCTGCTGGGCGTTCAACGCCCTGCCGCAAATCAAGCAGGAGAAATGGCGCATTTATCGTCGGATAAAGTTTCTTGTCGACCATCTCGGCATCCACCCTGAAAATGCAAAAATTGAAACTTACGGATATTTCTACAATCAAGGGGACCGGGCGGCGGCTAAACTCAACTGGCACCCTCAAGAGGGAAAAGGCGACATCTACGCCCGGCCAGACAAGTCGATTCCGCTGGTCAAGGACACGACGGTCATCGACTTCTGAGCGCTACGATGTGCAGATGCCAAACGGTTAACCTCAGTTGCCTAGGCTTTTGACAGTCGAAAAATTAGAGCTTGGAACGCCGCCGTGGATCGACCGTATCTCGTCGGCAACCAGTTGCTGCAGTCGCCACAGATTGCGGTCGCAAATGCCGAATTCCTCGAGGTGGCTGACGGTGTTGTAGAGATATTCGGCACCCGAGCCGACATGGCCGCAGGCCCGCGCCAACACCCGCGCCACCCGATCTAGCGGCTGCCCAAGCGAGGTTCCCCTGCCCGTCACCCCGACCCAGAAGCCGAGCGCCCGTATCCGGCCCTGCTCCGTGCGCACCGGAACCCACCGGACCGAGCTGACACTCTCATGGTCGTCGATCTCGCGCCGCAACAGTCTTTCGATCTGCTCCGGCTTGTCGCCGTCGGGCAGGCGGTAGATGACGCCGTCGCATCGGCCGCCGCGTTCGAGCGCCATCATCAGCCCCGGCTGCGCGACGCTGCCGCGCCAGCGCACCATGTCGAGGCAGAAGGAGCGGTGCCAGCCGAAAGCGGTGGCGCGCTGGCGTTCGACTGATTCGAAAGCCGGCTTCCAGATCAGCGAGCCATAGGCGAACACCCACAAAGGCCCCTCGTCTGCTTCTTCAGACAGCCGCAAGGCTAATGTCCGGTAATCCTCATCGTTCAGCTGCGTCCAACTGCAGTCGGGTCCGGGATCGACCTCTTCGCGATGACACAGTGACACAAGCTCAGGCGTGAGCGACATAAGGCGCATGAAACTACTACCCCTCGTTTGCCCCAAGGAAAGTCGAAAACCGCCCCAAGTGCAAGCCGCCGGTGGGGCGAAGTGCGGAACGATGTGTCAACGCAGCCGTTGAATTTTCTCCGGTTCGCTGTCGGATTCGCGTCGCTGAAAACGTCCTTTGATAGATCGGACAACGATCGATGCATGAAGGTGAGGAGACTAAAAATGCCGAAATCCCCAATGCCCTTCTTCTGGTACGAGTTGATGACCAGCGACCTCGATGCGGCGCAAGCGTTCTACACCACCGTGGTCGGCTGGCGGGCTGAGCCCTTCGACAAGGCGCCCGGCATGCCGCGCTATATCGTGGTGAACTCCGCCGAGCGTGGCGTCGGCGGGCTGATGACCCTGCCCGAGGAAGCAGCCAGGACGGGTCTGAAGCCGGCCTGGTTCGGCTATATCCACACCAGCGATACCGATGCCTCGACCGAGGCACTGAAAGCCGCCGGCGGGGCTGTTCACCGCGAACCCGACGACATTCCCGGCGTCGGCCGCTTCTCCGTCGTCGCCGACCCGCAAGGCGCCGCCTTCATGTTCCTGCAGCCCAATGGTCCCGACCAGCCCGTCCTTCCGGCAACGACGCCGGGCCATGTCGGCTGGCACGAGCTTTATGCGTCCGACCGCCAGAAGGCCTTCGATTTCTACTCAAGCCAGTTCGGCTGGACTGATGCCGGTAGCATGGACGTCGGCGAGATGGGCATCTATCAGACCTTCTCGGCCGGCCCTGAATCCGGCGGCGGCATCATGAACAAGCCGCAACAGCTGCCGGTGCCGGTCTGGCTGTTCTACTTCAATGTCGACGTCATCGACGCAGCCGCCAAACGCGTCACCGACAATGGCGGCAAGATTGTCATGGGTCCGATGCCGGTGCCGACCGGCCAATGGATTGCCCAGTTCACCGATCCGCAAGGCGCTTATTTCGCGCTGATCGCGCCGGGCCGCTGATCCCCTCCGGTACTCGCCTGCACGGAACTGCTCTCATCGCGCCGCTGGTGCGATGAGAGGCGCGTCCGGGCGCGGTCACTCCGGCGCCAGCACCGCAACTTTGAGGTTCTCTTTCCTGGCGCCGCTGAGCTGGATCGTGGCTGCGCCAGGCGTCAGCTTGAAGCGCAGGCTCTTGCGGACGCCGAGGCAGGTCTTCACGCCGCTGAAACCGGCTGATTTCACGGCCTGGCCATCCTGAATGACGTCGACCCAGGCCTCATCGGACAGGCTGATCTGGAGCTCTCCTTCCGTTGGCACGGCCACGTTTGCCGTCGCGCCGAACGTGCCGGCTGCCGGCGCGCGTTGCGGTGAGACCATGAAGCTGACCGCATCGACCGGCTCCAGCGCCATATCCGCGGCTTCGCCGAAAGCAAGAGAGGCACCGGACTGCGCGGCGGGCGCTGCCGGAAACAGTTCCTGCTCGCGTGTTACCGGCCATTTGAAGGCATCGCAGCCAGCATCAGCGGCCACGGCGAAACTGGTGCTTGCGAGGATTGCGAACAGGCTGATGGCGACTTTTTTCATGGCGAAGGAACCCGTCTGGTTTGGAGTGTCTACTCGCACATATACAACCTTAACGAGATGTATGCAACCATAACGAGAGCAAATTTCGAAGTCAGACTGGAAATAATTGCAATCACCGATTGTTGATGACAGGCCATGGGAAGTGAATGGTCCAGCGCCGGGTGATGATTTATGGCCGGGCCACATGGTTGGAAAAATGGAGTTTAGATGAAGCTTTTTGACGGTCTCGCCAGATTTCAGCCGCAGGCACTCGGCGTCCTGCGCATCATCACAGCCCTGCAGTTCCTCGAGCATGGCTCGCAGAAACTGTTCAATTTTCCGGTCAGCGCCGAGCCTCACGCTCTTAGCGGCCTGACGGCGACGGCAGGCATCCTGGAATTCGCCGGTGGCATCCTGCTGGCGCTCGGTCTGTTGACCCGCCCGGTCGCGTTCCTTCTGGCCGGCGAGATGGCCATCGCCTATTTCATGGCGCACTACCCGCGCGACTTCTTCCCGGTCAACAACAGCGGCGACGCGGCAATCTCCTTCTGCTTCATCTTCCTCTATCTGGTGTTTGCCGGCGCCGGCGCCTTCGCGCTCGACAACCGCCGCAACGTCTGACGCGCAATGCATGTCGCCCAAAGGTGCGCAGCGGTTTTGGGATAACGACATGCACAAAGGAATCTGAAGCGCCTCGGCGAAGCCGAAGCGCTTCAGGCGCGCATTCGCTCGAAGTTCGCGTCAAAGAGCGGCGCTGCCTGAACGCGCGCCGCGTGGCGCTTGCCCAAAAGTTCGATTTCGAAGCCGTCGCTCTTGTCTGCGATCTCCTTCGGCACATAGCCGATGGCGACGGATTTCTTCGAGTGATGCGCATAGCCGCCCGACGTCACCCAGCCGCGCACCGCGCCATCGTACCAGATCGGCTCGTCGCCGATGACATCGGCATCGTCGGCATCGAGGATAAATGTGCGCAGCCTGAGCTTGCCCCCCTGCTTGCGCTCGGCAAGAGCGCCGGCCTTGCCGACGAAATCGGCATCCTTGCCATAGGCGACGAAACGGTCGAGCCCGGCCTCCAGCGGCCCGTAGATCGGCCGGTATTCGCGCGCCCATGAGCCGTAGTTTTTCTCCAGCCGCAGCGCATTGAGCGCGCGCGAGCCGAACAGGCCGAGGCCGAATTCCTCGCCTGCCGCCATCAACGCCTGGAAGGCAGCGCGCTGATATTCCGGCGGCACCCAGATCTCGTAGCCGAGATCGCCGGTGTAGCTGACGCGGCCGACCAGGCATGGCGCCGTGCCGATGTCCATTTTCGCGACCGCCATGAAGGGGAATGCGGTGTTGGCGACATCCGCGCGGCTGACCTTCGCCAGCACCTCCCTCGCCTTGGGTCCGGCGATCGCCAGACCGGTCAGTTTCTGCCCCAGCGCCTCCATGCGCACTGAGCTATCCGCAGGTAAATGCGCCTCGAACCAGCGCATATGATACTGCTCGGCGATACCGGAGCCGGCGATGAACCACTCGGTCCCGTTGGAATTGGTGGCACCGATATTGGCCAGCGTGAAATCGCCGATGAGCTTGCCGTCATCCTTCAGCATCGGCGCCAGCGTCATGCGGCCTGGCTTGGGCAACTTGCAGGCAAAGACCCGGTCGAGCCAAGCGGCCGCCCCTCCTCCCGTCACCTTGTATTTGGCGAAGTTCGAAATCTCCGCCAGGCCGACGCTCTCACGAACAGTCGCGACCTCATTGGCGACATGGGAAAAATCGCTGGACCGCCGCCACGAGAACTCGTCCTTGACACCCTCGGGCGCAAACCAGAGCGGCACTTCCAGCCCATAGGACACGCCCCATTGCGCGCCCTTGGCCGACAGCAGATCATAGATCGGCGTCGTCTTCAGCTGCCGCCCGGCGGGCAGCTCCTCATTGGGGAAACGGATCGAGAAGCGGCGCGAATAGTTCTCGCGCACCTTGGCATTGGTGTAGGCCATCGTCGCCCAGTCGCCGTAGCGCGCGACATCCATCGCCCAGATGTCGGCGCCGGGATCGCCCTCGATTATCCAGTTGGACAGCGCCAGGCCGACGCCGCCGCCTTGTGAAAAGCCCGCCATGACGCCGCAGGCGACCCAGAAGCCGGGAAGGCCACGCACCGGCCCAACCAGCGGATTGCCGTCCGGCGCGAAGGTGAAGGGCCCGTTGATGATCTGCTTGATGCCGGTCCTCTCGAAGGCCGGGAAATGCCTGAAGCCGACTTCGAGCGACGGCGCGATGCGGTCGATGTCCGGCTCCAGCAATTCATGACCGAAATTCCACGGCGTCTGGAATTCGGACCAGACCTTATTGGCCTTCTCGTACGTGCCCATCAGCATGCCGCCGCGCTCCTGGCGCAGGTACAGCTCACCATCGAAATCGACGGCATGGATGATCTCGGTCCCCGTCTTGGCGTTCCACGCCGCCACCTCGGGCATATCCTCGGTGATCAGGTACATGTGCTCCATTGCCAGCACCGGCAGCTCCAGCCCGACCATGCGGCCGACCTCGCGCGCCCATAACCCGCCGGCATTGACGACATGCTCGGCCACCACTTCGCCCTTGTTGGTGATGACGCGCCACATGCCGTCGGGCCGGCGCACAATGTCCTCGACCTTGGTGAAGCGCTCGACCTCGGCGCCCAGTTTCCGCGCGGCCTTGGCATAGGCATGCGTCACGCCGGAGGGATCGAGATGGCCGTCCTCCTTGTTGCGGACGGCGCCGACGAATTGTTTCGGGTCGAGCAGCGGCATCAGCTCGGCCGCTTCATTGGCCGATATCTCCTCGAGGTCGATGCCGAGGTAACGCCCCTTGGCGACGACGCCGCGCAGCCAGTCGAGCCGCGCCTCGGTTGCAGCCAGAAGCACGCCGCCGGTCAGATGTACGCCGGTCGCCTGTCCCGACAGCTCCTCGATCTCCTTGTAGAGCGAGATCGTGTATTTCTGCAGCTTGGCGACGTTGGGGTCGCCATTGATCGTGTGCATGCCGCCGGCCGCATGCCAGGTCGAGCCGGAGGTCAGCTCGTCGCGCTCCAAAAGCATGACATCGGTCCAGCCATGACGCGCCAGATGGAACAGCACGGAGCACCCGACGACGCCACCGCCAATGACCACGACCTTTGCATGCGATTTCATGAGTTTTGCTCTGTTATCAATGAGTTGAGGAGATAAGGTGAATCAGAAAGGCAGCGCCGCGCGCCGACGCTGAAAAAGTCACGGCTCGCCCTGCCCGATCGCTTCCTTGCGCCTGGCCACATACGCCTCCAGCGCCTCGCGCACGGCGATATCCATCACCGGCTCGACATAGTCTTCCAGCGCCTTCTTCCACAGCCGGGTCGCGCGCGCCGTCGTGTCGAGGCCGCCGGCCTCCTGCCATGCCTCGTAATTCTGCCAGTTGGACAGTATCGGCTGGTAGAAGGCGGTGGCATAGCGTTCCAGCGTGTGCGGTTCGCCGAAGAAATGGCCGCCGGTCGGCACCGCGCCCAGCGCCTCGACCGCAAGCTCCGCCTCGTCGACGACGATCGGGCGCAAGAACTCCATCATGTGCTGGATCATCTCGACATCAATGATGAGCTTTTCGAACGATGCCGTCAGCCCGCCCTCCTGCCAGCCGGCGGCATGATAGACGAGGTTGCCGTGGCCGAGCACAGCGCCCCACAGCGCCATCAGCGTCTCGTAGGCGCCTTGCGCGTCCGCCGCATTCGATGCCGACCCCGGTGTCGTGCGGTAGGGCAGATTGTAGCGCCGCGCCAATTGCCCCGAGGCGATGTTGGCCTTGGTGTTCTCCGGCGTTCCGAAGGCCGGCGCGCCCGACTTCATGTCGACGTTGGAGGTGAAGGCGCCGTACATCACCGGCGCGCCGGGGCGCACCAGTTGCGTCAGCACCACGCCGAACAGCGCCTCGGCATTCTGCTGCGCCAGGGCGCCGGCGAGCGTCACCGGGCTCATCGCGCCCATCAGCGTGAACGGCGTCACCGCCACCGACTGGCCGAACTCAGCCATGGTCATCAGCCCTTCGGCCATCATCTCGTCGAAACGCCGCGGCGAGTTGACCGAGATGATGGTGGCAATGCCGGGATCATCGCGCATCTCGTCCAGCGTCAGCCCGCGCGCGATTGCCATCATCTCGATGCCGTCCAGCGCCCGGCCTCGTCCGATCGCCGAGACATGGAACGATTTGTCGGTCAGCGTCAGGTTGGTGAAATAGGTATCCATGTGCCTGGTGTTGGCCGGCAGTTCCACCGGCGCGCAGACCTGGTTGCCGAGCATGTGGATGCAGTTGAAATGCTGCGCCAGCCGGGTCAGATCGGCATAGTCGTGCAAGTTTCCAGCGCGCCGGCCGCGCTCCATGTCGTGCACATTGGGCGGCCCGGCGACGAGGGTGAAATTGATCGTGTTGCCGCCGAGATGAATGGTGTTGGCGGGGTTGCGCGGCGTCAGCCGATAGCTGGACTGCGTGGTCTTCAGCGCCTCGGCGACAAGGCCCCGGTCGATGCGGACATTCGCGGTCGCATGGTCGACTTTTGCGCCCGCCTTCTCGAACAGCGCCAGCGCCCGCTGAGACATCACCTCGATGCCGAAATTTTCCAGAATGTGCATCGACGCCTGGTGGATCGCTTCGACCTGGCCGACTGAGAGCATCGCCATCGGCGGATAGGGATTGGTCACCCGCCGCAGTGGAAGTTGCGGGATGGCGGCGGGCCCCCGGTTGCTGGTTCGCTCCGCGCCGCGCTTTCGTCTTGGTTCATTCATGCCTGGCATCAGAGCGCCGGCATCCGGATATCGCTGTCAGAAATCCGCCCTTCGCGGGCGTGATTTTATCCAAGGCGGCATTTTTGAATTCTGATGGAGATAAAGGCGACGCGAAAGGTCGGAATAATGATACAGGCCCACCGAGCGCAGCCAGGCCGGCAAGCCGTTAAGAAACACCGCAAGATTCCCTTTATGATTTCGGCCTATTCGTTTTCCAATGCGTAGTTCGAGTTTGAGTAAAATTGTAGCGGTTGGCGTGCTGCTGGCTTTGCCGGCCTGCGCGACGCCGCCCAACCATATCAACAATGTCTGCGCCGTCTTCGACCAGAACGACGGCTGGTTCGACAACTGGCAGTCGGCCGCCGAGCGCGCCTCGCAGAAATACGGCGTCCCTGTCCCCGTGCTGATGGCGACGGTGCGCAAGGAATCCGGTTTCAAGAGCAATGCCAGGCCGCCGCGTACCAAACTGCTCGGCTTCATTCCGTGGAAACATGTCTCGTCGGCCACCGGTTTCTCGCAGGCGCTCGACGGCACCTGGTCGCAATATCAGAGCGAAACCGGCAGCTGGGCGGCGCGGCGGACCAAGTTTGCCGATGCCGTCGATTTCGTCGGCTGGTATCATTCCAAGACATCAGACACGTTCGGCGTCGCCCGCAACGACACCTACAATCTCTATCTCGCCTACTATCTCGGCTGGACCGCCTACGGCCGCGGCAACCGTGGCGATGCCGGCGTGCAGGGCTATGCCAGGGCGACCGAAAAGATGGCCCGCGACTATGCCGTTCAGTTGCAGCAATGCAGCAACTGAACGCGCAGTTACGGCAATGCGAAAACTAGCACCTTTCGCTGTTTAGTGCCGCCTTGTCGTATCTTTCGGCTTCTTAACACCGGTTTCGGAAGCCTCGTCGACTACTTTGGTGCGACGGGCTCGCATCCCAGCCTGGCCCTGCTCCACGGCCTCGCCGATCTCGTCCGCTTCCGCGCTCGACGATTTGCCACGCGGCCGGTTGGGCGCTGTTCCTGTAGAACCCGGGCCGCTGCCATGCGGTGCGTCTTCCGGCACGCCTTCATGCGCGGCATGTTCCTTGTCGAACTTGATCACCGGCTCCATCGTCGCCAGCACATCGTCGGACAGCCAGCACAGGCTCATATGGCCGTCGCCGAGATGTTTAACCGGCGGAACCTTGGTCTCGCACAGATTGTCGGGCACCAGTTTCTTGTAGCCGCAGCGCGTCTGGAACGGGCAGCCGCTCGGCGGGTTCATCGCCGACGGGATATCGCCCTCGAGCACGATGTGCCTCTTCACCACGCTGGTGTCGGCGATCGGGATCGCCGACAGCAGCGCCTCTGTGTAGGGGTGATAGGGCGGCGCGAAGATCTGGTCGGTCGTGCCCTGCTCGACGATGTAGCCGAGATACATGACGACGACCCGGTCGGCGATGTAGCGCACGACGGACAGATCGTGGCTGATGAACAGCATCGTCGTCTTGTTCTTGCGCTGGATGTCCATCAGCAGTTCGGTCACCGCCGCCTGCACCGAGACGTCGAGTGCCGAGACCGGCTCGTCGGCCACCACCACCTTGGCATCGCCGGCAAAGGCGCGCGCCACGCCGATGCGCTGCTTCTGGCCGCCTGACAGCTGACGCGGCTTGCGCGTCTCGAAGGCGCGCGGCAGCTTAACCAGGTCGAGCAGTTCCAGCATGCGCTTGCGCCGCTCGGCGACATTGTTGCCGACTTTGAATTTTTCCAGCGTGCGGATGATCTGCGAACCGACGGAGTGGCTGGGATTGAGCGTATCGAACGGGTTCTGGAACACCATCTGGATCGACGACACCGTTTCGACACTGCGCTTCTCGATGCTGGTCGACTGGATCTCCTTGTTGCCCAGCGTCACTGTGCCGGCGCTTGCCGTCTCCAGTCCGAGCAGAACCTTGGCCAGTGTCGACTTTCCGCAACCGGACTCGCCGACGATGGCGACGGTCTCGGATTCGCGCGCCATGAACGAGATCGTCTCATTGGCCTTGACGACGCGGCCTTCGCTCGAGCCGAAGACTTCGCTGCCGCCGACCTTGTAGTATTTTCTGAGATCCTCGATCTTGAGCACCGGCGCGCCGGGCACCACCTTTTCATTGACCTTCTTGGCGCCGGGAGGCAGCGCCTCCCAGTCGATCTCGTTGAAGCGCACGCAGCGCGAGAAATGCCCTTCGTGACCGGCAACCTCGATCATCGGGATTTCGGCGGCATTGCAGACGCCCTCGACGAAATGGTGGCAGCGCGGGCCGAAATTGCAGCCCTTGGGCCGCTCATGCGGCAGCGGCAATTGGCCGGGGATGGCGATCAGCGGCCGTGAATTCTTGTCGGCGCCCGGCAGCGGGATCGAGCGGAACAGCCCTTGCGTATACGGATGGCGCATCCGATCGAACACGTCCTTGATCTTGCCGGTCTCGACCGCTTCGCCCGAGTACATCACCGTGATGCGGTCGCAGGTCTCGAGGATGAGACCCAGATTGTGCGACACGAAGATCATCGACGTGCCGAACTTCTCGCCGAGCCCCCTGACCAGTTCGACGATGCCGGCCTCCACTGTCACGTCGAGCGCCGTCGTCGGCTCGTCGAGCAGCAGCAGCGCCGGCTTCGACAGCAGCGCCATGGCAATGACGATGCGCTGCTGCTGGCCGCCGGAAAGCTGGTGCGGATAGGAGCGCATCATGCGTTCGGGATCGGGCAATCTCACCGAGCGCACCATTTCAAGCGCTCTTTTGTAAGCCTCTTCCTTCGACACCTTGTCGTGGATCAGCGGCACTTCCATCAATTGCTGGCCGACCTTCATCGCCGGATTGAGGCTCGCCATCGGCTCCTGGTAGATCATGGCGATCTTGTTGCCGCGGATGGAGCGCAGTTCCTCGTCGGACAGCTCGCCCATGTCCTTGCCCTGGAACTTGATCTTGCCGCCGACGATCTTTCCGATGTTGGAGAGGTCGCGCATGATGCCAAGGGACACGGTCGACTTGCCGCAGCCGGATTCGCCAACGATGCCCATCGCCTCGCCCGGCATCACTGTGCAGGAAAAATCCATGACGGCAGGGATCTCGCCCTTGCGGGTGAAGAAGGAGATCGACAGGTTCTCGATCTCGATGATCGGTTCTCCGGGATTTCGAACTGCCTCATTCATGGGTCGCTCCAATCCTTGTCTTCTTGTTTGAGCATGATCTTATCCGAAAACCGCGTACCACTTTTCGGGATCATGCTCTGCGGGCCGAACCCGCTGATCAGTCTTTCATCGATTGTTCGCGCAGCGAGTCCGCGAGCAGGTTCAGGCCCAGCACGAACGACATCAGCGCGATCGTCGGCGGCAGCGCCGGATGGATGAAGGAGCGCAGCAGGCGGCTGGCGTCCTTGATCGCGGTGCCCCAGTCCGGGCTCTCCGGCGCCAGGCCGAGGCCGAAATAGCCGAGCGTGCCGAGCAGGATCGTGGTGTAGCCGATGCGCAGGCAGGCATCGACGATCAGCGGACCGCGCGCATTGGGCAGGATCTCCCACAGCATGATGTACCAGGGCGATTCACCGCGCGTCTGCGCCGCCGCCACATAGTCCCGGGTCTTGATGTCCATGACCAGGCCGCGCACGATGCGGAACACGCCGGGGCTGGAAGCAAACACCACCGCCACAAAGATGTTGAGCTGGTTGGGGTCGATGTGGATGATCTTGAACGGATCGGCATCGAACACCAGGCCGGCATAGACCCAGCCGCCGATGACCAGCGTCAGCCCAAGCAATATGTAGAGCCGGTCTGGCCGGTTCTTGTAGCGGGTCCAGAACAGCACGGAAAAGAAGATGATCGGGAACATGAAGAACAGCCCGGCCATGGCGTAGGGGATCGGCGTGTCCATGATGCCCGGCGTCACCAGCAGGTAGAACAGCAGGATCACCGGGAAGGCCAGCACCAGATTGGCCAGGAACGACAGCACGGTGTCGATGCGGCCGCCATAGTAGCCGGCGGGCAGACCGAGCGTGATGCCGACCATCAGCGCGAAACCGGTCGCCGCCGGTGCGATGATCAGCACGATCTGGCTGCCATAGACCATGCGCGAAAAGACATCGCGGGCGAGCTTGTCGCCGCCGAAATAGTAGATGAGTTTCGATACCGGCTCGAGCGCGCCCGGCAGCGCATCCTTCATGATCGGGACCTGGGCGAGCGGATCGAAGGGCGCGACGGTCGACGCGAAGATTGCCGTGAACAGCCAGAACAGGCAGATGCCGACACCGACTATGCCGACGCCGCTATCGAACAACTGGCCGTAGAGGCCGAGCCTTTTCTTGTAGGTGAAGCTCACCCCCATCACCAGGGCAAGCCCTAACCAGACTGGCCAGAAACGCCCAATCACGCCGAGCACGACATTGAAGGCACCGATATATTCGACCTGCATCTGCCCCAGCCCCCTATTGAACTCTGATACGCGGATTGAGGAACGCGTAGCCGACATCCGAAATGAGCTGCGTGATCAGCACGATGAACACCGAGACCAGTGAACAGCCAAGCAGCAGATCGATGTCGTTGTTGCCGGCGGCCTCGACCAGCGTGTAGCCAAAGCCCTGGTAGCGGAACATCACCTCGACGATGACGACGCCGGTAAGCAGCCAGGGAAATTGCAGCATGATGACGGTGAACGGCGCAATCAGCGCATTGCGCAGCGCGTGCTTGACGACGACGCTGCCGAAGGAAAGCCCTTTCAGCCGGGCGGTGCGGATATATTGCTGCGTCATCACCTCGACCATCGAGGCGCGTGTCATGCGGGCGATGTAGCCGATGCCGTAGATCGCCAGCGTCATCACCGGCAGGGTGAAATTGTAGAAGGTGATGCCCTGGCTTGCCGAGGCGGCCGAACCGTTCAGCCAGCCGAGCCAGGAGGCGAAGATGACGGTGAAGATGACGCCGGACACATATTCGGGCGTCGCGGTCGACGCGATCGATGCGACGGACAGCGTTCGGTCCGTTCGCGAGCCCTCGCGCATGCCGGCCAGGATGCCAATCAGCAGCGAAATTGGCACCATCACCAACAGCACACAGAGCATCAGGATACCGGTGGCGGCGAGTGCGGGGAAGAGCTTTGACGCAACGGAGGTTTTGAACTTGGTCGAGCAGCCGAAATCACCTTCCAGGATGCCGGAGAATTTCGGCTCCAGCGGATCGTTGCAGAAGGAGAAACGCTGCGTCGGCTTGCCGGTCGCCGGATCGGTCACCGGTTGCTTCGGGACGACGCCCAGCCATTGCCCGTAGCGCACGAAGAAGTTCTGCCGGTAGCCATGGTTGACCAGCCAGCTTTCGAGCTGTTCGGCCGATGTGTGCATTTCGGTCTGGCTGATCGCCAGCTTCTTCAAATTAGGCTCGAGGTTGATCAGGAAGAAGACGATCATCGTCAGGCACAGCATCGTCAATGCCATGGTGCCGAGACGCCGGATTACGAAAGAAAGCATGGCGGTCCCCTGCCGGTCTGGTTGGGGTTGGAGCCAGTTCGAAAAACCAGCTTTGCCGTTGCCGGCAGAGTTGGCCGTCAAATCGGCACTCGGATGCAATCAACCCAGTTTTATTGAACGGTCTTTCAGGAGAGTCCGCAACTTTTTGCTGCGGCGGCTTCCGGTTCTGGGCCATGCGAGGCGTGACGGGAAGGAGCGAAGCGCCCCTTCCCTGACGTTCCAATCACGCCTGGTCGAGCCAGACCTTGCCGTAGTCGCGCTCGAAGGTCGGATGCATCTTGTAATTCTGCACCGCCTTGACCGAGTGGCTGTAGAGCTTGCGCCAGTATGGCTGGATCATGATGCCGGAATCCTGCAGGATCTGCTCGATGTCCTTCATCATTTCCTTGCGCTTGGCCGCATCGGCGACAGCCAATGCTGCATTGAGCTTGGCATCCCATTCGGGGTTGGAATAGGCCGACTCGTTCCACGCCTCGCCAGTGCGATAGCCGATCGCCAGAACCTGAACGCCGAGCGGGCGCATGTTCCAGTTGGTCATCGACAGCGGGTACTTGGTCCAGTCGTTCCAGAACGTCGAGCCCGGCAGCACCGTGCGCTTTACCTTGAGGCCGGCGTCGCGCATCTGCGCGGCGATGGCGTCGCCGGTATTCTTGTGCCAGTCTTCGTCGACCGTGATCAGCTCATGCTCGAAGTCGGCCTGGCCGGCTTCCGCCATCAGCGCCTTGGCCTTGGCCGGATCGCGAGCGACTTTGGGCAGCTCGTAATATTCCGGGTGGATTTGGCAGACATGGTGGTTTTCAGCCACCGTGCCGGCATTTCCGTAGCCAAGCTGCAGAACGACATTGTTGTCGACCGCCAACTGCAGCGCGTTGCGCACCTTCTGATCGCCGTAAGGCTTGTTGTTGATGTTGGTGCGGCACACGATGGTCGAGGCGGTGACGATTTCGGACTTGACCAGGTCCAGTCCGTCGAGGATCGACACATAGTCGGCCGAGGTCTCGAAATTGGTATGGACTTCGCCCGCCTCGAAGGCACTGACCATGGCTGCCGGATCGGTGCCGTAGTCGACGAATTCGATGCCGTCGAGGAACACCTCGCCGTCCCACCACTTGTTGTCCTCGCGGCGCTTGTAGACCACCTTCTGGCCGACATCGTAGGAGACGAGCTCGAACGGACCGGTACCGATCGGGCAGGCTTTGAAGTCGCCGCCCTTCTCGTCGAAGCTCTTGTGGACGATGAGACCGGGATAATCGCACATGTTCGGAATGAGCGCGATGTCGGCCTTGCCGAGCTTCAGCTTGACGGTGTGGTCGTCAACCTTGGTCACGGCGCTTTCGTCGAGTTTGTCGTCCTTGACCAGCGTGCCGAGACGGCCAGGCATCGAATTGCCCTCGGCCTTCTTGTCGGCCCAGCGCTTGAGATTGAAGATGACGTCATCGGCGGTGAAGGCATCGCCATTCGACCAGGTCACACCCTTGCGCACATGCAGCGTGTACTCGGTGGCGTCGTCGTTGACCTCCCAGCTCTCCAGAAGGTACGGGCGGAACGTGTATTCGCTGGTGTACTTGACCAGCGGCTCAAGCGCCTGACGCTCGGCATTGGCGATTTCCGACCAGTCGGCCTTGCGCGGATCCTTGGGATCCTTGACCCATTGCGCGACTTTAAGGATGCCGCCCTTCTTGCCCTGCACCTCTTCGGCCCTGGCTTGGGTCGGCACGGCTACGCCGAGCATGCCGTAGGCCATCGCAGTCGACGCGCCGAACACGCTCGCCATGGCGAGGAACTCGCGGCGATCGACTTTGCCTGCCTTGGCTTCTTCGGCCATGGCCAGGATGTGATCGGGAACGCGATCGCCATTACTCTTGTAATTTGTCATACCTTAACTCCCATTGTTGGCTTTCCGCCTTTTAACATTCCGCATCCCTGCCGTGATGTCAAAGACGGCATGGCTACGGAACCTGTTAGGGAATGTGCAACTTTGAAAAGGGAGCGGTTCGCGTGATAACGACAGACTTGGCGCAAAAGTGCTAGCGCGCCCAGATTCCGCCGGAATCTGCTTAGGCGAGTAATTGATACATTTGGGCGGGTTGAGACAGCGCCAGTTCCGGTGGCGGTAAGGGCCAGGAACTCAATATTCCTTTTCGTAGAATATGCCGCCCTTGGCCTCGCCGCCATCGTTGGCCTCGCCGCGCAGCTTGACGCCGCGTCCCACATTGAGGTCGATCGTCGCCTTGCCCGATCCTGGCCTGTCGCCTTTCTGGATCGTCACATAGGTGCGGTCATTGAGGTACTTGCCCGCCGACACGGCGGTGCCGCCCTGGTCATCGGTGGTCACATCCAGGTCATCGACGCCGATTGCACTGCGCAGGTTTTCGAGCAGCGAGGTCGAGCCGCCGACGCCGGCCAGTTGGCCGGCGGCCTCGGCCAACTGCGCGATCTGAAGCGGCGACAGGTTCGACATAGAGCGGCCGAAAATCAGCTGCGCCAGCACCTCGTCCTCGGGCAGCGCCGGCACCGATGAGAAGTCGAATTTCGGATTGGTCGCTTCGCCCGAGACGACGATGGTGACGGTGGCGCTGGTCGTGGTCGATGTCGCGGTCAAGTTGAGGTAGGGCACCAGCGAGCCCGAAAAGCCGACCGTGCCTTCGGTAAAGGTCAGCCGCTTGCCGAGGATCGACAGCCGCCCACGCTGCAAGGTGAAGGTGCCGACCGCCTGCGGCGAAGCCGCCGGGCCGGTCAGCCTCAGCGAACCGCCGAACTCGGCATCGACACCCCTGCCCTGGATGAAGATCTGGTTCGGCGCATTGACCGTGACGTCGAGGACAAGTCCACTGCCGCCACCCCCGCTGGCCGCCGCCGGTCGCAAGGCCTTGTCCTGCGCCCGCACGGAGGCGGGCGCGTTCTTGTGCTTGACACCGAGCGCTGCCAGCGAGCCCGGCAGCTTATCGGGAACGGTGATGACGGTCTTGGCCAGGTTGACGGTGCCCGAAATCACCGGCGCAGAGGTGAGCGGCCCCTTGATGGTCAGGTCGCCGCCGAGATTGGCTGTCACCACCCTGCCGTCGGTATAGCGGCCGTCAACCAGCTTGATCGACAAATCGGCTGGGAAACCTTGCGCCGGATTGATGCCGAGGGTGCCGGAGGCCGACAGGCTGCCGCGTGTCGACAGCGTGCCGGTCAGCCGGTTGATCCGGGCAACGCCGTTGCCGATCGAAATGTCGGCGGCAATGTCGTTGACGGCAAGGCCGGAACGCGCGTCGACCAGGCGGGCGCCCGACGTGCTGACCGTGCCGCCGATCACCGGCGACGCCGCCGGGCCGCGCATCTGGATATTGACGTTGGCGGTGCCGCTGAGCGACAGCCCTTGCGCCGCAAGCTTGGCGGCCAGGAAGGAAAATGGCACCTTGCCGTTGAAGTCGAGCACCAGCGCTGGTGTGCCGGCCGTCGTCACCGTACCGCCGCCCTTGAGGCCAAGCCCGGCGCCGTCGCTGATGTCGGCGTTGAAGGTGAGCTTCTTGCCGGCGAATGTTCCCGACGAAGAGATATTCATGCCGCCAAGACCGGCGCTGCGCGTCTGCGAGGTCTGCACCCCACCAGCATCGATATCGAAAGCGACAGCCGGATTGCCCGGCGCGCCGGTTACCTCGACTGTTCCCGAAATCGAACCGGCGGCCTGGAGGCCCTGCGAAAAACTGTTGGCGAGTGAGGCCGGCACCTTCGACAGCGCGGCGCTGATGTCGAGTGCCTGCCCGACCTTGCCGGTCACCGTCGCCGTGCCGCCACCGAGATTGAGCACCAGCTTGTCCAGCGTCATGGTGCCGTTCGCGATGCTGACGGTCGAGGCCTGGGCGATGGCCGCCTTGATGCCCTGCACCGTGGCCTGGCCGGAAGCGAGTTCGATGGTGGTGGTGCCGCCAGCCGCCTTTACCCTGCCCGCAGCCTTCGCCGGAATGCCCTTGACGGTGGCGCCGCCGGAAAACCCGGTCCAGTCGCCGTCGCGCTTCAAATCGACATCGATGCCGCTGATGGCGGTGCCGCCGGAAATGACGCTGTCGGCGCGAATCTTGCCCGAGATGACCGGCGCGGCGAGATAGTTGGCGACCAGCGCATCGATCGACACCGTCTTCGCCTGCAGGTCGCCGTGCGTAATCGAAGCGGTCGCAGCCTTGACGGCGACGTTCGGGCCATCCGCGGTCTTTGAGAAGGCGATGGTGCCGCGCACGTCGCCTTCGGCCTTTTCCAGCGCCAGCGCCGCCAGGGGCCCGATATCCGGCAGGTCGAGCGCGATGGTGCCGACCGGCACGAAAGCCTCGTCGAGCGCAAGGTCGCCGGAGATCTTGTTGTTGCCGAGCGACAGCAGCAGGCCGTTGATGGCGCTCTTGCCGTCGGCCGTCGCCAGCACCGCGCTGCCTTGCAGCGCCTGCCCTGCGACATTGCCGGTCAGTTGCACATTGGCCGCCGGATTGGCGGCGTCGGCCTTGCCGGTGGCGGTCAGCTTCAACCCGGTGATTTCGCGTTCCGCCACCAGCAGCCGGTCGCTGTTGACTGTCAGCGACAGGTCCGGCGCCAGGCTAGGCCCCTGCGCGCTGAGTGCGAAGCTGATCGCGCCTTTGGCATCTTTCGACAACAGTGAGATGTCGGCCAGTGCACCCTTGATATCTGCGCTGAGCTTGTTGTCGGCGAGACTGGCCTGACCGTCCGCGGTCAGTGCGCCCGACACCAGTCTGACCGGATTGGCGCTGAAATTGCCATTGGCATCCCGCTTCAGCGTGGCGCTGAGCTGCGTGCGCTCTGCCAGCACGCTGCGCGCCGCCGCCGGCAATGCCGCCGACAGCACGTCGGCGTTGAGGTTGAGGTCGATTGCTCCATCGGCAAAGCCGACACGGCCATTGAAGGCGCTGCCCAGCGCATCGGCCTGCACCGAGCCGCTGTCGATGGTGATCGCGTCCGCCGCCAGGGTGCCGGCGATCTTGGCGGTGATCTTGCCGGCGATCAGCGGCGCGATGGTCGGATTGTCCAGACCGATCTTGTCCGCCGTCGCCGTGCCCGAGATCGGACCGGTTCGGCTTTTCATATCAAATGCATCGGAATGCAGCGCAAGCGCAATGCCCTCGACCTTGGCGTCATCCGTCGCCACCGAAGGCAGTACCGCCGAGATGTCGAGCTTGGCTTGCGCAGCCTGCCCGGCCGCCTTCACCGACAGCGCCTGCAATTCGAGCTTGATCGGGCTTTCCGCGCTGCCCAGCGTCAACGGCAGGCTCGGACCGGACGATGTCAGATCGAGCGCGAAATCGCTGGCGCCGTTCGGGTTGACGGTGCCGGCTGCCTTGCCGGAGATTTTTTGGCCCGACAGCGTCGCCTGATCCAGCACGACGCCGCCGGCCGTCGAATAGCTGCCGGCCGCATCGACATCGAGCGGTCCGAGCCCGGCCTGACGGGTCTGGCTGGTCTCGGCGCCGGCCAGTTTTGCATTAAAGCGAATGTCGGGATTTGCTGACGGCCCGGTGATTTGCGCCGTGCCGTCGAGCGTGCCCGCGGCATCGAGGCCGGGCGAAAAGCCATTGGCAAGCGCAGCCGGCAGCGCCGAGAAGGTCGCCGCCAGATCGAGCGTCTGGCCCGCCGTGCCCGACAGCGTCACCGAGCCGCCGCCGAGATCGACTACCAGCCTTTGAATGTTGGTGATGCCATCGGCAATGGTCAGGCTCGACGGCTCGGCGATCGCCACCTTGATGCCGCGCACCGTCGCCTCGCCGGACGCGATCTCGACGCTGGTCGCGCCGCCGGCAATCTTCGCCCGCCCGGCAGCTGTCGCCGGAATGCCTGATATGGTCGCGCCGCCGGTGAAATTCGTCCAGTCGCCGTCACGCTTGAGGTCGACGCCGATGCCGCTGACGACGGTCGTTCCCGAGGTCACGCTGTCGGCCTTGATCGTGCCGGAGATCGCAGGGCTGTTGAGATAGTTGGCGATCAGTGCGCTGACGGTGACTGCCTTGGCTGCCACATCACCGCGCGCGATCGACACGCTGGCTGCATTGATGGTGACGGTGGGCGCCTCGCCGTCTTTGGAGAACACCACGGTGCCGCCGATATCGCCGGCCACCGTCTGCCCGGCCAGCGACGCCAGCGGCGCGATGTCGGGGGCGGAGATCGTCAGCGTCCCCAGCGGCAAGAATTTTTCATCGAGCGCGAGGTCGCCCGACACCTTGTTGTCGCCCAGCGCTACGCTGAGCCCCTTGATGGAGCGCTTGCCATCGCTCGTCACCAGCGCCGCCTTGATGGCGAGCGGCTGTTCGTCGACCGCGCCGGTCAGCGAGACATCTGCGGCCGGGCTCACAATGTCGGCCTTGCCCGATGCGGTCAGCTTGATGTCCTTGACCGTGCGGCCGGAGGCCGTCAGGCTGGCACTGTCGGCCGAAACCGAGAAATCCGGTGCGTTGCGCGCGCCGCTTGCCGTCAGCGCGAAATCGATCCCGCCGGCGACCGGCACGCCGACCAGCGAAGACAGCACCGAGACGTCGCCGAGCTTGCCCTTGATGTCGGCCTGGATATCGCTGCCTTGCGCGCTGGCGGTGCCGCTGGCGCTCAGCGAACCGGAAGTGAGTTCGATCGAGTTGGCGGCGAAAGAGCCCTGCGGATCGCGCGTCGCGGTCGCCGAGAATTTGACCCGTTCGCCAAGCAGCGAACTGATCTGCGGCGGCAGCGCCGTCGACACAGCATCGGCATTCATCTTGAGCGTCATGGCGAGATCGGCCAGCGTCACCTTGGCCGTCAGCCCGGCATTGAGAGCATCGCTGCGCAGCGTGCCTTCGTCGAGCGAAATCTCGTCCCTGCTGATCGAACCGGCAAGAGAGGCCGTCAGCTTGCCGGTCACCAGCGGCGCCAGCGTCGCGACGTCGGTCTTCAGTCCGGCCGCCGCCAGCGACACGCTGACCGGGCCGCTGCGGTTCTCGAAGTCGAAACCGTCGGAATGGATCTTCGCATCCAGATTGTTCACCTGAGAGCCGCCCGCCACCACCGAGACCAGTGAAGCGCTGGCGTCAATCATCGGCGCCTTGCCGTCACCGAAGGCGCGCGCGGTCACATTGTTGATGGCCACCATGATCGGCTGCGCCTGGGTACCGACATTGACCGTGACCGGCTTGGCTTTGGCCACGAGTTCGACCGAAAGGTCGCTGGCGCCGTTGGGGTCGACCATGCCGGCAGCGGTACCATGAACTGCGTCGCTCTCGATTGCAGCGCGCTCGATGTCGACGCCGCCGGCTGCGGTCGCGGTGCCGGCGAGGTCGAAACTGGTCTTGCCGGCAAACAGCGACTTGAACCGTTCCGGCAGGAACCCTTCGAACGAACCGTCGCCCTTGGCCTCGATCCGGTTGCCCTTGTCGGTCAGCTGGTGCCGGCCGGTGAGCTGGGTAACGATCTGCCCATCGACCATGAAGGTGCCGACGCCGCTCCAGTTGGCCAGCGGCCCGGTGCCCGAGACGACGATGTTGACCGGCGGCGCGCCGGGTAGCTTGAGCAGGTTGGCGATGATGCCGCCGGCCGGCTCGGAAGCCTTGAGATCGAGGTCAAGCTTGTTTTCATCCGGCGCGAAGTGGATGTTGGCGTCGACATTGCCTTGCTTGCCGTCATGGCGGGTAACGTTGAGCACCGTCTGGATCGCCAGCGGCGACGCATCGACCTTGGCCGATCCCTTGGCCGCAAGTTCGGCAATGCCGCTGCCGGCAAGTTGCTGGCCGAGCGCGATCTCCGGCAAATCGATCGCTCTGATATCAAGCGAAACCGGCAGGCCGGTCGACCCGCTCTTGCTCGGCTCGGTGCTCGCCACAGGCAGCCGTGCCAGTTCTATCCGTTCGGCCGCTATGCGGTCGGCGCTGAAATTCTTCGACAACAGCGCCAGCGGCGACCAGTCGACGGCCACCTTGCGGGCCACCAGCCAGGCGCCCTCGCGGTCTTCCAGCACGACATGGTCGACCGTCAGCGCGCCGGACCAGATACCGTTAATGCCGCTGACCGTGACTTTGCTGTCCCCTGACGAGGCCATGTCAGAGATGATGCCGGCGAGATTTTCGCGGCCGCGCTCGGTTTTGGTCAGCACGACCAACGCGCCGATGCCCGCCGCCGCCACGATCAGCAGCGTGTAGAAAAACAGGCGAAGGATGCGTTTCAAAATCTTCATCGTCAGAACGCCTGTCCGATCCCGGCATAGATGCCGAAACGCGGGTCGCCACGGTCGCGGTTGAGCGGCACGGCGGCGTCGATGCGCAGCGGCCCGAACGGCGTGATGTAGCGCAGGCCAACGCCCGCGCCGACCTTCACGTCGGAAAAGTCCGGCGTCGCTGTGGTCGAGACAGTGCCAGCGTCGACGAACGGCACGATGCCGATCGTGTCGGTCAGCGCAATGCGCATTTCGACCGATGTTTCGAAGAAGGAAAGCCCGCCGATCGGCTGGTTGTCGATGTCCTTCGGTCCGATGCCCTGATAGGCATAGCCCCGCACCGAGCCGCCACCGCCGGAATAGAAGCGCCTGTCGGCTGGAACGTTCTGAAGGCCGGTGCCGACGATCGAACCCAGCGCGACGCGTTCGGCAAGCACGAATTTCGAGGCCGTGTCGAGCGACTGATAGGCCGACCCCTCGCCCCTGAGCTTGAGGAAGGCGGCGCCGCTCAGAATGTCGTAGCTCGGTTCGGCATAGGCCAGAACCCTGAAGCCGCTGGTCGGGTTGAGCCGGTTGTCCCTGTTGTCATAGACATATTGCAGCGGAATGCTGGCGATCAGGTATTTGTGCTTGCCGAAGGCGTCGGTGATCCTGGAATAGTCCAGCGCGATTTCAGCCGAAACCGTCTGCTTCTTGTCGATCTCATAGGACAGGCCGGTGCTGCCCTTGACCGAGAAATGGTCGTAGGCATCGGGATGTTCGAGGACGGTCTTGACGCTGGCGATGAATTTCGAAGCCGGCCCGATCACGCCCGGCTTCTCGAACATGATGCCGGCATTGTAGTTGAGCTCGCTGAGATCGTTGCTGCCGATGCCGCTGATCTTGCCCTCGATGCGCAGCTTTTCGGCCCGGCCGAACAGATTTCGGTGGCCCCAATAGCCTTCCAGGCCTAGCCCTTCGGTGTTGGAGAAAGTGCCGCCGACGCCGAAATAGCGTGGTTTGCGCTCGCTGACCTGAACGCCGATCGGAATGTTGCCGTCGGCGTCGAGACTGTCGGCTTCCTTCAGCGTCACGCTGTTGAACACTTCGAGCCTCAGCAGCCGGTCGCGGGCATCGTCGATCTCGTCGGGCGAATATTGCCGGCCGCGTTTCAGCCCGGTCATATATTCAGTGAACTCGCGATTGACCTTCTCGGTGCCATCGACGGTGGTGTCGCCATAACCGGCAACCGGCCCGGCGGCCACCGTCAGCGTCACGTCTAGCGTCGAGGTGGTGTGCTCGGCCACGACCTGCCTGTCGGTGATCCGGGCCAGCGGCCGGCCCTCCTGCTTCAGCGCCCGCACGATCAGCGCCTCGGCCTTGAGCACGGCGCCCGAGCCGGCATCGCCGCCGGCTATCAGGCCGAAATCGGCGCTCGCCAGCCCGGCGGCATCGCCCTCCAGCCGAATATTGCCGAGCGTGAATTTGGGCCCGCTCGAGATGCTGATCACCACCGGGATCGGCTGCGGACCCGTAAATTCGGCATCGGGCGGCAAATCGTCCAGCGCCTTGCCCTGGATGGTGATGGTGACGACGCCTTCATAACGGGCGTCGGCATAAAGCGCGGCGACCAGCTGTTCGCGGTCGCTACGCGCCTTGGCCAAAAGGCCGAGCGAGCCGGAAACCGGGCGGTCCTCGTCGGATTTCAGCGACGAGGCGTTTTCGAGCTTCTTAACCAAGTCCTTGTCGGCATCGGGCGCTTCGATGGTCACCGCATAGCGCAGCGGGTCGACGATATCGGCGTCCTCGTCATTCGAAGAGCCCCACAATTTGATGCCGAAGAGCTCGAAGGCGGCCGCCGACCCCGATTCGGCAACGAGCACGGTCGAGCACGCCAACGCCACAATCAGCGCGCGCGAAAGCGTGCACCGTGGCGCACTTACCTTCGACATCTGCGCTTCATACGCCGGCATCAGGACAACCTAGGTTACAAAACTAAAATTGGAATGAAGTTTTGAAGCGCTCGTAAAGGGGCCACAATCCAATTGTCTGAAATAGGCAGGGCTTGGAATTCACACCTTCTGCGTTTTCGCAAGAAAGCGTGATCCCTTTCCCGTGGATGAACTATCGGCATACCGGTCATTGGCCGGTTTGGGAACCGTTGGCGGGCGGAAACCTGCCCGTCCTCGTGTTGACAAGCTTGACTGAAGCTTGAACATGCCGCGGACGTAGCAGTGTCTGGAGGGTGTTATGGCGATGCGCGCGGCGGCTCGTGGTCTGTCGATCTTGATTCTTCTCATTTTCGCCTGGGGGTCTGTAGCGCAAGCGGCCGAAGCCCGCCGGGTGGTGACCTCAAATAATTCCGACTATTTCGGCTTCGATCTCAGATCGGACCAGAATGTCAGCCTCGATCAGTGCAAGACGACATGCCTCGGCGACCCCGCCTGCCGCGCCTTTACTTACAACAACAAGGCCAAATGGTGCTTCCTAAAATCCGACTATAACCAGTTGAAACCCTTCAGCGGCGCGGTCGCGGGCAAGGTCGTCAATGTCGATGGCGACCCCGATATCGGCGCCCCGCCGGAACTCGCCTTCTTCCCCAACTGGATGGCCGACCAGGCCCAGCAATACCGCAACAAGCTGACCGATCCGGCCTATGACAAGCCGACCGACGGGCTGGAATCACTCCGCGCCGCCGCCGAACAGGCTGCACTGACCGGCGACCATGGCCAGGCCATGAACAAATACGAGGCCGCGGTCTCGGTCCTGCCTGACGACGGCCAGCTTTGGCTCGGTCTGGCGCGTGAAACGCTTGCCATACAGCCGGCCAGCGGCACCTCCGAATCCTACAATCTGCCGGTCAAAGGCACCTCCGCCGCCATCAACGCCTACAAATTGCTGCGCACCACCAAGACCCGCGCCGAAGTGCTGGCGCTGCTCGGCAACGGCCTCGACCGCCGCGATCTCTACCGTCCGGCCCTGCAGGCTTATGAAGCCAGCCTCGCGCTGGTCAGTTCGCCGGCGGTCAAGGCCGAATATGAGGATCTCAAGGCCCGCAAGGGCTTCCGCGTCATCGATCACTCGATCGACGCCGACACCAGCGCGCCGCGCATTTGCGCGCAGTTTTCCGAGGAGCTGGTGAAGACCGGCGTCGACTACGCCCAGTTCGTCACCGTCGACAACCAGCCGCCCAAGGGCGTCGAGGCCAAGGACAAGCAGATCTGCGTCGAAGGCCTGGAGCACGGCCAACATTACGAAGTGACCTTCCGCGCCGGTCTGCCGGCCGCCATTGGCGAGGTCACCGCCGCTCCGGTCGTGCTGTCGATCTATGTGCAGGACCGCGCGCCGTCCGCCCGCTTCACCGGCGACAGCTTCGTGCTGCCCGCCGGCGCCCGCCGCGGCATCCCGGTCGTCACCGTCAACATGAATGCCGCACAGATGAAGCTCTACCGCATCGGGGATCGTTCGCTGGCGCAGCTTCTGTCCGGCTATCAGTTCCTGAAGCAGCTCGACGGCTATGATATCTCCAGCATTTCCGACCAGATGGGTGAGCCGGTCTGGCAGGGGCAGCTCGATATCGCCAACGACCTCAACAAGGACGTCACGACTTCGTTCCCGGTCGACGAAGCCTTGCCGCAGCGCAAGCCCGGCGTCTACGTGCTGACCGCGCAAGCGGTAAATGAAAATGACGAGGACAATTACAATTCGCTTGCCACGCAGTGGTTCGTCGTCTCGGACATCGGCCTGTCGACCTATACCGGCCAGGATGGCCTCAATGTCTTTGCCCGCTCGCTCGGAACCGCCAAGCCGATCGCCGGCGCCGAACTGACGCTGCTGGCCAGGAACAATGAACTCCTCGGCACAGCCACGTCGGACGCCGAAGGCCATGCTGTCTTCAACCCCGGCCTGACGCGCGGCGACGGCGGCATGGTGCCGGCCGTTCTGATGGCCAAGCAGGGCGACAACGATTTCGTCTTCCTCGACATGGGCCGCGCCGGCTTCGATCTGTCCGATCGCGGCGTCGCCGGACGCGCCGCACCGGGCGCGCTCGATGTCTATGCCTGGACCGAACGCGGCATCTACCGCGCCGGCGAGGATGTGCATGTCGCAGCCCTTGCCCGCGACGGCGCCTCCAAAGCGGTGGAAAACCTGCCGCTGACCTTCATCTTCACCCGTCCCGACGGCGTCGAGAACCGCCGCATCGTTGCCGATGGCGTCTCGGCCGGCGGCTATGCCGTCGACCTGCCGCTGGAAGCCAACGCCATGCGCGGCACCTGGACGGTGTCGATCTATACCGATCCCAAGCAGGCGGCCGTTTCCAGCCAGATGTTCCTGGTCGAAGACTTCGTGCCGGATCGCATCGAGTTCGACATGAAGTCCGACAAGCAGGAGATCGCACAGGGCGAAACCGCCAACATCGACATTGACGGCCGCTTCCTCTATGGCGCGCCGGCCGCCGGCCTCGCGCTCGAAGGCGAGCTGACGTTGTCGACAGCGCGCGACTGGGACCGTTTCGCCGGCTATTCGTTCGGCCTTGCCGACGAGCAGTCGGCCGAGCCTTCGGTGACCCCGTTCACCGGTCTGCCGGTGGTCGGCGACGACGGCAAGGCGACCTTCCCGGTCACGGTCGACCAATTGCCCGCGACCACCAAGCTGGTCGACGCCAAGGTCACGGTTCGCATGCGCGAAACCGGCGGCCGCGCCATCGAGCGCTCGCTCAACATCGGCATCCGCCCGCAAGGCCACATGATCGGCATTCGTCCGGATTTCGCCGACAATGAGGTGCCGCAGGGCGGCACCGCCAAATTCAGCCTCATCGCGGTCGATCCCGACGGCAAGCGCGAGACGCTGAAGGGCGCGCAGTGGTCGCTGGTCAAGGTCGAACGCAATTACCAGTGGTATCGCAACAACAACTCGTGGAACTACGAACCGGTCACCTTCACCAAATCGATCGCCAACGGCCAGGTCGATCTCAGCGCCGATGCCGAGGCGACCGTGACGATGCCGGTCGACTGGGGCCAGTACCGGCTCGAGATCGAGACTGCCGATCCCGAGGGCCCGGCGACCAGCTATGAGTTCGACGCCGGCTGGTATGTCTCCTCGACCTCCACCGAAACGCCTGACGGGCTCGAGATCGCTCTCGACAAGGACAGCTATGCCGTCGGCGACGTGGCCAAGCTGAAAGTGTCGCCGCATTTTGCCGGCGAACTGCTGGTCACCATCGGCGCCGACAAGCTGCTCAAGACGGTCACGGCAACCGTGCCGGCCGGCGGCAGCACGGTCGACATCCCGGTCGGTGACGACTGGGGCGCCGGCGCCTACATCACCGCAACCCTGTTCCGGCCCGGCGATGCGCAGGAAACCCGCATGCCGGCGCGCGCCATCGGCGTAAAATGGCTGACGGTCGACCCAGGCTCGAAAAAGCTCGCGGTTACCCTGACGCCGCCGGACAAGACGATGCCGCGCCAGCAGCTGTCGATCCCGGTTTCGGTCGCCGGCGTAGCGCCGGGCAGCAATGCCTATGTCACGGTCGCTGCCGTCGATGTCGGCATTTTGAACCTCACCAACTACAAGGCGCCGGATCCGGAGGGCTGGTATTTCGGCCAGCGCATGCTCGGGCTCGAAGTCCGCGACATCTATGGCCGTCTCATCGACGGCTCGCTCGGCACCAGCGGCAAGCTCAGGACCGGCGGCGACGGCGCCTCGATGCAGCCGCAAGGCAGTCCGCCGACCGAAAAGCTGGTCGCCTTCTTCTCCGGCCCGGTCCAGCTCGACGCCGACGGCAAGGCGAGGATCGACTTCGACATCCCGCAGTTCAACGGCACCGTGCGCGTCATGGCCGTCGCCTGGACCAAGGAGGCCGTCGGCCATGCCACGACCGATGTCATCGTGCGCGATCCGGTGGTGATCACCGCCGGCCTGCCCCGCTTCCTGGCGCCTGGAGATGCAGCGATCATGCGGCTCGATGTCGCCGACACCGACGGTCCGGAGGGCGACTATGCCCTGTCGATCGCCACGACCGGCGACCTCTCGACCGGCGACAAGCCGTTGCCCGAAAAGCTGACTCTCGCCAAGGGCAAGCGCCAGACGCTGACTGTGCCGCTGGTTGCACAGACGGCGGGTAATGCCTCGATCACCATCAAGCTCGCCCATGGCGACGGCACCGCCGTCGAGCAGACGCTGTATGTTCCGATGCGTCCGGCGCAATTGCCGGTCACCACCCGTCTGGTCGTCGACCTCAAGGGCAATGGCGGCTCGCTGCGCATCGACAAGGAGCTGCTCGCGGCAAGCCTGCTCGACGGCGCCTCGATCAGCGTCGGCGTTTCGCAGGCTGCCGCCTTCGACGTGCCGTCGCTGCTGATGACGCTCGACCGTTACCCCTATGGTTGCGCCGAGCAGACCACCAGCCGCGCCATGCCGCTTCTCTACGTCAACGATCTGGCGTCCGGCGTCGGCATGCAAAGCGATCCCGAACTGCACGACCGCGTCCAGGCGGCCATCTACAAGGTGCTGAGCTACCAGGCTTCGGCCGGCAGCTTCGGCCTGTGGGGTCCGGGCTCCGGCGATCTGTGGCTTGACTCTTACGTCACCGACTTCCTGACCCGGGCGCGCGAGCAGAACTACGACGTGCCGGCCCCGGCGATGAGCCAGGCGCTGAGCAATCTGCAAAACTCGGTCGGTTACGACCAGGACGTCCAGGATCGCGGCAGCGAAATCGCCTACGCGCTCTATGTTCTGGCCCGCAACAAGAAGGCCTCGGTCGGCGATCTGCGCTACTACGCCGACACCAAGCTCGAAGCCTTCTCGAGCCCGATGGCCATCGCCCAGTTGGCGGCGAGCCTGGCGCTCTACGGCGACGCGCAACGTTCGGAAGCAACCTTCCAGACGGCGCTGCAGCTGGCCAAGTCGACCACCGAGTACGACTACTACCGGTCCGACTATGGCTCGCGGCTGCGTGATGGCGCCGCGATCCTGGCGCTCGCCGCCGAATCGAAGCCGGTGCCGACCATCGTGCCGGAGCTGATCCGGCTGGTGGCAAGGGAACGCGCCGATGCCCGCTGGACCAGCACGCAGGACGAGTCCTGGATGCTTCTGGCGGCCCGCGCGCTGAAGTCGGGCAACGACTCGATCACGCTCTCGGTCAACGGCGCGCCGCATGCCGGTGGGTATTCCAACCACCTCAGCGGCACCGACATTGCCGACAGCCCGCTGACCATCGCCAACACCGGCGCCACGCCGCTGCAGGCGGTCGTCACCACGGTCGCCTCGCCGGTAGAGCCCTTGCCGGCCGGCGGCGACGGCTTCACCATCGACCGCACCTACTACAAGCTCGATGGCACCGAAGCCAACGTCACCGAGGCGACGCAGAACGAACGCTACGTGGTCGTGCTCAAGGTTTACGAGCAGAACCGCTGGCCTTCGCGCCTGCTGATCACCGACCTGTTGCCGGCCGGCTTCGAGATCGACAATCCGGGCCTTGTTTCCAGCGCCCAGCTGTCGAACTTCACCTGGCTGGCGCAAACCGACGCCGCCCATCTCGAATTCCGCGACGACCGTTTCGTCGCGGCATTCAATCCCAATGACGGCGATGGCGACCGCAACATCATGCTGGCCTATGTCGTGCGTGCGGTGACGCCGGGCACCTATGCCCATCCGGCGGCCACGGTGGAGGACATGTACCGGCCGCAATATTCGGCCCGCACCGCCACCGGTATGATGGAGATCAAGGCGCCGTAAGGCGCCTTGACGAAGATGAACACGCCGATGTCCGCGACCATCTCCTTCTCCCCGCTATGCGGAGAGAAGGAGCCGGCAGGCGGATGAAGGGCACCACCATGCTCTCCAGAAAATTTCTCCGTCGAACAGGCATCGCCGCCGCCTCCCTCGTCGGCTTTGCGGCGATCGCTGCCGCTTCTCTCTGGGAACTCGACCGCGCTTTTCCGCCGCCGCTGCCCGGAAGGCTCACCGTCTGCACCGAGGTCCAGGACCGCGACGGCCAGCTGTTGCGCGCCTTCGCCACGCCGGACGGTTACTGGCGGCTCGACACTCATCTCGACCAGGTCGACAAGCAGTTCGTCGACATGCTGGTCACCTATGAAGACAAGCGCTTCTGGGACCATGATGGCGTCGATGTGCTGGCGCTGGCGCGCGCCGCCGGCCAGTTCGCCACCAGCGGCCATATCGTCTCCGGCGGCTCGACCCTGTCGATGCAGCTTGCCCGGCTGATCGAGCCACGCGAAAACCGCAGCCTCGGCTCGAAGATCAAGCAGATGCTGCGTGCCATCCAGATCGAGCGGCGGCTGTCCAAGCAGGAGATCCTCGAACGCTACCTGACCTTGGCGCCCTATGGCGGCAATCTTGAAGGTGTGCGCGCCGCCTCGCTCGCCTATTTCGGCAAAGAGCCGAAGCGGCTGACGGTCTCGGAAGCAGCACTGCTCGTCGCCTTGCCGCAATTGCCGGAAAAGCGCCGGCCCGACCGCAATCTCACCATCGCTCATGCCGCCCGCGACCGCGTGCTGACCCGCATGGTTTCGGCAGGCCTGCTTGGCGAGCGCGAGGCCGCGCGCGCCGCCCTCGACGATGTCTCGGGCCTGCGCCGCAAATTGCCGGCGCTGGCGCCGCACGCCGCCTACGCCATGCTGCCCAAGGCCGTGCCCGGCAAGCCACTGCAGCTTACGATCCGCAAAAGCGTCCAGCAAGGGCTGGAACAGGTGGCGCGCGATGCCGCGATCAAGCTTGGCCCGCGCCTGTCGGTCGCCATGGTGATGGCGGACGCACGCACCGGCGACATTCTTGGCGAAGTCGGCTCGGCCGATTTCTTCGATGCCAGCCGCTCCGGCTGGATCGACATGACCAGGATCGTGCGTTCGCCCGGTTCGACGCTGAAGCCGTTCATCTATGGCCTCGCCTTCGAGCAGGGGCTGGTGGCGCAGGAAATGCTGATCGAGGACAGTCCGGTCGATTTCGGCGGCTACCGGCCAAAGAATTTCGACATGGGCTATCAGGGGGATGTCTCGATCCGCCAGGCGCTGCAGCTGTCGCTCAACGTTCCGGCGATCCGCGTGCTCGACTCGGTCGGCCCGGCACGGCTGATGGCGCGCTTCCGCCAGGCCGGCGTCAGCCCGGTGCTACCGGTCAACGAGGCGCCGGGCCTCGCCATCGGCCTCGGAGGCGTCGGCGTAACGCTGCGCGATCTCGTCCAGCTCTATACCGGCCTGGCCAATGGCGGCAAGGCAAACACGCTGCATGACGGCACCGAGCCGGCCAACGACGAGCGCGCCACCGCCACCATCCTCGACGCCCAGGCGAACTGGCAGATCACCGACATATTGTCGGGCGTAAAGCCGCCTGAGGGCGCCTTGCAGCGCGGCATCGCCTACAAGACCGGCACGTCCTACGGCTATCGCGATGCCTGGTCGGTCGGCTTCGACGGCCGCTACGTGCTGGGTGTGTGGGTCGGCCGCGCCGATGCCGGTGCGGTGCCCGGCCTGTCCGGCTATGTCTCGGCCGCCCCCATCCTGTTCGAGGGCTTCGTCCGTTCAGGCCTGACCGCCGTCCCGTTGCCCAGCCAGCCGGCCGGCGTCGTCAAGGCCAGGCGCGAAGACCTGCCGGTGACATTGGCGCGCTTCGGCGCCGGCGCCGACGGACTGGTGCAGGCAGGCCCGACGGAACCGGCGCCAACGATCATTTTCCCGCCCAACGGCGCCCGCGTCGATCTCGCCACCAATTCCGCCGAGGCCTCGCCGCTGGTGCTGAAACTGCAAGGCGGCCGCGCGCCGTTCCGCTGGCTGGCCAATGGCAAGCCGCTCGTCGGCATCGACCGCCGCCGCACTGCGACCTGGCTGCCCGACGGCGCCGGCTATTCGACGCTCACCGTCATCGACGCCGTGGGACGCGCGGCAAGCGTGAAGGTGTTCGTTGAATAGATGGCGCCAAGCGATTCAGGGGATTGGGCTTCTTCGCCCGAGACCCGGCGCGAGGCACCCCCCTCTGGCCTGCCGGCCATCTCCCCCGCAAGGAGGGAGATTATTCGCCTCGCTGCCTTCGCCAATCTCCAACGGTCGAGTAGTAAGCGCGAGGTCCAAACCGCCAATCTCCCCCCTTGAGGGGGAGATGCCCGGCAGGGCAGAGGGGGGTGCCTCGCGCTGTCCTTCGTTGGCAAGCTTCATGGCGGCAACGCTGATGATCCTCGTTGCACCCCCCGCCCACGCCGATCCCCTGCCCGCCGGCTTCGTCCGCCTGGCCGATGTCGATCCCTCGATCCGCCAGGACATCCGCTATGCCGGCCTGGAAAATTTCCTGCATCGCAAGGCCGATGGCTACGACGCCCCAGTCTGCATCCTCACGAAGCAAGCTGCGCAAGCGCTGTCCGGCGTGCAGAAAGCGCTCGCCGCCGACGGCCTGACGCTGGTCGTCTTCGACTGCTACCGCCCGGCCCGCGCCGTTGCCGACATGGGCAAATGGACCAGAGAGGGCGGCCCGCCCGATCCGCAATGGTACCCTCTGGTGCCGCGCGGCGACCTCATCGCCAAGGGCTATATCGGCGAATTGTCCACCCATTCGCGCGGCTCGACCGTCGATGTCGCCATCGCCCGCAGCGACGGCAAGAACAAGTCATCCGCCGCTTGCGGCGCGGCCGGCGCCGGCACGCTCGGTTTCGGCACCAGCTTCGACTGTTTCGACCCGGCAAGCGAAACCGCCCATCGCCCATTGGCGGCAGAAGCGGCGGCAAACCGCAAAAGGCTGCTCGACGCCATGCGCGCCGGCGGCTTCAAGAATTATGCGCGCGAGTGGTGGCACTACACGCTTCGGGATGAGCCGTATCCAAAGCTGCGCTTCGATTTTCCCATCACTGCGGGCTGAACCGCCCGGTGCTACACCGAGCCTTCCCTCGCTCGGCCTTGCTTCTGCGCTGTCAGCTCCTAGATAGCGTCAAACCGGCCGGATTCGGGTTAGACCAATATGAGGAAAATATTTCCTCCCGAAACCCAATATCGGCGAAAATTTCCTTCGGGGGGACAAAAAATGCAACGTTGAATGCATCTAATTTCTATCAATTCGATAGAGTTCAGCCGTCATCAACGGAGGCGGAAATGACCAAACCTCATTTCAAGAAACTGCTCGGCGCACTGGTCGCCACATCGATCCAGTTCGGCACGCTCGGTTTCGCGTTTGCCGATACGACCATTCTGAACGTGTCCTACGACCCGACACGCGAACTCTACAAGGCCTATGACGAAGCCTTCGTCGCACACTGGAAGGCCGAGACCGGCGAGACGGTCACCATCCAGCAATCGCATGGCGGCTCCGGCGCCCAGGCCCGCGCCGTGATCGACGGCCTCGATGCCGATGTGGTGACGCTGGCGCTCGAAGGCGACATCAACGCCATCGTCACCAAGTCGAAGAAGATCAACCCGGACTGGCGCAAGAAGTTCGAGAACAATTCGGCGCCTTACACCTCGACCATCATCTTCCTGGTCCGCAAGGGCAACCCGAAGGGCATCCACGACTGGAGCGATCTGGTCAAGGACGGTGTCCAGGTGATCACGCCGAACCCGAAGACGTCGGGTGGCGCCCGCTGGAACTACCTTGCCGCCTGGGCCTATGCCAACGCCAATGATGGCGGCGACGAGGCCAAGAACAAGGAATTCGTCGGCAAGCTCTACGCCAATGCTCCGGTGCTCGACACCGGTGCGCGCGGCTCGACGGTCACCTTCGCGCAAAAGGGCATCGGCGACGTGCTGATCGGCTGGGAAAACGACGCCTATCTGGCGCTCAATGAATTCGGAGCCGACAAT
This sequence comes from Mesorhizobium sp. M0478, assembly GCF_040321305.1. Lineage (NCBI taxonomy): Bacteria > Pseudomonadati > Pseudomonadota > Alphaproteobacteria > Hyphomicrobiales > Phyllobacteriaceae > Mesorhizobium > Mesorhizobium sp. M0478. The sequence continues at coordinate 208,640 of NZ_JAMYRH010000004.1, forward strand.
TTCGAGATCGTCTATCCCCCGACCTCGATCCTGGCCGAGCCGCCGGTGGCGATCGTCGACGCCAATGTCGATGCCAAGGGCACCCGCAAGGTCGCCGAAGCCTATCTCGGCTGGCTCTATTCCAAGGAAGCCCAGACGATCATCGCCAAGAACCACTATCGTCCGGCCAAGCCCGAGCTGGTGGATGCGGCTGACATTCCGAAGACGCCCGAAATCAAGCTGATCTCCATCGACGATCCGCTTTTTGGCGGCTGGAAGAAGGCACAGCCTTATCATTTCGGCGATGGTGGTATATTCGACCAGATCTACAAGCCGGCCCAGTAGGATTTAGATCAGGACGACATGACCATAGCACCCGCCAAGGCGGGGTGGCGATTCAGACAGCCGAGTGTCATTCCGGGTTTCGGATTGACGCTCGGCTTCTCGCTTGCCTACCTCACGCTCATCATCCTCATCCCCCTGTCGGGCCTGATCTGGCGCTCGGCAGCCCTCGGCTGGACCGATTTCTGGGCGATCGCCACCGACCGCCGGACCATCAACGCACTCGAAATCAGCTTCGGCACAGCCTTCATCGCAGCCGCCGTCAACATCGTCTTCGGCACGCTCGTCGCCTGGGTGCTGGTGCGCTACCGCTTCCCCGGCCGCCGCGTCGTCGACGCCATGGTCGACCTGCCCTTCGCGCTGCCGACCGCGGTCGCGGGCATTGCGCTGACCACTCTTTATGCGCCCAATGGCTGGATCGGCCATCTCCTGGCGCCGCTCGGCATCAAGGTCGCGTACACGCCGCTCGGCATTGTCGTGGCGCTTGTCTTCATCGGCCTGCCGTTTGTCGTGCGCACGGTGCAGCCGATCATGGAGGAGATCGACAAGGAAGTGGAGGAGGCCGCTGCGACGCTCGGCGCCAACCGCTTCCAGATCATCACCCGCATCCTGTTTCCCGGCCTGGCGCCGGCCATCATCACCGGCTTCTCACTCGCTTTCGCGCGCGGCGTCGGCGAATACGGCTCGGTCATCTTCATCGCCGGCAACCTTCCCTACAAGTCGGAGATCGCACCGCTTCTGATCGTCATCCGGCTCGAGGAGTACAATTATCCGGCGGCCACCGCGATCGCGGCGATCATGCTTTTGCTGTCGTTCGTGATGCTGCTGGTCATCAACCTGGCGCAGTCATGGAGTCGCAAGCGCTATGGCTGACCCCGAGATCAAATCCTACGAACCGCATCACGAGAGCCGGTCGGCGGCGGTGACCGAAAGCCGGCCGGTGCGGCTGCTGCTGATGGCGGTGGCCTTCGCCTTCCTCGCCATCTTCCTGCTGCTGCCGCTGATCATCGTCTTCCACGAGGCGCTGGCGAAAGGCATTGGCGCCTACACGGAATCGCTCTCCAATCCCGATACGCGCTCGGCGATCCGGCTGACGCTGCTGGTGGCGGTGATCGCCGTTCCGCTCAACGTCGTCTTCGGCATTTCGGCTGCCTGGGCGATCGCCAAGTTCGAGTTCAAGGGCAAGGCTTTTCTAACCACGCTGATCGACCTGCCCTTCTCGGTCTCGCCGGTCATTTCCGGCCTGGTCTATGTGCTTTTGTTTGGCGCTCAGGGACTGTTCGGTGAATGGCTGAAGGCGCACGGCATCCAGATCTTGTTCGCCGTGCCCGGCATCGTGCTCGCGACCATCTTCGTCACCTTCCCCTTCGTTGCCCGCGAACTGATCCCGCTGATGCAGGAACAGGGCAACGGCGACGAGGAAGCCGCGCTCTCTCTGGGCGCCAATGGCTGGCAGACCTTCTGGTACGTGACGCTGCCCAACGTCAAATGGGGATTGCTCTACGGCGTGCTTCTGTGCAACGCCCGCTCGATGGGCGAATTCGGCGCGGTCTCGGTCGTGTCGGGCCACATACGCGGGCTGACCAACACCATGCCGTTGCATGTCGAAATCCTCTACAACGAGTACAACGCCGTCGGCGCTTTTGCCGTCGCTTCGCTGCTTGCCGGCCTGGCGCTGGTCACGCTGGTCTTGAAAACACTTCTCGAGATGCGCTACGGCGCCGAGATCGCCGCGACGCGCGGGCACTGACTAAATGCATATCGCCCAAGACTGGGAACCGGTTTTGGGACAACGACATGCACCAAATTACTGAGGGATCTACATGGAAGTTCGCGTTGCCAACGTACGCAAGGAGTTTGACCGGTTTCCGGCCCTCCATGACGTATCGCTTGACATCAAGTCGGGTGAGCTGATCGCGCTGCTTGGGCCATCCGGCTCCGGCAAGACGACGCTGCTGAGGCTTATCGCCGGCCTGGAGCGGCCGACGCGCGGAAAGATCTTCTTCGGCGACGAGGACGCCTCGCACCGCTCGATCCAGGAGCGCAATGTCGGCTTCGTCTTCCAGCACTATGCGCTCTTCCGGCACATGACGGTCGCCGACAATATCGGCTTCGGCCTCAAGGTGCGGCATGGACCGTCGCGACCACCGGCGGCCGAAATCCGCCGACGCGCCTCCGAACTGCTCGATCTCGTTCAGCTTTCCGGCCTGGAAAAGCGCTATCCGGCGCAACTTTCCGGTGGCCAGCGCCAGCGCGTGGCGCTCGCCCGGGCCATGGCCATCGAGCCCAAGGTGCTGTTGCTCGACGAGCCGTTCGGCGCGCTCGATGCGCAGGTGCGCCGGGAACTCCGCCGCTGGCTGCGCGAGATCCATGACCGTACCGGCCACACCACCGTCTTCGTCACCCACGACCAGGAAGAGGCGCTCGAGCTTGCCGACCGCGTCGTGGTGATGAGCCAGGGCCGCATCGAGCAGGTCGGCTCCGCCGACGAGATCTACGACACGCCGAACTCGCCCTTCGTCTACTCCTTCATCGGCGAATCGAGCATGCTGCCGGTCAAGGTTGAGAATGGCGAAATCTGGCTCGCCGACCGTCCGATCGGCGTGTCGGCGCCGCACGCACCCGAGGGCGATGCGACGCTGTATTTCCGCCCGCACGATATCGAACTGCTCGACGGCTGCAGCGGCTGCATCGCCGGCACGGTCGCCGCCAGCCGCCGCGTCGCCGGCACAAGACGCGTCGAACTGGAAATCGGCGGCGAGCGCCAGCGCGTCGAGATCGAACTGCCTGTGGACCATCCTGCGGCGCAGAAGAGCCGGGTGGCGTTCAGGCCAAGGCGCTGGAAGCTTTTCCCGGCGGCATAGACATCGATCCGGCGCTACTCCAGCCAGTTCTCGAGCGTCAGGCCCTTGATCCGACGGAACTCAGCGGTGTTGGCCGTCACCAGTGTCGTCCCCAACACACAGGCATGGGCAGCAATGAAAAGATCATTGTGGCCGATTGGCTGGCCTCTGGCCTCCAGCTCGGCACGAAGTGCTCCGTATTCGTTATCCATCGGCACATCGAGCGGCAGCACAGGTAACTCGGCGAGCAATTGCTCGACCTTGGCGAGCAGCTTGGCCGATCCCTTGCGGGCGCAGCCATAACGCAGCTCCGAGGCGACAACGATGCTGGTGCACAGGGCACCGTCTCCCGCGCGAACCGCCGTACTGGCGGCTTTGCCGGCCGGATTTCGGATCATGTCGCTGATGATGTTCGTGTCCAGCATGAACCGCATCAGAAGATGTCCTCGGGCCCCACGGGCGCATCATGAATCTCGGGAAAGTCGTCTTCAGGACCAAGCGGCGGCTCTTTCGCCCATTGGGCAAGGAGCGCGACGAGGCCGGGTTTGCGGACCGGCTCGATGATCAGCCGGTCGCCATCGCGGCTGATCAGGACCTTCTCGCCAGGCAGCTCGAATTCGACAGGGATGCGAACCGCCTGACTGCGGTTGTTGCGAAACAACTTCGCCTCCCTGGACGGTGGTATCGAGTGACGGTGCTGCGGCATGGCAGCCTCCCTGTCTGTTCCATTTGTATATGCCATTTGTATATGCCACTCGGCCTCGAATTGCAAACCACAGAAAACCCCAACGCATCGGCATTTCGGCTGGAATGAAATTTCGCCGATAACCTGCTTCAGCGATTTCTTTTTCGCTGCAACGCCATACGTCTGCCCCGTGTGCCTCGCAGTACACCCTCCGGCCCAGCTATGTTCTGGCAACGCATTGCACATCGGAGCCTGTTTTCATGAAGCGATTTTTCCTCAGCGTCGCCACTGTCGCCGGCCTGATCCTCGCCTGTTCGCAGGCCTGGTCGGCCGACAAATTGCTCAACGCTTCCTATGATGTCGGCCGCGAATTGTTCGCCCAGGTGAACAAGGCTTTCGTCGCCGGCCATCCGGGCTTCACCGTCGACCAGTCGCACGCCGGCACCTCAGCGCAAGCGCGCGCCATTGCCGAAGGCCTCGGCGCCGATGTCGTCACCTTCAACCAGGTCACCGACATCGACTTTCTGGTCAAGAAAGGCCTCGTCTCCGCCGACTGGCAGAAGGATTTCCCCGACAACGCCTCGCCCTTCTATTCGCTCCCATCCTTTCTCGTCCGCGCGGGCAACCCCAAGCACATCAAGGACTGGAACGACCTCGTGCGCGACGACGTGCAGGTGATCTTCCCCAACCCCAAGACGTCGGGCAATGCGCGCTACACCTATCTGGCCGCAACCGCCTACGCCAAGGAAGCCTTCAAGGGCGACGACGCCAAGGTGAAGGAGTTCGTCACCAAGCTGTTCAACAACGTGCCGATCTTCGACACCGGCGGGCGCGCCGCCACCACCACCTTCGTGCAGCGCGAGATCGGCGACGTGCTGATCACCTTCGAGTCGGAAACGCGCGGCATCCGCAAGGAGTATGGCAACGACAAGTTCGAACAGGTCACGCCAACGGTCAGCCTGCTCGCCGAATTCCCGGTGGCGATCGTCGACAAGGTCGCCGACGAGCACGGCAGCCGTGACCTCGCCAAGACCTATCTCGACTTCCTCTACACGCCCGAGGGCCAGACCATCGCGGCTGAAAATGGCCTGCGCGCCCGCAACGCTGAAGTCGCGGCAAAATACAAGGCCGACTTCCCCGATGTCCGCCTGCTGACGGTGGAAGACGTCTTTGGCGGCTGGGACAAGGTACAGAAGGAGCACTTCGCCGCCGGCGGTCTGCTCGACCAGACCTATGGCAGCCGCTGATATCAGCAGCGTTCGACCTCACCTCACAAGAAAGCCGGCGCTTTGCCGGCTTTTTTGATTTCGCGCGCCGACAAACGGCTTTCAGGCGGAATCTGTCGCGATCGGCGAAAACGTTACAAAGAATCAACGCCTTTGTGCCTAACATCTCAACCGGGCGGCTTGTTCTACGCGAAACCGGGTTGTTCAGGCGAAACGTCATGATTTGCACACAAACAACCGCCAGATGCGGGTGGTTGGGGTTTTCATGAACTGAAGCGGGCATGCTTACCAAAAAAGGCAAATACGGCCTCAAGGCCCTCGTGCATCTTTCCGGCCTGCCGGTCGGCCAGCTTGCATTCGTCAACGACATCGCGATCGCCAACAACATCCCGAAGAAATTTCTGGATGCCATTCTGGGCGAGCTGCGCAATGCCGGTTTCGTCCTCAGTCGCAAGGGCAAGGAAGGCGGTTATCGCCTCGCCCGGCCGGCTTCCGAAATCAAGATCGGCCACGTCGTGCGCGTGCTGGACGGCCCGCTCGCTCCCATACCCTGCGCCAGCCGCACGCAATACCAGCGCTGCGAGGATTGCGACGAGGCGACCTGCCAGGTCCGGCACATGATGCTGGAAGTGCGCCAGGCGATCGCCGAAGTGCTGGACAATCGCAGCCTCGCCGCCATGCGCGACGCCGACAATGATGATTTTCCGGTCGAGCTGACATCGCAGATCTAAATTAGAGCATGGTCCCGAAAAGTGGGAACCGGTTTTCGGACAAGATCATGCTCAAATGAGAGTCCTCAGACCAGGCCGAGCTTGCCGGCCAGGCCGACGCGCTGGATCTTGCCTGTGGGACCCTTGGGTATCTCCTGAAGAAACAAGATGTGGCGCGGCACCTTGAACTCGACAATGCGGCTGCGCGCGAAATCGCGTATCTCATCGGCGTCGGCGATGGCGCCCTCGGCCAGCACGATAGCCGCACCCACCTCCTCGCCGAGCATGGCATGCGGCACGGCGAAGGTCACCGCCTGCGCCACCAGCGGATGATCGAGCAGCACATTGTCGACCTCGAGCGGCGAGATCTTTTCGCCGCCGCGGTTGATGATCTCCTTCAGCCGCCCGGTGATCTTCAGATCGCCATCCTCGTCGATGAGACCCTGGTCGCCGGTGCGGAACCAGCCATCGCTGAAGGCAGCTTCATTGGCCACCGGATTGTCGAGATAGCCATCATGGATGTTGGCGCCGCGCACCGCGATCTCGCCCTTTTCACCCGCCGGCAGGATCGTCCCCTTGTCGTCCAGGATCGTCACCTGCGGACCCGCAGGCAGGCCGACCGAGCCTGGCTTGCGGCGTGCCGGCGGCAGGCCGTTGGATGTCATCTGGTGCGCCGCCTCGGTCATGCCATAGGCCTCGACCACCGGACAGCCGAAGACGCGCTCGAGGTCGCGGAACACGGTGTCGGGAAGCGCTGCCGAAGACGAGCGGATGAAGCGCAGCCGCGCAGCCGCGATGGTTTCGCCATTGCGGGCGGCGCGCGCCAGGATCGCCTGATGCATGGTCGGCACCGCGCTGTACCAGCTCGGCCGGAAATCGCCCAGCCAGCCGTAGAATTTGAGCGGGTTGAAGCCCGGCGTGCAGACAACAGCGCCGCCGACTGCCAGCTGTGCGCTGAGCGCCGCCATCAGCCCGTGAATGTGGAACAGCGGCATCACGTTGAGACAGATATCGTCTGCCGAAAGCGCCAAGGTGCGGGCGATGTTGGCCATTGATGCCAGCAGATTGCGCTGCCGCAAGCCGACGATCTTCGGCCGCGCCGTGGTTCCCGATGTGTGCAGGACAAGCGCGAAATCGTCGGGCCCGTTGAGCTGCACCTTGTCGCGGCGTGCCTCGCCGGCAGCCGCAAGTTCGGCGTCGCCCAAGAGGAGAAACTCGCCGGCCTTGGCGCCGTCAGTCACGACGACGTCGAGCACCGCAATGCCGAGCCCCTTTGCGGTGTTGCGCGCGGCATCGCCCATGCCTTGTCCGCACAGCAGCAGCTTCACATCGAGATCGCCGAGATAGAAGCGGAATTCGTCTTCGCCGTAAGCCGGATTGAGCGGCGCAGCCGTCGCCAACGCCGAGACCGCCAGGAAACAGGCCGCCATTTCCGGGCCGTTGGGCAAGACGATGCCGACGGCCGTGCCGCGGGCAACGCCACGCCTGGCGAGATCGCCGCAGAGCTTGTCGACAAGATTGGCGAGGCCGGCAAAGCTCAGGGATGGCCGGTCCGGCGCCATCAGCGCCACAGCAGCCGGCTGCCAGGGCTCCAGTTGAGGAAGTGCTACCGATAGGGCCTGTTTCAAGTTCGAACCCTGAATGGCGTTCACCATGGCCTTGCCGGCGCCGATTGCGCGCCCGTGGCAGACGCAGTAAAGCGATTTCCGGACGCACGCAAGAACAGGTGGACACCGATCGGATGAGGCTGCCGTGGCTGGGAAAATCCCGGAAAGCCGACCGGACACCATCTTCCGCCGTCATTTATCATACGGAAATCATCGCCGACATCCTGGTGCCCGAACGCGCCGAGCATGTCCGCTTCTTCAGCCGCAAGCAGGTCCGCGCCGGCAAGTTGCGCACCTTCAACAACAGGGATTTCCGCGAGCTGCTGCTGGCCGCCTTTTATCTCGGGGTCGCGGCATTGCTGCCGGTCAATTGGTGGGCCGCGATCTGCAGCCGCGTATCGGGGCTGCGCCTCAAGCGCCATATCCGCAAGGATTTCGTGCGCTACGCTGCCGCGACGCGCGCCGTGCTCGGCAATGGCATCGATGCGCAAAGGCAGTTCAGGGCCTTGCTCTGCGCCAACCACCGCCGGCGTTTGCTACTTGCCGCGCATCTCATCGGCCGCCGCTGGTCACCTGATATCCGGCTGGAGGGCCTGGAAGGCCTGCAAGCGGCGCTGAAGCGCGGCCACGGCGCTATCATCTGGTGCGATCAGTTCACGACCCAGACCATCATCGGCAAACGCGCTCTCCATGAAGCCGGCATCGAGACACACCAGCTCAGCGTCAGGGCTCACGGCATATCCGATTCGACCTTCGGCTTGCGCTTCCTGAACCCGCCGATGGTTCGGGTCGAGAACCGTTTCCTGAAAAGCCGGATCGTGTTCGACCGCAGTGACGCCTACCAGGTCACCGGCCGGATCCAGAAGATCCTTGGCAGCAACGGCGTGGTGTTGGTGACCAACACGGTGCATGCCGGCTCGACATTCACCGAAGTCGGCCTTGGCGAGAGCGGCTGGACCCACCTGGCTTCGGCGCCGACGAATTTCGCTGCCAGAGGCAAGGCGGCGCTGTTTTCCATGTCGACCTTCGAGACCGATCCGTTCCGCCAATACCGCGCCGTCCTAAGTCCCGAACTGGTGCCGGCCCCGGCAGAGGCCGGCGCGCCCGCGACCAGAGCCGGCGGCGCCAAGAACATGGCGCTTCAGGCCGAGTACATATTGCTCAAGCGCGACCGCTTGCTGGAGGCGCTGAAACTCTATCCCGAGCAAATGATGGTCTGGTCAGGCCATGACCGGTTCACCGAACGGCCGGAAACCGCCTTGCCCGACGAGGGTGGTTCATGATTTTGCGCCGGCCAGCAGGCTGGCAACGGCGGTGACGATTTCAGCCACTGGAAGTGTGGCGTCGGCCGTCAGCGCCCGCTCGTCGGCGCCAGGCGGTTCAAGGATGGCGAACTGGCTTTCGACCAGGCTTGCCGGCATGAAATGCCCCTTGCGGCTGGCGACACGCTGCTTGGCGGTAGCGGGATCGATCTTCAGATAGATGAAAACGATGTCCCGGCGGAAGCCGCTCAGACGATCGCGGTAGCTGCGCTTCAGCGCCGAGCAGGCGGCAACCACGCTTTGGCCGCTGCCGGTCAGGTCCGCGATCCGCTCGCCAATGGCATCGAGCCAGCCCTCACGCAGTTGATCTGTGAGCGGCTCACCGCTCGCCATGCGGGCGACGTTTTCGGGCGGGTGCAGCCTGTCGCCTTCGACAAAGACGGCCCCTTCCTCTGCTGCCAATGCTTTGCCGACAGCCGACTTTCCGCAGCCGGCGACGCCCATCACCACAATGGCCCGAGGCACTGAGCCGGTAGCGCCCATTGGCGCCTGTGCCGTCTTTTCGTCCACGGTCAGCGGCTTGCCGGCGCGCGGCCGTAGAGCAGGAGCATGGCAACGATGACCAGGCCATAGACGATCTGCCGCCCCGCCTCCGGCATCTGCATGACCGAGAGGATGGACTGCAGGAGCGTAATCAGGATGACACCGGCGACGGTGCCGAGATAGGAGCCGCGGCCACCCAGGATCGAGGTGCCGCCCAGAACCACGGCGGCGATCGACGGCAAGAGATAGGCATCGCCCATCGATTGCGCCGCCTTGGAGGCATAGCCGGCGAGAAGCACCCCGCCAAAGGCGGACAGCCCGCCTGAGATAGCGAAGGCGATCATCACCACGCGCCTTGTATCGATGCCGGAGAGATAGGCGGCACGCTCGCGGTTGCCGATGCCGTAGACGGTGCGGCCGAAGCTGGTGCGGGACAGCACGAACACCATCGCGGCACCAATCAGCGCCCAGATGATGACGGCGTTAGGCACGCCAGGAATGGTAAAACCTGTCGCAAGATAGCGCATGGCGCCGGTGGCCGAATCCTGTGGCGAGTAGCCGCCGGTATAAACGACCATGAGCCCTTGCGCGACAGCGTTGGTGGCGAGCGTGATGATCATCGAGGGTATGCGCAAATAGGCGACGCCAAAGCCGTTGACGATGCCGATCAGCACCCCGCAGAAGATGCCGAACGGGATGGCCAGCGCCACACCGATCGGGCCATAGGCCGCGGCCGCACACGCCATCATCGCGCCCGCCGCCACCGCCCACGGCACCGACAGGTCGATCTGGCCTAGCAGGATGACCAGCATCATGCCTGTGGCGATGACGCCGAGGAACGAGGCCACCTTGAGCTGCTGCAAGAGATATTCAGGCGACAGAAAGCTCCTGGAATAGAGGCTGCCTAGGAACAGCAACAGCACGATGCAGGCGAAGGCCGTCAGCACCGCCGGATCGGCGCGGCGGATGAATTTCGGCATGCGGCCGGCGATACCGCCCAATGTCGTTTCGCTCACAGGAACCACTCCAGCCGGTTGCGGACCCGAAACAGCGCAAAGGCGCCAAGGCTGACCGCGACCAGCAGGATAACGCCCTGGAACAGCGGCTGCCATAGCGGATCGAAATCGAAAACGAACAACAGGTCGCCGATGGTGCGGAAGGCCAGCGCGCCGAAGATGGCGCCGATGGCGCTGCCCTTGCCGCCAAACAGCGAGACGCCGCCCAGCACCACGGCGGCAATCGAAAACAGCGTATAGGCGTTGCCGCTGGCATAGGCTGCATCGCCGGTATAGGTGAAGAAGGTCAGGAACAGTCCGCCGATCGCGGCCAACAGGCCTGCGAGCGCGTAGGCAGCGAACTTGCCGCGCCTTATCGGCACACCGGACATGTAGGCCGCCGTCTCCGACGAGCCGGCCGCATAGGCCGCCCGCCCGAGCACCGAGCGGCTGAACGGTACCCAGACCACGAGCACGACGGCGAGCAGCACGACCAGGCTCGCCGGCATCACGCCGAACAGGCGTCCGGTCAGCGCGTCGGCGAGACCTTCGTTGACCGAACCGCCGGGAAACGGCCTGAGCAGCAGCGCGATGCCGAAATAGACCGCACCCGTGGCGATCGTGGCGACGATCGGCTGCAGGCGGCCGTAGATGACGATGGCGCCGTTGATCGCCCCGCAAAGGAGCCCGGTGCCGAGCACGGCGATGACGCCGAAAGCGGTCTCGAGGCCGGTGCCGATGACCAGCCAGGAGGCGAGGCAATTGGTCAGCGTGAAGATCATGCCGACGGAGAGGTCGATGCCGGCGGTGATCACGACCAGTGTCTGCGCCATGGCGACGAAGGCGAGCAGCACGCCCTTGTTGGACGCCGTCTGCACGACATTGGCGGTGAAGCCCGCCGGATGGTTCGAGGTGTAGATGACGAACATGACAATGAATATGCCGAGTGCCATCAGTGTTCCGCGCTGCTCGGCCAGCCAGTAGCGCCACTCTTTCACGCGTCCGCTCCCTGTCTTGCGCCGGCATCGTCTCTCGCGCCGCCGTCATCGCCGTGGATGTTGAGCGCGCTTGCAATGAGCGCCCGCTCGGTGATCTCGGCCCCGACCAGCTCGCGCTTGACCGCGCCGTCATAGAGCACCAGCACGCGGTCGCAGCAGCCGATCAGTTCGTCATAGTCGGTCGAATAGAACAGGATCGCCGCCCCCGCATCCGCCAGCTTGCGCATCAGTTGATAGAGTTCCTGCTTGGTGCCGACATCGATGCCGCGCGTCGGATCGTTGAGCAGGATGATGCGCGGCTGGCGCATCAGCCATTTGGCGATGACCACCTTCTGCTGGTTGCCCCCCGACAGCGCACCGACCGGAATGTCGAGGCCGGCCGTCTTGATCGCCAGCAGCCCGACCATGTCGTCGATCAGCCGCTGTTCGGCGGCGCGGTCGATGATGCCGGCCTTGGACAGCCGGTCTAGGGCGGCAAAGGAGAGGTTCTCGCGCACCGTCATCGGCAGCATCAGGCCTTCGGTCTTGCGGTCCTCCGGGATCAGCGCCATGCCGATGCGGTCGTCGCGCGCCGCTTGCGGGCTGGCGATCGAAACAGGCTTGCCGTCGATAAGGATCTGTCCGCCGAGGCCGCGCAGCACACCGAAAAAGGCAAGCAGCAATTCGCGCTGGCCCTGGCCGTCCAGGCCGCCAAGGCCGACGACCTCGCCTGCCCCGACCGTCAGCGAGACATTGTCCAGCCGGTCCGTCCAGGACAGCTTGCGCGCCTCCAGCACGGGAACGGCGGCGGCTGCGGTGCGCGCGGGTTTCGGCGGGAAAATATGGCTGTATTCGCGCCCGATCATCAGTTCGACGACTTCGTTGTCGCTCTTTGTGCCTGCCTTGTAGCTGGCGACATTGCGGCCGTTGCGAAACACCGTGCAGTGGTCGGCAAGCTCGGCGATCTCGTTCATGCGGTGCGAAATGTAAAGCAGCGCCAGCCCTTCCGAGCGCAATCGCTTGAGCACGCTGAATATCCTGGCGACGTCCGTCGCGGTCAGCGCCGAGGTCGCCTCGTCGAGGATCAGGATGCGCGGCTTCCTGGCCAATGCCTTGGCGATCTCGACCATCTGTCTTCTTGAAAGCGGAAGATCCTTGACCAGCGCCAATGGATGGATGTCGGCCGCACCTGCGCGTGCCAGCGCATCCTCGGCAATGCGGCGCTGCGCCTTGCGGTCGATCATGCCGAAACGCTTCGGCGGATCGGAGATGACGATGTTGTCGGCAACGCTGAGTTCGGGAACCAGCGACAGCTCCTGGAAGATGCAGACGATGCCGGTCTTGTTTGCAGCAGCAGGCGAAGCGAACGTCACCTCGCTGCCGTTCAGCATCATGCGGCCTTCGTCGGGCGCGACGACGCCCGCCATGACCTTGATCAGCGTCGATTTGCCGGCGCCGTTTTCGCCGAGAATGGCGTGGATGCTACCGGACGAGACCGAAAGCTCGGCCTTTTCCAGCGCCCGCACACCACCATAGCGCTTGGATATGCCTTCCATCCGGAAGAGCGGAACCGCACCGTCCATCGGCCCTCCCGAGGCAGTTTGACTTCAAGGGATATCGAGTGGCCGGCGCCGCGGAGATCCCGCGGCGCCGGATATGCCGCCTATTGGTCAGCCCTATTGGTCAGCTTTGGTCTGGCCCATGATTTCCTGCGCGGTGAAATTGATGCCGCAGGTCGGGAAGGAATTGCCGACGAAGAAATTGTCGGACTGGTCGGGGAAGAAATCCTGACCGGCCTTGAAGTTCGGATCCTCGACGATCGCCAGTGGCAGTTTCACTGCTTGCGGAACGACGTTGCCTTCGAGCGCGGCAATCGCCGTCTTGATGGCGACCGCGACCTGCGCCGGACCGGTGCCGGCCGATGAGCATTTCAGCCCGTCGCCGGCATGTGCCGCGCAGAACTTGCGGAAACCGTTCTCGGTCTCCCCGCCGAACGGCACGAAAGCATGCTTGGCATCGATCATCGCCTGCACGATTCCGGTGTCGCCGCCTTGCCCGGTTATGCCGTCGAACGGACCGTTGGTGGCAATGGCGTCGGCCGTGGCCTTCTGTGCCACGCCGTCGTCCCATTTGCCGACCACCTCGGTGACGTCCCATTTCTTGCCGGAGGCATCGAGCGCTTCATGGATGCCGTTGTGACGGTCGGTGTCGACGGAAGTCCCGGCAACGCCGCGCACTTCGAGCACCTTGCCGCCATTCGGCACATGGCCGACCAGCCATTTGCCCCACAATTCGCCAAGGCCCTTCTGGTCGACATTGACGTTGATGGCGTCCTTGGTATCGAGAATATTGTCGAAGGCGACGAGGATGACGCCAGCTTCCTTGGCGCGCTTGATGACCGGCCCGAAAGCGGTCGGGTTCTGGGCGTTGACGACGATCGCGTCATAGCCGGAATCGATGAAGTTGTTGATCGCCGAAATCTGAGCCGGCACGTCCTCGCCGGTCGAGACGACCTTGAATTCCTTCAGTTTCGCGGCGACCTCCGGCTGGGCCGCATAGGCCTTGGCGGTCTGCACCATCTGGATGCGCCAAGTGTTGGCGATATAGCCATTGGCGAGCGCGATGCGGTATGGGCCGTCTTTCTTGGGGAACTTGAAGAACTGCGTATCAGCCGCCCAGGGCGCAAAGCAATCCGGCTCAGCCGACGGTCCCTTGACGACTTCCGGGTCGGCCATGGCCGACGAACTCAGCATGACGAATGCAGTGGCGGCAACGATGCCACCAACAAGTGACTTGATCATCGATATTCCTCCCAGTTGTAGTTTTGTTTGCTGCTGCTTGTTTATTTGATGCTGTTTGTCGTGGTGTGTTTCCACGCCTGCCGAAGGCCCTCCAGCCTGGCCGGCGCCACGTCTCAAGGGCCCGAAGCCGGCCCGATCCCCTCCCCCTCGCCGCTTCACAGGCGAGAAACGAAACTAGCATATTATACATAATAAACAAGCATGAGCTGTTGCTTATGTATAATAAACAGGGGCGGCCTTTCATCAAAACGTCTGCCCGACGAAAATGGTAGCGCTACCATGACGTTGTGTAAAGCACCATTTGCTGAGGCCGGCCAAAGCGTGTTCAGCGTGCGGTGCTCTCGCGGGGCTTGAGTTCGAAACCAAGATCGACGACCCGCTGCTCAGGCCTTCGTCCTGCGATCGCCGCCAGCGCCATGGCGACAGACCGACGGCCGATTTCATAGCGAGGGGTGCGGATACTGGTGAGCGGCGGGAACGCCGCCTGCATCATTTCGAGGTCGTTGAAGCCGACAATGCCGATTGTTTTCGGCACGTTGAGCGCGGCGCTATGGCATTCGAACAAAACGCCGAGCGCGATGTCGTCATTGTTGCAGAAGACGCCGTCGAGCGCCGGCATCTTGGCCAGCGCATCGCGAAGCAGCTCGCGGCCGAGCGTCACGCTGGACAGTAGCGGCGTGGTGGTGACCAGCCGCGGGTCGAACAGGCCGGCCTTCTCCATTGCCGCGCGATAGCCGGCAAGCCGCCGCTGCGAGCGCGGGTCCATGCGTGCGCCGATGAAGCCGATCCGCCGGTAGCCCGCCTCGATCAGATGCTCGGTCGCGGTGCGGCCGCCGTCGAAATGCGAGAAGCCGACCAGCATGTCGACCGGATCGGGCCCGGTCTCCATCACCTGCACCACCGGGCAGCCTGCGCTCTCCAGCAGCTTTCGCGAGGTCGGCGTCTGGTCGATGCCGGCCACGATCAGCGCCGCCGGGCGCTGCGGTGCGAACACCTGCAGCAGGCGCTCCTCCTCGAGGCCGGAATAATGGGTGTTGCCGAGCTGGACGCGGAACGGGCCGTCCGACAGGCTGTCATAGATGCCGCGCACCACTTCGGCGAAGACGTTGTTGGTCAGCGACGGCACCAGCACGCCGAACACATCGGCGCGCGCCGAGGCCAGCGCCCGTGCATTGGGATCCGGGACATAACCGAGTTCGTCGACGGCGGCCTGGATCTGGCGCCGCAGATCCTGGCTGACGCGTTCCGGTTCGCGCAGCGCCCGCGACACGGTGATGGCGCCGACGCCGGCCTTGCGCGCCACATCTGATAGGGTCGGGCGGCCGCCCCCACGACGCGAGCGCGGCTTGGTCATGGACATCCTCCACGTGCCGGGCCCCGGCCGCTGCGCCCTTGCGAAACCATGTTCAGCTTTTCCACTGCCACCATGCCAACCGGCTGCTGCCGCACCCACTCGCCTGCTGGCGTCGCGCAGCCAATCGCCCTTGTCAAGCAACAGGGCAATCCTGCCTTCCTAAGCCATCAGGGCAGCACTGCGTTTTGCTTTCCACAGCAGCAGCCCGATGGCCACTATGTTCAGCAAGTTCCACGCGATCCCGTTGAGGAACGCGGCGGCGTAAGAGCCGGTCAGGTCGTAGATCCAGCCCGACATCCAGCCACCGATCGCCATGCCGAAGATGGTCGCCATCATGACGATGCCGATACGCTGGCCGGCCTCCCTGGCGGGCAGGTATTCGCGCACGATGATGGCATAGCAAGGCACGATGCCGCCTTGCGACAGGCCGAACACCAGCGACACGACATAGAGCGAGGCAAGCCCGTCGAACGGGATGTAAAACAAAAGCGACAGGCATTGCAGCACGGAACCGATAAGCAGGGTTTTCACGCCGCCGATGCGGTCGGCGACAAAGCCGGAGGCGAGCCGGCTGACGACGCCCGCCGCCATCATGATCGACAGCATGTCGGCGCCATGCGCAATGCCGTAGCCAAGATCCATGCAATAGGCGACGATGTGCACCTGCGGCATCGACATCGCCACGCAGCAGCCGAGACCGGCAACGATCAGCAGCACCTGTAACGCCGCCGGCGACAGCGAAATCGACTGCACTGGCCGGCTTCCGGGCGAACCGGCGGCAGCCGCCGTCGGAGCAGCGCGCCGCAACAACAGAACCAGTGGCACCATGGTGACCAGGCAGAAGACACCGATGCCGGCATAGGTGAAGCGCCAGCCTTCCGCCTTGATCAGTGTCGGCATGATGGTTGGCCAGAGCGCTCCGGCGAGATAGTTGCCAGCCGCCGCAGCTGTGACGGCGACGCCGCGCCGACGGTTGAACCAGTGCGAGATGTCGGCGATCAGCGGCCCGAAGATCACCGATGTGCCGACACCAATCAGCACGCCCTGGGCAAGGGTGAATTGCAGGATAGAGGTCGACAGCGCGGCGAGCAGCAGGCCGGCGGCGAGAGCCACCGAGGATAGCAGTGCCGGGATCCAATACCCCATGCGATCGACCGCGCGGCCAACCAGCACATTGCCGGCGGCGAAGCCGACCATGGTTGCGGTGTAGGGCATCGATGCCGCGGCGCGGTCAACGCCGAACTCGGCCTGCACGGCCGGCAGCACGACGACGACGGCCCACATGCCGACCGCACCGATCGTCGCCAGCAGCATTGAGATGGCAAGCCGCATCCAGGCGTAGCTGCTGTCGATGCCGGGGCTATCCGCCTGATTGGCGACGATCGGGGTCAAGGCGTTTCCTGTCTACGGTCCTGGGAAGTCGACCGTTGTGTCGCCACTATCGGCGCATTCACCGCGACGGGCAGCGCCACAGGGCCATGATCCGTGGCTCCAGCGGCCCGGCGACTTTCTCGGGAACCGGCGGCGGCCTGCCCGAGTTTTTGCGACAGGAAGGAGTTTGTCATGACCGCGAAAAAGAAATGGTCGGCCGAGGTGACCGAGCATAGCGATGCGATGGACCTTGAGGGCCACATCTTCGAAGCCGACGACGCCAGGAAGATCGCGGCCTCGCTCAAGCGCTCGGCCGAGCACAGCGACCGCCGCAAGGCCGAGCCGTTCCAGTCGGCCATGTCGATGCTGAATTTCTACATCAACCGCGCCGGCAAGAACCTGCCACAGGCGCGCCGGAAAGTGCTCGAGGACGCCAAGGACGAACTGCGCGCGGCCTTCGGAAGGCCGCAGCAGGATTAATGCATGTCGCTCAAAAGTGGCGCCGGTTTTGAGACAACGACATGCATAAACAAAGACCTAAGCGCGTCGACTTAGTCCGTTCAAACGGGACGCGCTTTAGCGCTCCCGATTGGCTCTGCCAAATTCACCTCAACTGGACCTAGTGACAGGTCCTCTTTCCCCTCAGTTTGCCGGCCTCGGCTTTGTGTTTCCCCGAGCCCTTTGAAGTAGCGGCATGACGGTCAAGATCGGCATCAATCCCATCACCTGGAGCAATGACGATGTTCCCGCACTCGGCGGCGATACGCCGCTCGCGACATGCCTGTCGGAAACCAGGCAGGCCGGCTATCGCGGCACCGAACTCGGCGGCAAATTCCCCAGGCGAAGCGACGAGCTTGGACCGATCCTGTCTTCTTACGGACTGGAGCTCGTCTCCGGCTGGTATGACGGCCGCATTCTGGACCGCACGGTCGACGAGGAATTCGCCGCCATCACCTCGCATCTGACCCTGCTGCGCGACCTCGGCGCCAAGGTCGTCGTCTATGCCGACACCTCGCGCGGCCGTCATGACGGCATTTTCGCGCCGATCTCACAGCGTCCGCGCCTCGCTGACGGCGAATGGACCGCCTATGGCGAGAAGCTGACCGAACTCGCCGACCGCATGGCTGCCTTCGGCGTCGGCATGGCTTTCCATCACCATATGGGCACGATCGTCGAGAGCGATGACGAGGTCGACAGGCTGATGGTCGCAACCGGCAAGAGCGTCGGCCTGCTGTTCGATACCGGCCATTGCCTGTTTTCAGGCGGCGACCCGGCCTCCCTCCTGAACCGGCATCTCGACCGCATCGTGCATTTCCATTGCAAGGACGTCCGCGCGGCCGTGCTGGAAAAGGCACGGCGGCAGGACATGAGTTTCATGGCAGCGGTGATGGAAGGGATTTTCACTGTGCCCGGCGACGGTTCCGTCGATTTCCTGTCGCTACTGAAGCCGCTGGCCAAGCGCGGCTTCGAAGGCTGGATCGTCGTCGAGGCCGAACAGGACCCGGCCAAGGCACATCCCTTGACCTATGCCACGAAGGGCTACGCCTCGCTTCTCACCACGGCCCGCAAGGCCGGGTTCGAGGTGGCTACACGAGACATGGCCTGACCACCGCCGGGGGGCTGGTGGTTGGGCCGGTTGGGCGCGCGCCTCGGTAGGGGTAGCGACGCGAAAGCGCCCGGCGATCCGCGCCGCCGCCCTCCCTTGGCGGCGCGGATCGCACAGTTCTTGGCATCGAAATTTTGCCCCCGAGTTGCCGGCCCGGCGTTTCCAGCTTGAGGCTGGCGACGAGGCATGCCTTGATGCAGATGGAGGAGCGACATGGCATTCGAGGCGGCACTCGGCATGGAACGGCTTTGCACCATCCGTGAGATCGCCGAGAAGGCGGAACTCAGCGCGGCAACCGTTCACCGCGCGCTGAAGAACAGCCGCGAGGTTCATCCCGAAACCAGACGGCTGGTGCTGGAGACTGTCTGCCTGCTTAACGAAGAGAAGATCGCCCGCGCCGCCAGGTTCGTCGGAGACTAGCTTGGCCGACCATATGCGCCTTTCCCTCGACATCATGTCGGTCGACCGCGGCTCGGACGAACCGATGCACCGGCAGATCTACGGCGCCCTGCGGCGCTTCATCCTCGACGGCCAGATCCAGCAGAACACGCTGCTTCCTTCGACACGCTCGCTGGCCGAGGATCTCAAGGTCGGCCGCAACACGGTGATCGCCGCCTACGACCAGCTGCTCGCCGAAGGGTTTATAGAGGCGCGCGCCGGGTCCGGCACCTGGGTGGCGCCGATCCAGCAGAAACGCCCGCCGGCCGCGCTGCGCGCCGGCCTCGCCGCCCCGCAAAAACTCTCGCGGCGCGGTCAGACCATCGTCAACGGCCCGCAGCCGCCACGCAATGCCGGCGTCATCAACTTCCATCCGGGCGTGCCGGAATCGGCATCCTTTCCCTTCACCATCTGGTCGAGCCTTCTGGTGCGCAATGCGCGCAGCCGGGATGAGAATTTGCTCGGCTATATCTCCTTTGCCGGCCATCCCGGCCTGCGCCAGGCCATCGCCTCGACCATAAGCCTGTCGCGCGGCATCAATTGCACCGCCGACCAGGTCATCATCGTCACCGGCGCGCAGGCAGCACTCGACCTCGCTTCGCGCGTGCTGATGGACGAAGGCGACCATGTCTGGATGGAGGAGCCCGGCTATCTCGGCGCCAAGAGCGCCTTTCTCGCCAGCGGCGCGCAGCTTGCGCCCTTGAAGGTCGATCGCCTTGGATGGCATCTCGCAGACCCAGAGCTGCCGCCGCCGCGCCTGATCTATGTGACGCCATCCTGCCAGTGGCCGTTCGGCACCATCATGCGCATCGAGGAACGACTGCAGCTGCTTGACATCGCGGAACGCCACGGCGCCTGGATCGTCGAGGACGATTATGACGGCGAATATCGTTATCGCGGCCGGCCGGTGCCGGCGCTGCGCGGCCTCGATCATGCCGACCGCGTCGTCTATATTGGTTCCTTCGGCAAGACGCTGATCCCGGCGCTGCGCATCGGCTATCTCATCGTACCCCGCGAACTGTCCGTGCCCTTCGACCGTGCCGTCTCGATCACCGGCCAGTTCGCGCCGCTGATCCTGCAGGCGACGGTCAACGACTTCATCACGCAAGGCTATTTCGCCACGCATCTGAAACGCATGCGCCGCCTTTATGCGCGCCGGCAAGCCAATTTCGTCAAGCTGTGCCAGGAGCATCTGGCCGAATGGCTGACAGTGACCGAGAACGATTCCGGCATGCAACTGCTGGCCAGTTTTGTCCGACCCTACAAGGACAGTGACGTCGTCGCCGCTGCCGTCAAGGAGGGCCTCGACGTGCAGGGCATCTCGATCAACTACCATTCGAGCGAGCCGGAACACGGCCTGCTGCTCGGCTACGCCGCGATGGACGAACGCCAGATCCTGCGCGCAGTGCTGGCGCTGCGCGCCGCCTTCATGCGGCTGGACCGGCAGCAATAAGCCGGTTCAACGCGGCTCTTCAATTCACGCTGTCAAACTTCTGCAGATCGACGGGCGCTGCCTTGCGCACCTCGACATCGTCGAGCGAGGCATTCTCCAGCGCCACACGGGCCGCCGCATCGATGTTATGGATCATGTCGTCGATGTCGGCGTCGCCATGCGCCGGATTCATCGCGATCATCACCGTGCGGTTAAGGATGTCGAGAGAACCCTTGCCGAGGTCGTCGGCATAGGTCAGCCGCAGGCCCTTGTTTTCCGGCAGCGTGTACGGATTGAGCGCCGGATGATGCGCGCCCTCATGCATCAGCACCTGGTCCCACTGGGTGAAATTGTGGCGGCCGGTCTTGCCGGCAATGACGCTCGGAATGGTCTTCGAAAAAGTCTGCGCCGCCTGTTCGCTGGGCAGCAGATACATTACCTGTGCCGCGCAATCGTCGTCGGGGCTGTTCATCGGCGACGGCGTCAGGCCGAGATTGCCGAGATGGCGCGTGCCGGCCAGCACCTTCTTCTTCTCCGCCCGCATCGCCTCGATGATGCCGTCCAGACGGTCGAGCTGGACATTGAGCATCGCGCCCATCAATTCCGAGGCGCGCGCGCCGATGCCGGCGAACGGCTTGATGCTGTCGCTGCGGCCCTGCCAGTAGAAATGGCAGGGGTCGATGGCGCAGCGCGCGCGCTCGGCCACTTTCGGATCGCTGGTGGCGATGCCGCCGCCCTCGCCCGACGTCATGTTCTTGAAGTAGTTGAAGGAGTAGGCGCCGGCATGGCCGATGGAGCCGAGCTTCTTGCCCTCATAGCCGCCGCCAATGCCCTGGCAGACATCTTCCAGCACGAGCAGACCGCGTTTTTTAGCGATGTCCATGATCGCGTTCATGTTGCAGGCCGCACCCCACATATGTACCGGGATGACCGCCTTGGTGCGCGGGCCGATCGCGTCGCGCAGAGCGGCCGGGTCGATGGTCAGGCTCTCGTCGATGTCGACAATGACCGGAATGGCGCCGACCGACAGCACTGCCGTTGCGGTCGCCATATAGGTGTGCGCCGGCACCAGCACCTCATCGCCCGGGCCGATGCCGAGGCCGATCAGGCCGGCGGCGAGCCCATAGGTGCCGCTGGCGGCAAGCGCGAAATGCTCGACGCCGAGATGCCTTGCATAGCGCGCCTCGAAGCGGTTGCACTCGCTGTTCTCGCCATAGCGAAACAGCGCACCCGAGCGGATCACCCTGGCAATGGCTTCGATCTCTTCTTCGCCGGCAGTGTACATGGCAAGTCTCCACATCGCTGATGGTATGAAAGCAGTACGCCTGGGGCCGCTGTTTGAAAGAACCACTCCGCTGCGATCGGACCAAGCCATCCTGCTCACGTCGGAGCGGCGTTTAGCGCCGACTGTAGGCATAGCGAATGAAATCGGCATTCCAGAACGCAGGCTCACGGAAAAATCGTACCCATCCGAATTCGCTGAAGTGGCCCTGTCGGAAGGCCGGCTTTGGGCGTTCCATCGCGTCCAGTTGGGCAAACGGTCGGTTCCATGCAGCAC
Organism: Mesorhizobium sp. M0478; assembly: GCF_040321305.1. Taxonomy (NCBI): domain Bacteria; kingdom Pseudomonadati; phylum Pseudomonadota; class Alphaproteobacteria; order Hyphomicrobiales; family Phyllobacteriaceae; genus Mesorhizobium; species Mesorhizobium sp. M0478. The sequence continues at coordinate 230,369 of NZ_JAMYRH010000004.1, forward strand.
GGGACACACTTTGGAAGACCCTCGAAACCGGCGTGCCGGCAAGATGGTGGCCGGCAAGACGGTGGCCGTCCATGACGCGACAGCTCGTCCTGCATGAAGACGATGTCGGCATGTGCCATGGCGCCAACAGCGCCTTCCTCGAACTGACCGCATTGGGCGCCTGCAGCTCCGGCGCCGTGATGGTGCCGTGCCCATGGTTCCCTGAGATGGCCGAAGCGGCAGCCGCCAATCCCCGGCTCGATCTCGGCGTCCACCTGACGCTGAACAGCGAAAAGCAGCACTACAAATGGCGGCCGCTGACGTCGCCGTCGCGCGCGGCCGGCCTGACGGACGAGTTCGGCTATTTCTGGCCCGATGTCGCGACCACCCGCCGCAAGGCAGCACCGCAAGCGGTGGAAACCGAGCTTCGCGCCCAGATCGACACCGCCTACCGCGCCGGCATCGACGTCACTCATCTTGACGCCCATATGGGGGCAGCGCTGTCGCCGGAGTTTTGCGACGTCTACATCAAGCTCGGCCTGGAATATCGGCTGCCGGTGCTGTTGACCAAAACGCTGTCGGCCTATTCGCCCAATGACAATCTCGTCGGCGTCACCGAAGCGGCGTTCCAGCGCGGCGTCACTGAAGCCCGGGCCAAGGGCTTTGTCATCTTCGACGCCGCCATACAGACGACCTGGGGCCGTCCACGCTCAAAACCGATAGAGCCAGCCTACAAGGCATTGGTCGAAGGGGTCCGCGAAGGCCTGACCTTCTTTTGCCTGCATTTCAATGCGCCGGGCGAGTTGGAACTCATCGAGCCGCGCTCCGCCTATATCCGCACCGAGGAATACGAACTCTTCCGCGACCAGGCTTTCCGCGACTGGCTCGGCGCGCAGGACATCGACATCATCGGCATGAAGCCGCTGCGCGAGGAGCTTCGTGCACGGCTCGGGGCATCGACACCGGCAAAGGCTCGCAAAGCGGCCACCCGGTCAGCGCCGTAAGCCGATCCGTCGGCCGAGGCGCAAAGAGGGAATTGGAACTGCAACGACAATGGGAGAATGACATGAAGACTGTTCTGAAACTGGCGCTCGGCGCGCTTGTCTCGATGAGTATGCTGGCGGGCGTCGTGCAAGCGGCCGGCCTGAAGGATCCCAAGGATGTCCGCATCACCTTCGTGGTGCATGGCTCGGCCTCCGATCCCTACTGGTCGGTGGTCAAGCGCGGCGTCGACGATGCGGCGGCGCTCACCGGCGCCAAGGTCGAATATTATGCGCCGCAAGTGTTCGACGTGGTCGAACAGGCCCGCCTGCTCGACGCGGCCATCGCCACCAATCCCGACGGCATCGCCGTCTCCATTGCCGACGCCAATGCGCTTGGTAAATCGGTCAAGGCCGGCCTTGCCGCCAACATTCCGATGGTCGTCCTGGATTCCGGCGAGAAGGAAGGCGCCGAACTCGGCACCTCTCTCTACGTCGGCACAGTCTCCGAATATGATTCCGGCAAGAAGGCGGGCGAGCGGCTGGCCAAGGAAGGCACGCTCAAGGTCGTCTGCATCAACCACGAGGTCGGCAATGTCAGCCTCGACCAGCGCTGCCAGGGGTTGAATGACGGGCTGAAGCCGTCAGGCGGCGGCACCGAGGTGCTTACCGTGTCGCCCGATCCGGCCGACATCCAGCGCCGCACCGAGGCCTATCTGTCGGCGCATCCCGACACCCAGGCGGTGTTTGCGCTCGGCGCCACCGCCGCCAATCCGCTGATCCCGTTCTTCCGGCAGAAGGAACTGTTCGGCAAGATCAAGCTCTACACCTTCGACATCAGCCCCGAAGTCCTGGATTCCGTCGTCGCCGGCGAAATGGGCTTCGGCATGGACGCCCAGCAATATCTGATGGGATACCTGCCGGTGATCTATCTGGTCGAGCATGCCACACATGGCTTCTGGCCGCAGAACAACGCCTACACCGGGCCGCTGTTCATCGACTCGCCCGACAAGGCCAAGGCGATCCTGGCGCTCGCCAAGGACGGCATCCGCTAAGGCAAGACCAAAACGGATCGGGGAGCCGCCATGCGCTCCCCGTCTCTGGTCGAGATTGCGAAGTGAGCGATTGGGGAGCCTAATGGCTGTTGTGGAAGACAAGGCGATACCTCCAGAAGCGCCGGCCCCCGGGGTACTGGGCAAGGACCGTTTCGGCATGACGTCGAAACGGGCTGCCGGCACTGACGAGCGGCTGGCCAGCACCGGCCGGCTGACGCAATGGCTGCGCCGGCCCGAAGCCGGTGCCGCCGGCGGCCTCATCGCCACCGTCATCATCTTCGCCCTGCTGCCGGGTGCGTCGAACCTCTATTCGCTACAGGGGTCGATGACCTTCCTGACGCTGGCAGCCGAACTCGGCATCATCGCCACGGCCGCAGCCCTTCTCATCATCGCCGGCGAGTTCGATCTCTCCGTCGGCTCGATGGTCGGCTTCGCCGGCGTCGTCATCGGCCTGACCGTCAAATACTGGGGCTTGCCGCTGTGGGGCGGCATCGCCTGCGCCTTCGCTGTCGCCATCCTCACCGGCTACGTCAACGGCCTGATCGTGGTGAAGACCCGCCTGCCCTCCTTCATCGTGACGCTGGCGTCGCTCTACATCCTGCGCGGCCTGTCGATCGGCATCACCCGCGCCGTCACCGGCCGCACGCAGATCCCCTACATCCTCGACGGCGCGCCGGACCCGGCAACCGCGGGCCTGTTCAACGGCCATCTCCTGACCGGCTTCTTCCAATGGATGGGCACGCAAGGTTGGATCGCCACCCGCACCGACGGCATTCCCTTCGTCGTCGGCATTCCGATGTCGATCGTCTGGTGGCTCGGACTGACAGCGCTTGCCGGCTATGTCTTGACCCAGACCAAATACGGCAACTGGATCTTCGCCACCGGCGGCGACCTCAATGCCGCCCGCAATGTCGGCGTGCCGGTCGACCGGGTTAAGATCGCGCTGTTCATCTACACCGCCTGTGCCGCGACCTTGCTTGCCACCATCCAGGTGATGGAGGCCGGCTCCGCCGACACCACGCGCGGCCTGCTCAAGGAATTCGAGGCGATCATCGCCGCGGTCATCGGCGGCGTGCTGCTGACCGGCGGCTACGGCACCGTCTATGGCGTGCTGTTCGGCGCGCTGATCTTCGGCCTTGTGCAGATGGGCATCTTCTACACCGGCATCGACACCGACTGGTTCAAGGTCTTCCTCGGCATCGTCATTTTGATGGCCGTGCTGGTCAACAACTACATCCGCCTCAAGGCGCTCGGACGCGGAGGCGGCAAATGACCTACCCAAACCCATCCCCGGCCATTCAGCCAGCCATGGAATTACGTGGTGTGTCGGTCAATTTCGGCTCGGTGCGCGCGCTGCAGGATATCGACATCAAGGTCTATCCCGGCGAGGTGCACTGCCTGCTCGGCGACAATGGCGCCGGCAAGTCGACACTGATCAAGGTTCTGTCGGGCGTGCACCGGCCGACCAAGGGCGAGATTTTCGTCGACGGCAAGCCCGTCAGCTTCCGCAGCCCGCGCGACGCGCAGGACCTCGGCGTCGCGACGGTCTTCCAGGACCTCGGCATGATCTCGCTGATGTCGATCACGCGCAACTTCTTCCTCGGCCGCGAGCCGACCAGAAGCCGCCTGCCCTTCTCGCGCTTCGACAAGGAGCGCGCCAACACAATTGCCCGTCAGGCGATGGCCGATATCGGCATCGACGTGCGCGACCCGACACAGGCAGTCGGCACGCTGTCGGGCGGCGAGCGCCAATCGGTGGCCATCGCGCGCGCAGTCCACTTCGGCGCCAAGGTGCTGATCCTCGACGAGCCGACCTCGGCGCTCGGCGTGCATCAGGCGGCCATGGTGCTGAAATTCATCATCGAGGCGCGCATGCGCGGGCTGGCGGTGATCTTCATCAGCCACAACATCCACCACGCCTACCCCGTCGGTGACACTTTCACGCTGCTCAACCGCGGCCGCAATCGCGGCACATACGCCAAGTCCGAGATCTCGCGCGACGAGGTGATTTCCATCATGTCGGGCGGCGAGGATCTGAAGGCGGTGGAAGCTGAGATTGCCGGGCTGTTGGCGCAGATCGGCAACCGGCCGGCCGCCGCACCCTGAGCCTGGAACACTTTTGCAGAGAGTAATGACAGCATGAGCAGGATACGCGTCGGCGTCATCGGCGCTGGCATGATTTCGCAGGTCGAGCATATTCCAAACCTGTTGCGGCTCGGCGACCTGTTCGAACTGGTCGGCGTTGCCGACCCGTCAAGGATTTCGCGGGAATATGTCAGCGAAATTCACGGCATCGCCAATTTCGAAACGCCGGAGCAACTGTTCGACCATAAGCTCGACGCCGTCGTGATCGGCTCGCCCGACCCGCTGCATCACGAGCAGGTGCTGGCCGCACTGGGGCGCGGCCTGCATGTCTTCTGCGAAAAGCCGCTCTGCTATTCCCCGGCGGAAATCGCCGAGATCATCGCCGCGCGCGATAAGGCCGGCAAGGTCATGCAGGTCGGCTATATGAAGCGCTTCGATCCGAGCTACCGGCTGGCGCTGGCCTCGCTGCCCGGCACGGCAAAGACGTTGCGGTCCGTCTCGGTCGAGGTTAACGATCCCGATGCCTGGCCGTTCATCGCCCACCAGCGCTACAAGCGCGGCAACGACATTCCCGAGGAGCTGATTGCCGCCGCGCAAGCCAGGCAGAAACAACAGGTCGAGCGCGCCATCGGCCAGCCCATAACCGATCTGGCTTTCCGTGGATTTACCGGCGCTTACAGCTCCGCCGTGATTCACGATGTGAATGCCGTGCACGGACTGCTCGACGCGCTCAGCGTGCCGGATGGCGAGGTCGTCGGCGCGCAGATCTTCGCCAATGGCGAGGGCGGCCAGGGCGCAGTAAAACTGCTCGACGGCCAGGCGCTGTGGACGATGACGCATCTCACCGTGCCGAAGCTCGCCGACTACAAGGAACGCATCACGCTGTTCTTCGACGCTGCCAGCCTCGAGCTCGAATTCCCCTCGCCCTGGCTCAACCATCACCCGACCCGGCTGACTGTGAAGACCTCGGACGGCCACACACTGTCGACGAAGGATCTGCGCGCCGGCTACGGCGAAGCCTTCGTCGAGGAACTGCGCGGCTTCTGGGGTGCGATCGTCAATGGCGACGAGGTGGTCAACCGCCCCGAGCACGCCGCGCGCGACCAGGCGCTGCTGATCGCGCTGACCAGGCAGCATTTGGCCACTTCGCAGGCCGGCTGAGCGCTCGCAGGATGTGTTGAGATTCAGGTCAGGCCGCGCCGAAAACATTGGGTTCGAGAACCGGAGCGGAGCGTACTTAAGTACGTGAGCACCGGAAGCGCAGAAAGCCGGCGTTTGCAGGCCCGCCTCACCTGAATTTCAGCACATCCTACCGGGTGTTGATGACGCCGTCTGTATTGGCGAGCAGCTTGCGCACCGCGTTGCGGGCCGCCTCCGGCCGCTGCAGGCGGATGGCCTTCTCGATCGCCTCGTGCAGTTGCTGTGCATGCTGCAGATCGTCGAGTTCGCGCGTCGTATAGGTGAACAGATGATCGAAGGCGGATTCGATCAGCACGCCGAGCGGCACCAGCAGGTCATTGCCGGAGGCACGCAGGATGGCCAGATGGAAACGTGTGTCGGCGCGCGTGCGCTCCTGCAGGCTCGACGCCTCGCCCATCTCGCGGCAGGCCTGGCTGATCTCGGCCATCTGCTCCTCGGTGCGTCGCATGGCTGCGAAGGCAGTCGCTTCCGGCTCGATGATGTGGCGGAATTCCTGCACCGTCTTCAGGAACACCTCACGGTCGGGCGCGGTCGCGTACCAGGCGAGCACATCGCGATCGAGCAGGTTCCAGCGCTCCCTGGGCTCCACCCAACTGCCGATCTTGGGGCGCGACGCCAAAAGGCTTTTGGCCATCAGCATCTTGATCGCTTCGCGCACCGCAGAGCGACTGACGTTGAAGGTTTCGGACCATTTGGCTTCATTGGGCAGGATGGTGCCTGGCGGATAGTCGCCGCGCACGATCCGAAGCCCGATTTCGCTGGCCAGCGAGGCATGCACGCTGGTGCCGGGCATCCGGGTGGCGTCAGCCCGGCGAAGGGTCGCCGGGCGCTCGCCGGATGCCGCCTTTTCAGGCTTCTTTCCCTTATTCGGCTTTCCGTCCCTCATGCGTCCACAAAGTCCGGATTTCGAAAGCTGTCAAGCAAAGGACGGGACGTTGACGGCAAAGCCTGCGGCTGTGCACAGATCAGGTCGCAACCTTGCCCCCGGCCGTCCTATTTGACGTATTTGCGCCAGCTGTGCTCGGGACGGAAGCCGAGCATGTCCCTGGCCTTGCGGTTCGAGAGCAGCGTTTCATATTCGCCGAGATCCGCCTTGACCGGCACGTCGGGGTAAAACCGCTTCAAAAGTTCGGCCGTCGGCAGGTCGGACGAGGTGTCGTCATTGGCGGCGTTGAACACCTGGAAGCCGAGCCCGTCCGTTTCAACGGCGCGCAGCGTGATCTGGCCGAGATCGCGCGCGTCGACATAGCTCCAGGCGATGCGCTTGCGAAAGCCCGGATCGGCAAACCACTTCGGAAACAGCGAATATTCGTGCGGTTCGATGACGTTGCCGATGCGCAAGGCATAGATATCGGTGCCGTTGCGCTGCGCAAAGGCGCGCGCCGTGTGCTCGTTGACGACCTTGGACAGAGCATAGCTGTCCATCGGATCGACGTCGTATTCTTCATCGAGGGGAAAATATTTGGGGTCGCGCGGTTCGTTGGCGAACACCACGCCATAGGTGGTCTCGCTGGACGCGATCACCACCTTAGGGATGCCGAGTTTCACCGCCGCCTCGATGACGTTGTAGGTGCCCATCGCATTGATGCGGAACACCTCATTGTCGGTCGTGATCATGATGCGCGGTATGGCGGCGAAATGCACCACGGCATCGACCGGCTGCGGGCGCAGCGACGGGTCGAATTCGTGCAGACCCATATAGCTCGACAGCGCGTTGAACACCTGGCCGCTGTCGGTGATGTCGGTGATCAGCGTGCGTACCTTGGGATTGTCGAGCGGCTTGGTGTCGATGTTGAGCACCTGGCAGCCCTGTTCGATCAGATATTGCACGACATGGCGACCGGCCTTGCCGCTGCCGCCGGTGAACATGATCCGCTTCGTCATTTTCGTCTCCAATGCCTAGGATTTCTGTGTATTGTCAGACAATATGGCATTCTGCAACCACCCTCGCCCGCAAGACGGCGGCGCCCAATATCAATCATCGCAACAGGACTTCAAGACATGACCACGACCGCCGCGAGCGAAAAGATCGGCTTTATCGGCCTTGGCCTGATGGGGCACGGCATTGCCAAGAACATCGTCGACAAGGGCTATGGCCTGACCTTCCTCGGCCGCAAGAACCGCAAGCCGGCGGAAGACTTGGCTGGCCGCGGTGCGAAGGAAGTGGCCACCTCGCGTGAGGTGGCAGCGGCATCCGATATCGTCTTCATCTGCGTCACCGGCTCGCGCGAGGTCGAAGCCATCATCCGTGGCCCCGGCGGCCTCAAGGAGGGCCTGAAAAGAGGCTCGGTTGTCGTCGATTGCTCGACCGCCGATCCGGTCTCGACCGTGGCGCTGGCGGCGGAACTGAAGGAGATCGGCGTCGACTTCGTCGATGCACCGCTCAGCCGCACGCCGAAGGAAGCCTGGGAAGGCACGCTCGACGCCATGGTCGGCGCGCCCGACGCGCTGTTTGCCCGTGTGAAGCCGGTCATCGAAACCTGGGCCGGCCGCATCGTCCATATTGGCGATACAGGTGACGGCCACCGCATGAAGCTGCTCAACAACTTCATCTCGCTGGGCTATGCCGCGATCTATTCCGAGGCGCTGGCGCTGGCCGAAAAGGTCGGCATCTCGCCACCGCGTTTCAACAGCGTCATCCGCAACGGCCGCATGGATTGCGGCTTCTACCAGACCTTCATGCGCTGGACGCTGGAGGGCGACCGCGACGCACATAAATTCACCATCGCCAACGCCTTCAAGGACCTGACCTATCTGGAATCGATGGCGGGCGCGGCCGGCATCGCCAACCCGCTCGGCAACGCCACCAAGAACTCCTTCGCCGGTGCCCATGCCACTGGCCCGGCCGAGCAATTCGTGCCGATGCTGGCGACATATATCGGCAAGGTCAACGGCGTCGACCTGATGCCCAGCAAGGATGGCAAGAAGCAGACGATTTGAGGTGGCGAAAAGCCTGTGTCAGCGCCTCGACCGGCCGATAACATCGTCGGTGTTGGCGAGCAGTTTGTGCACCGCATTGCGCGCGGCCGCAGGACGCTGCAGGCGGATGTTCTTCTCGATCGCCTCATGCAGCGCCTGCGCCCGCCGCTGATCGCTGGTCTCGCGTGTGACGAAGACAAAGAGATGATCGAGCGCCGACTCGATCAGAACGCCAAGCGGCACCAGCAGATCGTTGCCCGAGGCGCGCAGTATGGCGAGGTGAAAACGCGTATCGGCGCGGATACGCTCCTGCAGGTTCAGAGCCTCGCCCATCTCACGACAGGCCTGGCTGATCTCGTCCATCTGCTCGTCGTTGCGCCGCGTGGCGGCAAAGGCCGACGCTTCCGGCTCGATGATGTGACGGAACTCCTGCACCGTGCGCAGGAAGGCTTCCCGGTCCGGCCCGGTCGCGTACCAGGCCAGCACATCGCGGTCGAGCAGGTTCCAGCGTTCCCTGGGCTCGACCCAACTGCCGATCTTGGGCCGTGAAGCCAGCAGGCTTTTGGCCATCAGCATCTTGATGGCTTCGCGCACCGCCGAACGACTGACATCGAAGATCTCGGCCCATTTGGCCTCGTTGGGCAGAATGGTGCCGGGCGGATAATCGCCGCGCACGATTCTGAGGCCGATCTCGCCGGCCAGCGAGACATGGACGCTCGCTCCCGGAAAATGCGCGGCACCGGCCCTGCGCATGACAGCCGGACCGCGGCTGGCTTGTGCCTTGGCCCGCTCGGTTCGCTTCTTTGATTTCTCGTCCGGCATTCACGTTCCAATGCGTCGGCCGTCTGCGTCCGGACTGGTCCGAACCTGCACGGCGCGCCGATCTCGTTGCCGAAAATCCAAACTACAGACGCGTCAAAGCCGGAGCCTGCTGCCCCAACCGTTGCGTCCGTCCGGGAAGAGACGGGGCGCCCGTCAAAGGGCGCCCCGAAATCGAGAACCTACTTCTGGATGCAGGTGTCGACCGTGTCCTTTGTGCATTCGTCGAGGCCGGTGAACACCGGATCGGCGACGGCCTTGCCTTCGACCAGATCGATCATCACCGACGGTGCCTTGTAGCCCATTTCGAACGGCCGCTGACCAACCAGAGCGGTTACAAGGCCGTCACGGGCGATCGCCACTTCATCGCCGATCGTATCGGCGGCGCCGATGACGAAGTCGTTGCTGGCGATGCGGTCCTTGAGCGGCCCGAACAGGTCGCGATAGGGCTGCGGTGCGCCAAACAGCGGCCAGCCGCCCATGATGCCGAAGGCGTCGAGCTTGGGATTGGCGGCGAGGATGTCGGTCATCGCCTGCACGCCCTTGGCGCCGTCGTCATTGGTGAACACCGGGCAACCGGCGACTTCGGTCCAGCCGCCTTCGCCGGCAAGTGCCGCCAGGCCTTCCTTGCCCGACAGCGCGTCACGCATGCCCTGCGCGCGGCGCAGGATGTTGTCGGCCGCGGGATTGCCTTCGATGGTACAGATCGTGCCGCCGTTCGGCTTGCCCTTCTTGATGTACTCGCCGATCTTGTGACCCATCAAATAGTTGTCGGTGCCGAGATAGGTCTTGCGCAGCGCGGCATCTTCCTTGCTGAGATCGGCGTCGAGCGTCATGATCGGGATCGTCGGATTGGCGGTCTTGATCGTCTGAGCGATCAGCGGCGCGTTGGATGGCGAAATCGCCATTGCCACCGTGTCGGCCTTGCTCAGCATGTCCTGAACGATCTGCGCTTCGCCGGCCTCGTCGGAGGTCGATGCCGGGCCGGTGTAGAAGCATTCATATTCCGAGCTTGCATTTTCCTTGTTCCATTTCTCGCAGCCCTGGTGGATGGCTTCGAAGAATGGATTGTCGAGACCCTTCACCACGATGACGAGCTGTTTCTTGGCCAAAGCCGGCCCGGCGCCCAGCGCCATGGCGGCGACGGCGGCGAGCAAAAGTGTTTTCCTCATGTCAGTCCTCCCTTGAAACAGACGGACACGGCGTGCCCGCCACACAGATCGACCGGATGCTTAATGACCGAGGTTCGTTTCACGAGCACTCGTGTCGCCAAGACAGATCGATAAGCATTTCCAGATGCGGCATTGGCCCGGCTCACACAAGGGTGGCGCCGCAACCTCGACCGATAAACCTCCGCCGATTCCGCCCGGCTAACCGCCAGCGGCATCGGCATAATCTCCTCCGACGCTTAGCTAATATCGGCTTGCGGCCAACGTCAATGCTATTTGTCCTACAAAACGGATTTTTGGATAACCAAGGCTTCAATTCGTCCGACAATTGATTGACGAGCGCCGGCTTTTGCGTAAAAGAACGCTGACGCTGTTTCCGGGAGGAGATGGGGAGAGCGGGGCCAAAGCAGCGCCGGCATTCACGCCGGGAACAGCAGCGGGTCGCAAAACACGGGGAGGCAAAGACTGGTGGCGGTTCTCGAACTCACCAATATCTCGAGGCATTTCGGCGCCATCCAGGCGGTCAACGACGTATCGCTGTCGATCGAGCCCGGACAGGTGGTCGGCCTGATGGGCGACAACGGCGCCGGCAAGTCGACGCTGGTCAAGATGATCGCCGGCAATTTCCGCCCCAGCCATGGCGTCATGCGCATGGACGGCAAGGAGTTGATCCTGCACAAGCCGGCGGAAGCTCGCCAGCACGGCATCGAGATCGTCCACCAGGACCTGGCGCTGTGCAACAATCTGACCGCTGCCGCCAATGTCTATCTCGGCCGTGAATTGCGCCGCGGCTTCGGCCCTTTACGCATCCTCGACTATGCCGCCATGTACAAGCGCGCCGGCCAGCTCTTCGCCGAGTTGAAGTCCGAGACCCGTCCGCGCGACCTCGTCAAGCAGATGTCGGGCGGCCAGCGCCAGGCAGTAGCGATCGCGCGCACCATGCTGTCGCAGGCGAAGATCGTGTTGATGGACGAACCGACGGCCGCGATCTCGGTGCGCCAGGTCGCCGAAGTGCTGAACCTGATCCGCCATTTGCGCGACCAGGGTATCGCAGTGGTGCTGATCAGCCACCGCATGCCTGACGTGTTCACCGTCGCCGACCGCGTCATCGTCATGCGGCGCGGCCGCAAGGTCGCCGACAAGACGATTGCGTCAAGTTCGCCCGAGGAAGTCACCGGGCTGATCACCGGCGCCATCGAACAGGTTTGATCTCAGCGAATTTCACCACGCACAGCACATGAAGGTCGACGATGGCACTGACAATTGACCAGCCGATCGAACAAAAGCAGCAATCCTTGCCGGCAAGACTGTTTGCCAGCCAGACCTTCTGGGTGGTGATCGCGGTCATCCTGGCCTGCCTGTTCCTGTCTTTTGCCACCGACGCCTTCGCCACGTCGAAGAACCTTTACAACATCACCCGCAACATCACCTTCGTCGCCATCATCGCGCTCGGCATGACCTTCGTCATCATCACAGGTGGCATCGACCTGTCGGTCGGTTCGGTGCTCTGCCTGTCGTCGATGGTGCTGGCCGTCACCATGCATGCCGGCTACTCCATCGAGGTCGGCATCCTCGCCTCGATCGCCACCGCGCTCGCCATAGGCGCCTTCAACGGCATCATGATCGCCTATCTCGGCTTTCCACCCTTCGTGGTGACGCTCGGTATGCTGTCGATTGCCCGCAGCCTCGCCATGGTCGCCTCCAACAACACCGTCGTCTTCCAGTTCGGCCCGGATCACGACAAGCTTCTGGCGCTGGGCGGCGGTGCCTGGGTGTTCGGCATCGCCAATCCGGTGCTCTACATGATCCTTTTGGCGCTGATCACCGGCTTCACGCTGCGCTGGACCAAGTTTGGCCGCCACATCTTCGCCATTGGCGGCAATGAGCACGCGGCGACGCTGACCGGCGTTCCCGTCAAGCAGATCAAGGTCGCCGTCTATATGATCTCGGCGCTGGCGGCGGGCATTGCCGGCATCATCCAGACCGGATGGCTGGGCGCCGTCACCACCAATCTCGGAACCGGCATGGAACTGCAGGTCATCGCCGCCACGGTCATTGGCGGCGCCAATCTCGCCGGCGGCGTCGGCACCGCCTTCGGCGCCATTGTCGGTGCCGCGCTCATCGAAGTGATCCGCAACAGCCTTGGTCTGCTCGGCATCAATGCTTTCTGGCAAGGCGTGTTCATCGGCGGCGCCATCCTGCTCGCGGTGCTGTTCGACCGGATCCGCAACTTCAGGCGCAATGACTGAATGTTTTTGGACTGAACCTTTCGGCTGGAAACCGTTGCCTTGACATCGAAATCCCTGTTCGAGCTCAACGGCCGGCTGGCGCTGATCACCGGCTCCGGCCAGGGCATCGGCCTGGCGCTGGCGCGCGGCCTTGCCGAGCATGGCGCAAGTGTCGTGCTCAACGGCCGCGATGCCGGCAAGGTTGCCGGTGCCGTCGCCGGCTTGCGCGACGCCGGCTTCAAAGCGCACCCCTCGACCTTCGACGTGACGGATTTTCGCGCGGTCGATGCCGATGTCGCCCGCGTCGAGGCCGAGATCGGCGCCATCGACATCCTGATCAACAATGCCGGCGTGCAGTTTCGCGCCCCGCTCGAGGACTTTCCCGAGGAGCAGTGGGAGCGGCTGTTCAAGACCAATGTCTCCGGCGCCTTCCATGCCGGCAAGGCGGTCGCCCGCAACATGATCGCGCGCGGCAAGGGCAAGATCATCAACATCGGCTCGGTGCAGAGCGAACTCGCCCGGCCCAACATCGCGCCCTATACGGCCACCAAGGGCGCAATCCGCAATTTGACACGTGGCATGTGCACCGACTGGGCGAAATACGGCTTGCAGATCAATGCCATCGCCCCCGGCTATTTCCGCACCGAGATGAACCAGGCGCTTGTCGACAACCAGGAATTCTCCGCCTGGCTGGAAAAGCGCACGCCGGCTGGCCGCTGGGGGTATGTCGACGAACTGATCGGCGCCGCCGTGTTCCTCGCCTCCGACGCCTCATCCTTCGTCAACGGCCATACGCTTTATGTCGACGGCGGCATGACGGCTTCGGTTTGACGGGAAACCCTATCGCTCAGTCTGAAAATCCACCACTGCGGCCGGCAGCACACAGCGGCTTTCGCCCTGCGCCTTGACGCGACCCCGAACTCAGCCGCACAATCCCGTTGCAGGCGAAGGGAGGCCAGTCGTCTGCGGGAGGTATAACCCATGACGGACGCGATCAGGCTCTATTGGGGCCGGTTCGGACATGTTTCTGTCCTGAATGTCGCCAGCGACTTCGTCACCCATGCGCATGTCGAGGCCCACATCATCATCTGGCTGGAGGGCACGGCCGGCGAGATGACCGTCGGACGCGAGACGGTGCCGCTGGGTCCCGGCACCGCCGCCGGCATCAATTCCTACCAGCCGCACAGCCACATTCTGTCGCAGAACGGCAGGCCCGGCCTGTTCCTCGCCTTCTACATCGATCCGGATTGGGCGCGCCGGCGCCGCGACCTGCCTTCGTCGGCGCCGTTGTTTGCACAGGCCGCAATCACGCTCGAACCATGGCTGCACCAGGCCGCCGCCAATCTGCTCGACCATTTGAGCGAAAATGAAAGCATCGACGACGTCGCCAATTACGAGATCGAGCGCTTCATCGATAGCGTGCTCGACGCCGCCGACGCCTCGGCGCCGCCGGAGGTACGCATCCGCATCAACACCATGCAGGACTTTCGCGTCCGCAAGGCAATCCAGCTGATGAAGGCCAATGTCTGCGAACGCATCTCGTTCGACGACGTCGCCCGCAGCGTCGGCCTGTCGCGGCCGCATTTCTTCGCTTTGTTCAAGGAACAGACCAATCTGACGCCCAATGTCTACTGGAACACGCTGCGCATGGAGGAAGCCGTGCGGCAGTTGCAGTGGTCGCAGGAACCGCTGATCTCGGTCGCCTGCAATCTCGGCTTCACCACCCAGGGCAATTTCTCGCGCTTCTTCCGCGACCATGTCGGCGTGCCGCCGACGCTTTACCGCGAAGCGGCGCGTGCCATGGCTTGAACGGGCCGTTCGTTTTTCAGACTCCTTGATAGGGCCGCAAGACCCATTGATAAGCGCAGCACCAGCCGCCGCCCTACCCTGCTGCGTATCGATTCGTAGGGGAATGATCATATGGCTGAAGTCACCGTCTCCAGCGTCATCGACGCGCCGGTCGAAAAGGTCTGGGCGCGCATCCGCGACTTCAATGACCTGCCGGGCTGGCATCCGCGCATGGTCAAGAGCCATATCGAAGACGGCAAGAGCGCCGAAACCATCGGCTGCGTGCGTAATTTCGAGCTCGCCAGCGGCGCGCGTATCCGCGAAAAACTGCTCGACTTCTCCGATGCGGATTTCCGCGTCAGCTATTCGATCCTCGAAACGCCGCAACCGCTGACCAATCACAAGGCGACGCTGCAATTGCGCCGCGTGACAGACGGCGACCGCACCTATGCCGAATGGACCGCGAGCTTCGACGCGGCACCCGACGAGGCCGACAAGATCGCCGCCGGCATGGCCGCCAATGTCTTCCAGGGTGGCTTCAATGCGTTGAAGAGCCATTTTTCTGGCCAGAGCTGAGTCAGGGGAGACTGCCATGGCGCTTGCCCTCCAGACCTTTTCGGCCGTCAGGGATGCCAACGCGGCGCTGAAGGCGCCCGGCACCCGCTATCTCGGCGGCGGCACGCTGGTCGTGCGCGCCGCCAATGAAGGCGATGTCTCCGTCACCGGCCTCGTCCGCTCGACCGATCCGACCCTCTCCGGGATCACCATTGCCGGCGGCAAGGTCCGCATCGGCGCTTCGGTGACAATGGCGGCCATCGCCCGCCATCCGGAGCTTGCGGCGCTGTCCAAGGGCGCACGCGCCGTCGGCGGCCCGGCAATCCGCAACATGGCGACTGTCGGCGGCAATCTGATCGCACCCGCGCCCTACGGTGATTTCGCTGTCGCCCTGCTGGCGTTGGATGCGACGGTCGGCACCGATGATGGGGAATTGCCTATCGAGGATTTTCTGGCCAGGCGGGACGGCAGCCGCGCCATCGTCACGTCAGTCGCCTTCGCACTGCCGAAGGCCGAGAATTTCCGCTTCCTGAAAGTGTCGCGGGTCAAGCCGAAGGGCGTCTCGGTACTCAGCATCGCCGCCGTTCTCGAACAGGCCGGCGACGGCACTGTCTCCTCGGCGCGGATCGCGCTCGGCTGCATGGCAGACCGGCCGATGCGCGCCCGCGCTGCGGAAAAGGCACTGATCGGCAGCAGGCTTGACCAGGGCGGCATCGCAGCGTCGCTGGCTGCAGCTGGTGAAGGCACTTCGCCAATCACCGATCCGATCGCCAGCGCCTGGTATCGCGCCGAGGTTCTCCCGGTCCATCTCGGCCGGCTGCTGCTTGCTTAACCACCGCTTGGGGGGCGCGCGTCTGTCCGATCAATCGGGCAGGCGCGCTGGGAGGAAAACATGGCAAAGGTTCCGGTTCAGTTCACGCTCAACGGCTCGGAGAAGGCCGAATTTGTCGACAGCGGCACGACACTGCTGCACGCGCTGCGCGACAAGATCGGCGACACCTCGCCCAAGGGCGGCTGCCACCAGGGCACCTGCGGCGCCTGTTCGGTCATCATCGACGGCGAACTCCGGCTCTCTTGCCTGACCCTGGCCGAGACCTGCAGCGGCGCCGACATCCGCACCACATCGGGCCTCGCTGAGGCCGGCGTGCTGCACCCGCTGCAGCGTGCCTTCCTCGATGCCTTCGCCACGCAATGCGGCTTCTGCACGCCGGGCATGATCATGGCCGCCAAGGTGCTGCTCGACCACACGCCCAATCCGAGCCGCGAGGACGTGATCGAGGCGCTGTCCGGCAACATCTGCCGCTGCACCGGCTACGAGCCGATCATCCAGGCGGTGCTGACGGCGGCCCGAGCCAATTCGCAGAACGCGGCCTAAGGACCAAAAGAATGGAACTGCGCAAAAACTATTTCGCCGATCAGCGCAAGGACGGCCTGCACGAGATCGGCCATGGGCGGCCGCGGCTGGATTCGCCGGGTCATGTGACGGGCAAGACCGCCTATTTCGCCGACCGCAACGTCCCGAATATGCTTCACCTGAAAATGGTGCGCAGTCCGCACCACCATGCCCGCATCCGTTCGATCGACACTTCCGAAGCGGAGAAGCATCCCGGCGTGGTGAAAATCCTCACCGCCAAGGATGTGCCGCACAATGTCTACACCATCCTGATCCTGATCCAGGTCGGGCCGGAGGACGAGACGGTGCTGGCCGACGGCAAGGTGCGCTGGAAGGGCGAGGCCGTGGTGGCGGTGCTGGCCGAGACCGAGCGCGCGGCTCAGGAAGCGGCAGCCAAGGTCAAGGTCGACTACGAGGTGCTGCCGGCCGTCTTCGACATGGAGGAAGCGCTGAAGCCCGGCGCGCCTTTGGTCAACGAATATCACGGCCAGAATTATTACCTCTATGACAGCGGCGAATGCCGCAAGGTGCGCTTCGGCGATGTCGAGGCGGGCTTCGCTGGCGCCGACCACATCCTGGAACAGAGCTACCAGTCCTCGCCGATCGAGCATGCGCCGACCGAGACCACGGGCTGCGTCGTGGTGCCCGAAGGCAATGACCGCTTCACCTGCTACACCAACACCCAGGCGATGTTCTTCACCCTCGACAACGCGTCGATCATCCTGCAGATGCCCGGCTCCAAACTGCATTTCGTCGGCGGCACCGTCGGCGGCGGCTTTGGCGGCAAGGTCGACGTCATCGTCGAGCCGATCGCCATTCTTGGCGCCAAGCTCACAGGACGTCCCGTCTCCTTCATCTACAGCCGCGAGGAGGAGATGCAGATCTCCTCGCCGCGCGCCGCCGAAAAGATAATCATCAAGGACGGCGTGATGAACGACGGCCGCATCGTTGCGCGCAAGGTCACCGGCTACACCGATGCCGGCGCCTATTCGCGTCACTCGCCTTATGGCGCGCAGAAGGGAGCGGCGCACTATCCCGGCCCCTACACCATTCCCAATGTCTGGATCGACACCTACTGCGTCTACACCAACCGCACACCCTCCTCCGCGATGCGCGGCTTCGGCGTCACCATCGGCGACTTCGCGCTTGAGGTGCAGATGGACAAGCTGGCGCGGCTGATCGGCATGGACCCGCTCGAATTCCGCTTCATCAACGCCTATCGCGATGGCGACATGAAGGCGCATCGCCAGCCGACCGAAGGAGCGGCGCTGATCGAGTGCATGCAGGAGGCGTCGCGCGCCGCCAACTGGCCGGTGGCGGAGAAGTATATGGCGATGTCCTCCTACAAGAAGGGAGCTTGAGATGGCGCTAAGGCGCGGACGCGGCGTCGCCGCGATCAACTATCCGACGGGCATGAACCTTGGCGGCGACCCGACGCAGGCGCTGGTGCATTCGACGCCGACCGGCAATTTCATGGTGACGCTTTCCAGCGTCGATCTCGGTCAGGGCTTGAAGCAGATCATGGCGCAGATCTGCGCCGAGACCATCGGCGTGCCGACGGACCGGGTTACCATCGACACCGCCGACACCGACACCGGTCCGCACTGCATGGGCACCTTCGCCTCGCGCGGCACCCACCGCGCCGGCAACGCCGTCATCCAGGCGGCCAAGGAAGCGCGCCAGGTGATGCTGGAAGTGGCGGCGGAAGAGCTGGAGGTCAACGCTTCCGATCTCGAAACTGATGGCCAGGGCAACATTCTGGTCAAGGGCGCGCCGCAAAAGTCGATCTCGATCTTCGATGTCGCGCTGTCGGCTCATTTCAAGCGTGGCCGCTCGATCTCAGGCCGCGGCATGTTCCTGATCCCGCGCTCCTATCCGGAGAAAGAGACCGGCGCGATGAAGCCGTCGACCTGCTACGCCCATGCCTGCACGGTGGCCGAGGTCGAGGTCGATGACGAGACGGGCGAGGTTACGGTGCTGACCGTCAAGAACGTCTTCGAGATCGGCCGCGCGCTGAACCCGAAAATGGTCGAGCAGCAACTGGTCGGCGGTTCCTGGATGGGCATCAGCCACGCGCTCTACGAAACGACCGAGCCCTATTATCCCAACCGCGACCATGGCGGCACCGACTTCAACCAGTATCTGATGCCGGGACCGGGCGATCTCGCCCAAACCGAGATCATCGTGCTGGAGCGGCCTTCGGCCGACGGGCCTTATGGCGCCAAAGGGCCAGGCGAAATGTGCGCGAACCCGCAGATCCCCGCGGTTGCCAATGCCGTCTTCGACGCCGTCGGCGTGCGCATCGACACGCTGCCGATCACGCCGGAACGCATCTTGCGCGCGCTGAAAGCGCAAGCGGCGAACTGAGGACGACATGCAGGAGCCGAATGCCGAGACTGTCGCGACCTCGCCGGAGGCGGTGGCACGCCACCTCGCTGGATCGCGCTACCTCGCCGACGACAGCCTGGCCACCGCCATCTTCCTGGCCATACGGCTCGGCAAGCCGCTGCTGCTGGAAGGCGCGCCCGGCGTTGGCAAGACCGAAGCTGCGAAGGCGATCGCGCAACTGCTTGGCCGCGATCTGGTGCGGCTGCAATGCTATGAAGGCATCGACGCAGCACACGCGCTCTACGAATGGAACTACCAGCGCCAGCTGCTCGCCATCCGCCATGCCGGCGAGCATGAGATCGACATCTATGACGACCGCTTTCTGATCGCGCGGCCATTGCTGCAGGTGCTGCGGGCGCCGGAGCAGCGCGTGCTGCTGGTCGACGAGATCGACCGCTCCGACCACGAATTCGAAGCGCTACTTCTGGAATTCCTCTCCGACTTCCAGATCAGCATTCCCGAACGCGGCACCATCCGCGCCGAAGCGCAGCCGATCGTCATCCTGACCTCGAACCGAACCCGCGAACTGGCGGAGGCGCTGCGTCGGCGTTGCGTCTATCACTGGATCGGCTATCCCGACGCCGAGCGCGAAGCCGCCATCATCATGCTGCGCGCCGGCGATGTCGCCGAGACCACCGCGCGCGCCGTGGCGAATGCCGTGCAGTCGATCCGCGCGCGGCCACTGGCCAAGCCGCCCGGCATCTCCGAGGCCGTCGAATGGGCCAACGCCGCCACCATACTGGAGAAGGGCGGCAGCCCATGGCCGCAAGCCTTCCGCCGAGCCATCGGTGTGCTGATCAAGGACGAGGAGGATTTGTCCGCGATCGCGCCGGAGCTTGGCCAGATTGTCGAGGAGGCGCTGGGGTGACGTGTGAGGTCAACAGCTCGTTCATAGCGAGGTGGCCTCACCTGGGCACTCTGCAACGCTGGCAGGACAGAGGGGGGCGCGAAGGAATGATGCGTCAGGGAACCCTTCCTCTCGCCTCCGCGCCCTTCCTCGACTTCGCCCGGCTGCTGCGCCGCCACGCCTTTGCCGTCGCCCCCGAGCAGGTCTCCAGCTTCATGCAGGCCATAACCCTGCTCGGCCCGCGCTCCATGGCCGACATCCGCGAGGCGGCGCTCGCAACGCTTGCCCCCCCGCCCGATCGCCGCGGCGAATTCGAGGCGCATTTTCGCAATCACTTCCATGGCGATGGCCAACCCTCGATCGAAGGCGAGGAAGACGAGGAAACCCGCATCAAGGACGATCACGGCACGCGCCAGGAGGAGAAACAGACGACGCGCCAGGAGAAAGGCGGCGAGCTGTCGTCGGGCCTGGAGCAACTGAGCACGCGCGATTTTCAGCGCGACGATGACAGGCTGACCGCCTTTCGCCGCAAGCTGTCGGCTGCCCTCCCCGCGCGCCGCTCATTCCGCACCGTGCGCACCCATTCGCGCGGCAAGCTCGACCTGCGCCGCTCGCTCAGGGAAATCGTCAGCGCCGATGGCGATATCCCCTCGCCGCAGCTCCGCCGCCGCCAGACGGTGCCGCGCAAACTGCTGATCCTCATCGACGTCTCCGGCTCGATGAAGCTGCACACATCGGATTATCTCAAATTGGCGCACGCCGCCGTACAAGGTGCTGACCGTGCCGAAATCTTCACCTTCGGCACGCAGCTCACCCGAATCACGTCCGCACTGCGTATCCGCGATCGCGACCAGGCTCTCGCCCGAGCGGCGGCACTCGTAGACGACTGGGACGGCGGCACGCGCATGGGACCGACCCTGCTCGCCTTCCTCTCGGTGCCGCGGTTCTCGGCCTTCACGCGCGGTGCCGCTGTGATCATCCTGTCGGACGCGCTGGAGCGCGGCGACCATGCCGATCTCGAGACCGCGATACGCCGCCTGAGCGCCCGCGCCTTTCGCCTGTCGCTGGCCACACCGCTGGCCGGTGACCCGCGTTTCCTTCCCGCCACGGCAGCACTCCGCGCCATCCTGCCTGATCTCGACGATCTCATCGACGGCTCGTCGCCCGGGAGCCTCACCGATTTCATCCTGTCGCTCGCCCGCCCTGCCCCGGCGGCGTCGGCAATCTGGAAAAGGGTATCGTGATGCAGAAAGCCATCGACGCGCATTTCCACATCTGGCGCCAGCAGGATCAGCCCTGGCTGGTCGGCCCGATGGTGCCACGCATTTTTGGCCCCTACGAGCCGATTCGCCGCGACTATCCGATCGAGGAATTTCTCGCCGATCAGCAAGGCGCAGGTGTCGAGAAGGCCGTCTATGTCCAGACCAACTGGGCCAAGGAGGATTTCGAAAAAGAAGTCGCCTTCCTGCAGAAGACTGCCGACGAGACCGGCTGGCCGCACGCTATCGTCGGCTATACCGATATGACTGTCGACGATGTCCGGCCCCAGATCGATCGATTGAAAAAGTACCCGCTGCTGCGCGGCGTGCGCATGCAGCTGCATTGGCACGAGACGCCGGCCTTCCGCTTCGCTGCCTCGGCCGATCAGGTCATCGACCCCAAGGTGCGGGCCAATGTCGCGCGGCTTAAAGACTATGGCCTGTCCTTCGACCTGCAGCTTTTCCCTGCCCAGATGAAGGATGGGCTGACGCTGGTCGGCGAGAACCCGCAGATCAACTTCATCCTCACCCATGCCGGCATGCTGACCGGCATGGAGCCGGAAACCACCGAGGCCTGGAAAGCCGGCCTGAGTACTCTATCAACAGCGCCGAACTTCTACGCCAAGCTGTCGGGCCTCGGCACCTTCGCCCACCGCAACGATCCGGCGTTGATTGCCTACATCGTCGACAATGCGATCGACATTCTGGGCGCTGACCACCTGATGTTCGGCTCCAACTTCCCGATAGAGAAGCTCTGGACCAGCCACGCCGAACTGATCAAGGCGCATCGTGCAGCCGTGGCGAAGCACGGTCCGGTGGCGGAAGCGGATATCTTTTGGAATACAGCAGAGAAGGTTTACAGACCGGCATAGCGCACGCTTTCCCTTCTCCCACAGGGGAGAAGCGAAAGCCGCCCCTCACTTCACTTCAAACTCAGGATCGACCGGAATCTGCATCGCAGTCACCAGATGGTTGGTCTGCCCGGCCAGCCCGATGATCGACGCCAGCTCGCCATGCTGCGCATCGGTCAAGCCTTTGGCGCGGGCAGCTGCCGTATGCGAGTGGACGCAATAGGAACAGCCATTGGCGGTCGACACAGCGATGTAGATCATCTCCTTGGTCAGCGGATCGATGGCGCTTTCCGTAGCCATCACCACTTTCACCTGGTCCCATGTCCGTTTCAGCAAGGCCGGATCGTTGGCCAGCCCGCGCCAGAAATTGTTGACGAAGTCCGACTTGCGCGTCGCGCGGATGTCGTCGAACACAGCCTTCGCAACCGGGATTTTTTCGACCTCGGCATCGCTGAGGAGTTTTGTGACGGCCATGGCGTTTCCTTTCGTTGAATCGGTGGATCAGGTGGTTGAATCAGGTTTCGAGCAAGGGCGGCTAACCGGCTATTCCGATTCAGTTTTTGATGCTGACAGAACCATGGCGATTGGCCGAAGCATCTCAGCTTCGTCATTCACGGGCGAAGCAGGCGCGAAGCGCCGTCGCGGAGACCCGAGGATGACGAAGGCGCTGAGGCCTTCGCCAATTGGTGACGTATGCGCACCGTCAAACACCGACCGGCAACCTAGTGCACTGCCGCATACATGATCTTCTCCTCCGTCGCCTCCGCCGGCGAGAACTCCTCCACGATGCGCCCCTGTCGGCACACCAGAATCCGATCCGACAGGTTCATGATTTCCGGCAGGTAGGACGAGATCACCACCACCGCCAGCCCCTCATCGGCCAGCCGGTTGATGATCTGGTGGATCTCGGCGATGGCGCCGACATCGACGCCGCGCGTCGGCTCGTCGAAGATGACGATGCGCGGCTGCTGCACCAGCCCCTTGCCGATCACCACCTTCTGCTGGTTGCCACCGGAAAGCTCGACCACGCGGGCGTTGTCGTTTATCGCCTTGATGTTCAGCGTCTTCGTCCATTCTGCGGAAAGCGTGCGCATCTCCTGCTGGTTGATCACCCAGGCCTTTTCGCGGCCCGCCGCCAGGAGCCCGCCGAACAAATTCTCGGCAATGCCCATCGTCTCGAAAATGCCCTCGCTTTTGCGGTCCTCGGTAACATAGACGATGCCGTCGGCGACCGCTTCGCTCGGCACGAGATAGCGTACCGGCCGGTCGTCCAGCTCGATGGCGCCGCCGCGCAGGAAATCGCGCTTGTAGATGCCCGACACGATCTTGAAGGTCTCGGTGCGGCCCGAGCCGATCAGCCCGAACACGCCGGTGATCTGTCCCTGAAAGATCGAGAAGGAGGTGTTGCGCACGACATTGCTCATCGAAATGTCCTGCACCGACAGCACCTTCTTGCCGGCCTTGCGCAGCTTCGCCTCGTCGCGCTGGCGGTAGATCTGTCCCGACAAAGTGCGCCCTACCATGGCGGCGACGATCTTGTCGCGATCGAAGGCCGATGTGTCGTCGGTTATGACCAACTCGCCATCGCGCAGGATTGTGATGCGGTCGGCGATCATTAGCGCCTCTTCCAATGCATGGCTGATGAAGACGATCGAGACGCCGTTCGCCTTCAGCCGCCGGATCAGTGCGAAAAAGTGCCGCTTCTCCTCCGGCGTCAGCGTCGCCGTCGGCTCGTCGAAGATGATAATCTCGGCATTGTGGTGAACGGCGCGCGCGATCTCGACCATCTGACGCTTGGCCGCGCCGAGCGTTGCCACCATGGCGTTCGGGTCGACCGGGAAGTTCAGCGATTGCAAAAACTGTTGCGCCGAAATGTAGGTGCCGCGCAGCCGGTTGAGAAACTTTTCGGTGCCGAGATAGAGGTTCTGCGCCACTGTCATCGACGGCACCAGGCTGGTCTCCTGGAACACCATGGCGATGCCGGCCTCGAGCGCCGCATGCGGCGAGGCGTAGGCGATCTCGCGGCCTTTGTGGAACATCTTGCCGGAAGTGGCGTCGACGACGCCGGCAATGATCTTGGTCAGTGTCGATTTTCCGGCGCCATTCTCGCCGAGCAGCGCGTGGATTTCGCCCTTGCGCAGTTCGAAGCTGACTTGTCTGACCGCGGGCACGCCGCGATAGTTCTTGGTGACATTTTCCAGGCGCACGATCGGTTCCATCAGAAACCTCCCGCGTCGAGCACGCAATCGCCGCCCCTGGAGGCGATGAATAGAAGTCCGTCCTTCTCCGCCACGCTGCAAATGCCGTGGCGCGTGCCGTCGGCGCGGCTGTGCAGGCTGAATTGCGGCTGCATGGTCCGGTCGAGCTTCACCACCAGCCCGTAGGAGCGGCTCGGCGACCAGGGCTTGTGGATGCCCATGGTGCGGATGCCGCCACATTGCAGCGGTTCGAGGAAGCTGCGGTTGGAGGCCAGCGCCGGCGCGATCCAATAGGCCGGCGGCACTTGGTCGATCATGTCGCGCCGGTAATGCGTTTCCTGCAGCACGAATTCGATCAGCCGGTTGCGCGGCGCGAACAGGGCCAGCCACGCGCCGCCATCGCCGGCCGGCGCAAGGCGCGCGGGATAGCCGGGCAGATGCGTCAGCACGGTCGAGCGGCTACCGGTTGCACCATCGAAGCGAACGAGCTGGTGACGCCAGCTTTCGCTGACCAGCACATCTCGCCCCGTGGGATGGAGCCCATAGGGAAAGGCGATCTCGCCGGCCACTTTGCGGAACCCGCCGCCGGCTGCGTCCCGCCTCCAAAGCGATCCGGACGCGCCCTTCTTCATCAGGTCGGCGGCCCATAGCGACGGCGCATGCTCAGCCGAGCCATTGGCCAGCCACAACGTGTCGTCCTCGGCATAGGCAAGCGCGGTGATGCAGCTGACGCCAGACGGCAGCGAAACCTCCTTGCCGGCGACCAGCAGCTTGCCGCTCTCAAGTCCGACCGTCAGTTCTCCCGACAGTGATAGAGCCAGCGCAGTGATGGGGGAAGGAAAGGTCTCGACAACCTTCGGCTCCACTTCTGCGGCAAGCGAATAGATGGCGTTGCCGCTGGAAGCGAGCAGCCGGCCATCGGCAACCAGCAGATTGTCGGGTTCGATCAGTCCGGCAAAAACCGGCGCATCATCGAGCCGCGTGTTGGGCCGGAAGGCGCCGTCGAGCGGCGGGATGGTGACGGCCTTGCCGCGAAACATGTCCAAGATGGGATCGAGGATCATGGCTGCGTTCCCCAATAAGAAGCGGAGCTGGTCCAGGTCGGGTCCGCGCCCGCAATCTTGTAGCGGCCGATGCGGTTGTTGAGGATGCCGCCGACGAACAGGAAACCCTTGTGCTCGCGCATCGAGGTGACCATCGGATGCGCGCCGCCGGTGAGGTCGCCCATCGCCTCGATAATGCCGCCCTTGTCGTTGAATTTCACCACGCCGCCGGTGTTGATGTTGGGGAACAGCCACTCGTCCTGCGGCAGCCGGCGCGTCATGCGCTTGCGCATATCGGGATGGCGCAGCGACAGGTCGAAGCTCGGCGTGCGCATGCCGAGCCATGCCATCCAGTAATTGCCGTCGGAGGCGCGGTTGATGTTGTCGGGATAGCCCGGCATGTCGCGGATGACGCATTCGGCGGCGCCCGCCTTCGGCCCTTCCAGCCAGTAGCGATGCACGCGGCAGGCCCAGCTCTCAGCGAAGAACAGCGACTTGCCGTCATGCGCCATGCACACACCGTTGGTGTAGCGGTAGCCGTCGAGCAGTGTCTTCGTCGAACCGTCCTTCGGGTCATAGACCAGCAGCCGGCCGGTGGCGCGGTTCTCGATCGAGTCCAGTGCCCAATCGTGGGCGTCATAGCGCTTGGTGGAGTCAGTGAAATAGATGCGCCCGTCCGGCGCGATGTCGCAATCATTGGGGTCGCGCAGCCGCGCATCGTCGACGATCGAGGTCCAGGAGCGCGACGTCTCGGCCGACAGGCGCTTCACTTCCCGATCCGGCGAGACGGAATAGAGCCCCATGGCGCCGACGCAGCTGATCAGATTGCCCGATTTGTCGAAGGCCAGGCCCAGCGGAAAGCCGCCGATGTGGGCAAACACCTCCGATTTCACATAGTCCGGCGCGAAGAAGCGGACGATCTCGCCATGGCGCGTGCCGCAATAGAGGTGATCGTCGCGGTCGAGGATGACGTCTTCCGGCCCTTCCAACTCGCCGAGCCCGATATGGTCGGCCGCCGACAGCCGGTTGTCGAGCGCGTAGGGCGTGCCTGAGCCCGGCACCGCAGACTGTGTCTCGCCCATCTTGAGATAGACCGGCGCGACATAGACTTCGTTGAGCACCTTATGGCGGTTCTTCAGCCAGCGAATGTCGATCGTCACCGCCACCGCCAGCATGATGCCCAGCACCATCTGGTTGGTGCCGGTGCCATAGCCCAGCCGGATCAGCCCGTTGGTCATGGTCAGCACGATGATGGCGCCCATCAGCCCCTTGATGACCGAGCCGCGGCCACCACCCAGGCTGACGCCGCCGACCACCGCCGCCGTCAGCGCCATGATCTCAAGGTTGAGGCCGGTGCCCGGCCCTGCCCCACTCAGGCGGCAAGCGATCAGGAAGCCGCCGATCGAGGCGCAGAAGCCGGAAAAGACATAGGTCATGAACACGGTGCGGCGCACGCGAATGCCGGCATTGTGCGCCGAGCGCCTGGAGCCTCCGACCGCCAGCACATGCCAGCCCGGCCGTGAGCGCGTCAGCGCGATATGGGTGACGATGGCAAGAATGATCGCCAGCCACACCGAGACCGAAAGCCCCCAGAAGGTGCTGTCGCCGATGAAGTCGAGCACATCCGATGTCGCCTGGGAAAGCTGCACGTCGGCGGCATAGGTGGTGACGAGAATATCGAACAGCGCCCGGCCGAAGATGAACGTCACCAGGGTGGTGAGGAAGGCGCGCAGCCTGAGGTAGCCGACGAGGTAGCCGTTGACGGCGCCGAAGATCAGGCCGGTGGCGAGCGATGCCGCCAGCGCCAGCCAGATAGACTGTTCGAGAATGAAGAAGACATAGACGGCGGAGAAACAGGACAGCGCGAAGATCGAGCCGACGGACAGGTCGATGCCGCCGCCCAGCATCACCACCGTCATGCCGGTGACTACCATCGAGAACTCGCCGAGCTGGCGGGTCGATTCCTGCAGCGAGGTCAGCTTGAAGAAGCCGGGAATGATCGAGCCGAACACGCTGAGCGTCGCCACCAGCGCCAGGAACGGAATGGCGTTGTCGGTCCAGCGTTTTGTCAGGATCTCGCCGACCAGATGGTCGGGCACGAGATTGTAGCGCCAGGACTGGAGGCGTTCGCGAAAGGACATCGGCGGCTGCTATTCCATGAGGGAACGAGGTGACCGGATTGTCCAGTCACCTCGTTTATTTCAGTCGAAAAGCGCGGCTTACTTCGCCGCCGCTTCGGCCTGCAGCGCCTTCAGGTCCCAGCAGCTGTCGGGCTTGAGGTCGGCCTTGGTCGTAGCCTTCTCCAGCGTGTAGATGTAGGTGTGCGACGTGCCGGCCGGCTGGCCGCTCTGCAGCAGGAACTTGATGATAGCGTTCATGTCGCCGGACTGGCGGGCAAGGTCTGTCATGACAACGGCGCCATAGGTGCCGTCCTGCAGCTTGTCGCAATCGGCCGCCTTTTCACCGCCGCCGGTGGTGACCAAAAACACCTTGCCGTCGAGCTTAGCGTCGCGGATGGCGGCGGATGCGCCGGTGGCGTCGCCATCCCAGAAGTCGATGATAGAGCAGATGTCCGGGTTCTGCTGCAGCATTGTCGTCGTCACGTTGCGCGACGTCGTCGGATCCCAGTTGGAGTCGGGCTTGGCCACGACTTTGAAGTCGGGGTGCTTCTCCAGCACCTTCATGATGCCGGCATACTGGTAGAGACTGGACGAGTTGGCCTGATCACCCTGCACAAGGCCGATCTTCTTCGACGAATTCTCGCCGCAGCCCTTGATCGCCGCTTCGGCCTCGAGTTGGCCGAGCCGGTCCCAGTCACTGCCGACAAAGGCGTCGGCCGGGAAGTTGGCGGGATTGTCGACCAGTATGACGTAGGTTCCGGCAGCCTGCGCCTTCTTCATCAGCTTGGAATAGGAGTTGAGATCCGGCGCATGGATGATCAGCACGTCCGGCCTTGTGTCGGACGAGATCGCGTCGGTGATCGCCTGTGCGCCGGCATCGACGACCCAGTTCGGATCGCGTGTTTCGAAGGTGCCGCCCCAGGCCTCGACTTCCGTCTTCAGATAGTGCGACCAGCCCTGCGCAAGGTCGAAGCCCATCGCCAGCGGCACCAGCATGACGCGCTTGCCCTTGAGCGCCTGCGCGTATGCGGCCGGGCCCGGATCGTCGGCGGCGAAGGTCGGCGCGACGAAGGCGGTAGCGGCAAGCGCCGTGGCGGCCGCCATCAGTGTTCTGATCAGTTTCATGTCACATCCTCTGTTTTTCACTTATTGCCGGCCGGTCCGCATGACCCGTCGGGTACCCCTTAGATGTCGCCCTGCTGCGCGGTCTGTTCGTCGCGCGGATTGATGATGCCGTCGACGATGATGGCTCCGAGCAGGATCGCCGCCTTGATCAGGTTTTGATAGAGCAGCGGAATGTCGATGATGGTCATCGCGTTCGACAGGATGCCGATAAGTGCAGCGCCCACCAGCACATTGCGCACTCCGCCCCGCCCGCCGGACAGGCCGATGCCGCCGATCACCGCCACCAGCACGATGTCATAGAGCAGCGTCGAGTTGACGACGCGGGTGTTGATCGAGTGCAGGCTCGACGCCGTCAGCAGGCCGGCGATCAGCGCGACAAAGGCCGAAACCACATAACGCAGCACCAGCATTGGCCGCACCGGAATGCCGATGTTGCGCGCGGCGACTGGATTGTCGCCGGCGAAATAGATGTAGCGGCCCCATTTGGTGTAGCGCAGGAACAGGAAGAACAGGAAGGCGAGCCCGGCGAAGACGAACACTTCGATCGGAATGTCGAGGAAACGCAGGCCGCCGAGCAACTCCACCCAATGGCCCTGAGGCACCGGCACCGCATCCTGTGTGATCAGTTGCGAGCGGACATAGCCGAAGACGAAGGAGCCGGTCGCCAGCGTCACGAAGATCGCCGGCACGTCGGCATAAGCGACGAGAAAACCGTTGAGCAGGCCGATGGCGAGCACGCCTGCCAGCACATAGGCGAAGGCGAGCCCATCAGGCGTTCCGGCGTTGAGCAATTGTAGATACCAGGCGACCGACATCGCCATGATCGCCACCGCCGACAGGTCGATGCCCCTGCCGATTATGACGACCGCCATGCCGAGCGCCAAAATGCCCAGCACCGACACCGAGCGGACGATGGCAACGAGATTGTTGGCAGCGATGAAACCAGGCAGCCCAATGGCAGCGGCGACGAACAGCACCACGGCGATGGCAAAGACAATGCCTTCCTGATTCAGGCTCCTGACATTTGGCCAGCCAATCGTGTTCATGTCTGCATTCGCCCCGATGGCAGCTCTGCCACCCCTTCCGAGAAAGCTAATCGGCTCGGCGCCGCTTCGTCAAATGAATCCGCGCTCGGAACACCCGTTGGCAGTGATAATCTTCCAGTGGACGCACCGATTGCTAGAACTGGCGCAATCCTAGGAAAAGGCTGCGCTTTTGGCATTTGGTTGCACCATTGCGCGTATGCGCGAAGGTGCCGTTCTGAGGCGAAAGCACAAGGCGGAATTAATTGCCGCCTGAGCGGCGAAAATTGCGAATTCAGGTCCTGGACGTGTGGCCTGAAACTTCGGCGCCTGCACCGGGCGGCAGCACGAGGAACCGCAACGCCGCCGCCAGCCCGATGGCGCCGATGACCAGGAAGGCGATGCGAAAATCGACGAGGTCGAGCGCCGGCCGGTGCCTGACGATCTGCGACAGGTTCAGAATGGCAGCCGCCACCGCTACGCCGAACAGCATCGACATCTGCTGCAGCATGGACGACAAAGTTGCCGCCGAGCTGCGCTGCGCCGCATCGATATCGGCGAAGGCCAGAGTATTCAGCGCTGTGAACTGCATCGAGCGCGTCAGGCCGGCGATCAGCATCAGCGCTACCACCAGCGCCTGCGGCGTCTCCGGCGAGATCGCAGCGCAGGCCATGATCGAGGCCGAGGCGATCAGGCCGTTGACGACCATGACCGTGCGAAAACCAAAGCGCCGCAGCGTCGGCGTCGTCACCGTCTTCATGCCGAGATTGCCGAGGAAATAGGCCAGGATCATCAAGCCGGCATCGACCGGCGAAAGGCCAAAGCCGACCTGAAACAGCAGCGCCAAAAGGAACGGCGTGGCGTTGATCGCCACGCGAAAAATGGTGCCGGCGGCAAGCGTAGAGATGGCGAAGGTCTGCACCCTGAACGCGCTGAGATCGAGCAGCGGATGCGGCGCGCGCCGGAGATGCCGCACCGCCAGCCAGCCGATGACGATGCCGGCGGCAACCAGCAGCACGGCGGGCAAGGCGCCGTCTTCCGGATGTGCGATGCGCTCAAGGCCGTAGAGCAGCAGCGCGAGCCCCAGCGACGTGAGGAAAAACCCCGGCCAATCCAGCGGCTTGGGATCGGCCGCGCGGTCGCCCGGAATGAAGCGCGCGACCAGCGCCAGCCCGACGAGCCCAAGCGGGACGTTGATGAAGAAATTCCAGTGCCAGGAGAGATAGGTTGTGATGAAGCCGCCAAGCACCGGCCCGACCACGGGCGCAAACAACGCCGGCCAGGTGATCAGCGCCGTGGCGTTGAGCAGCTCCGATTTCGACGCATTGCGCAGCACCAGAATTCGCCCGACCGGCGTCATCAGCGCGCTGCCAAGGCCTTGCACGACGCGAGCGGCAACGAACTGAGGCAGACTTTGCGAGAAGCCGCAGGCCAGCGAGGCCAGCGTGAACAGTACGATCGCCAGCAGGAAGATGTTGCGCGCGCCGAAGCGGTCGGCAAGCCAGCCCGACAGCGGCACGAACACTGCCATGGTCAGCATATAGGCGGTGATGCCGATGCTCATCGCCACCGCCGGCACGCCGAAGGATTGTCCCATCTGCGGCAGCGAGGTCGAGATGATCGTCGAATCCAGCAGCTGCATGAAAAAGGCGATGGCAACGATCAACGCCACGCGCCGCGCATTGCTGGCGGTTACGGCGGAGGCCTCGGTGTCGGGAACGGCAGTCATGGCGAACCGCGTTGAACAGCATATGGCTGGCCCCGTCCAGAGCTTATCCAACAAACTTCCGTGTCGGCTCGCAGCCTGTTATGGATGGGCGGGCGGCCAAGGACATTGCATGAAGCCTATCTATATCGACTACCTCAATGGCCTCGATATCGAAGCCCTGGAGATGACCGACGGCGAAATCATTGCCGCTGTCGAAGCCGGGCTTATCGCGCAAGGCAATGGCCAGACGGTGATCGAGCCGCGCGTCCATCTTGAACCCGCCCCTTCCTTCCATGGCCATTTCAACGTTCTGCGCGGCTACGTTGCGCCGCTCGATACGGCGGGCGTGAAAATCGTCGGCGACTATGTCGACAACTATCTGCACGGGCTCCCTTCAGAATTTGGCATTTTGAACCTGTTCGATCCGCGCACCGGCACGCCGCGCGCCATTCTCGACGCCACCGTCATCACCGACATGCGCACCGGCGCCGTCACCGCCATTGGCGCCAAACATCTGGCGCGCAAGAACTCCAAGGTGCTGGCCCATATCGGCGCGCGCGGCACCGCCTATTGGAATGTGCGCCTGCTCGACCATCTCTTCGACTTCGACGAGATCCGCGTCCATTCGCGCCGCCCGGAAAGCCGCGACGGCTTCGCCGCCAAACTCTCGGCCGATCTCGGCAAGAAAGTTACCGCGGTTGCCGACTGGGAAAGCTGCATCAAGGGCGCCGACATCGTCGTCGAGGCCTCGCGGCTGCCGGAGCCGCAGCCGCTGCTCAAGACCGAATGGATCAAGCCCGGTGCGCTGGTCGTGCCCTATGGTACGATGAGCGCGGTGGAGCTGTCATTGACCGACATCATGCAGAAAATGGTCGTCGACGACTGGGGCCAGTGCAAAGGCGGCAAGTTCGGCTCGCTGCGCGCCCATGTCGAGACCGGGCGGCTGAGCGAAGCGACGCTGCACGCCGAGCTCGGCCAGATCGCTGCCGGTCTCAAGCCGGGACGCCAGAGCGACGACGAGACGATCCTGTTCTGGCATCGCGGCCTGTCGCTGTCCGACATTGCGCTGGGCAAGGCGATGCTGGCCAAGGCTGCTGATAAAGGCATCGGCCAGAGGCTGCGCTTCGCATGAGCGCGCTCGTCCTCACCGGCGCCGGCGTCAGCGTCGAGGACGTTGCGCAGGTCGCCCGCGGCGGCCGCAAGGTCGAGGTTGAACCGACAGTCATCGAGAGGCTCGACAAAGCGCGAAAAGTG
This sequence comes from Mesorhizobium sp. M0478, assembly GCF_040321305.1. Classification (NCBI taxonomy): domain Bacteria; kingdom Pseudomonadati; phylum Pseudomonadota; class Alphaproteobacteria; order Hyphomicrobiales; family Phyllobacteriaceae; genus Mesorhizobium; species Mesorhizobium sp. M0478. The sequence goes on from NZ_JAMYRH010000004.1 coordinate 262,354, forward strand.
CTCGATCAGGTCGCCGCGTCCGGCCAGCAGATTTACGGCCTCAACACCGGGCTCGGCGCCAATCTCGGCACGTCGGTCGAGGGCGATGCCAGCGCCTTCCAGCGCCAGTTGCTGGAAGGGCGAAGCGGCGCTGTCGGCGAGCCGCTGCCGCAAGAAGCGGTGCGGGCGACCATGTTTGCCCGTGCCGCGATGTTCTCTGTTGGCGGTTCCGGCATTTCGCCGGCGGCTTTCACCGCCCTTGTCGATGCGCTCAATGCCGGCGTGCATCCGGTAATGCCGCAGCTGGGCTCGATCGGCGCCGGCGATCTCGTGCTGATGACGGCGCTCGCCCGTCTGCTGACCGGCGACGGCGAAGCTGACTATCAGGGTCGGCGCATGCCGGCGGCCAAGGCGTTGATGATGGCGCGGTTGGCTCCGATCAGCCTGGCGCCGAAAGACGGCCTGTCGCTGATCAACGCCTCGGCGGTATCAGCCGGCACTGGCGCGTTGGTACTGGCCGACGCGCTGTCGGCCTTTGCGCAACAGCAGCAGGCCGGCGCGCTGACCATGGAAGGGTTTGGCGCCAACCGCACCATCCTCGATCCGCGCCTGCATCTGGCGCGGCCGGCAGCCTGCCAGCAACTCGCGGCCAAGGGCCTGCGCGACCTGCTTGCCCGTGACGAGGAGCCGGCGCCGACCACCTTGCAGGACCCGTTGTCGATCCGCTGCATGCCGTCGATCCATGGTGCATTGATCCAGGCGATCGATCAGGCGCGGCTGGCGCTGGAGATCGAACTCAATGCCGCCGCCGACAATCCGCTGGTGCTGGGCGATGACGGGCTGGTTCTGTCGACCGGCAATTTCCACACCGCATCGCTGGCGCTTGCCTTCGAGACGCTCGGCCTGGCGATCGCGCAATGTGCCGCGGCAAGCGTTGCCCGCTTCATCCAGCTCGCCGGCTCCGGCCGCAACGGCCTGCCAAAATATTTGTCACCGGTCGGCGGCGCCTCGGCCGGTTTCGTGCCGCTGCAAAAGACCGCAACGGCAATCCTGGCCGGCATCCGCCACAAGGCCAATCCGGTGATGCTGGATTTCCTGGCCGTGTCCGAAGGCGTAGAGGACCACGCCACGCAGACGCCGCTTGCCGTGTCGAAATGCGCCGGGATGATCGCGCTGTGGCGACGGCTGATCGCCTTCGAACTGATGGCCGCCGCACAGGCCGTGGACCTGCGCGACGGTCTCAAGCTGGCGCCCGGCACAGCAGCGGTCCATACCGCGGTGCGCGCGCATGTAGCGATGCTCAGGGAGGACCGGCCGCTGGGAACGGATGCCGAGGTGCTCCATGCCATGCTCGCTGACGGAACATGGCAAGGTGCAGCGATGATCGGCAAGGAGGCCGAGTAGTTAGCCCTTTGCGTCCACCCGTTTCATGAACAGGCTGAGCTCGGCCGGATCCATGCGCACGACATGCCTGTCTTCCGGATAGGCGCCGCTATCGACGTCGGCAACGTACTCGGAAAACGCCGCGACGCGTTCCGCCTGCAGACGATCGTACTCGGCGGCGAAGTTGCGGTAGACCTTGGAATGGCGCGGCATGTGGCCCCGGTTCTGGCCAAGAATATCGTCGGCAAACAGATATTGCGCGTCGCAGCCGGTGCCCGCACCCATCGACAGCATGATCAGCGAGGTCCGTTCCGAGATCGCCTTCGCCACCTCGATCGGCACCACTTCGATCTCGGCGCCGAGAGCTCCAACGGCCTCATACTGCTTGACCGCCTCAAAAATCTGCATGGCGGTGTCGGCGGTCTTGCCGACGGCCTTGAAGCCGCCGGTCCAGGTGGCGCGGGACGGAATGAGGCCGACATGGCCGATGACGGGGATCGCGTCGTCGGCGAGCCGCTTCACGGTGGCGAAACCGGCGCTGCAATAAACGGCGTCGGCGCCGGCCTTGTAGAGCCGGAACGCCCAGCGCAGGAAATCGTCCGCCGTGCCGATCTCATAAAAATTCTCGCCCGGCATGGTGAACAGGCTGGGCGCCGCATCGCGATACTCAGGGTTGAGCACCAGCTCGGGCGGCACCGAGACGATATCGACCCCTGCCCGCTCGGCAGCCTCGGCCTCGTCCATGGTCAGGACGCGCAGCATGGTCAGCTGGCGCTTGCCCTTCATGGCGCGCAGATCGGCGACGGTCGGTCTCTTTCGGCTCATCGGGATGTCCCTGTTGGCTGGTTGCCTTTCCCGGTCACCTTACCGGCCCCGTAACAGGCCGGATAGAAGGCGGGTGGTTTATTCGCTACTCGGCCGCTGCCGACATATCGAGCTCGTGAAATTCACCGCGATAGGGCCGCGCCGTCGGCGGCAATTCGCGCTTGAGGAAATAATCCTCGTACCGCAGCTGCTTCAGCAGCACCGGCCAGACCTCGCGATAGGCATGCCACATGGACGGGTTCGCCGCCGGCAGGTCGTGCTTGACCAGCTCGTGCAGCCTCGGCAGCGCATGGTAGGGCACCATCGGAAACATGTGATGCTCGACGTGGTAATTCATGTTCCAGTAGATGAAGCGGCTGACCGGGTTCATGTAGACGGTGCGCGTGTTCAGCCGGTGGTCGACGACATTGTCGGCCAACCCGATATGCTGCAGCAGGCCGGTCAGAACCATGTGCCAGCTGCCATAAAAACGCGGCAGGCCGATCAGCACCAGCGGCAGCCATGAACCCAGCGCGATCGCGAGGGCGATCGTCGCAACGTACACGGCGACATGCCAGCGCGCCGCCGTGATGGCCTTGCCCTGTTCGGTCTCAGGAATGTAGCTCTTTTCGTCGTCCGACAGCTTGCCCAACGCCTGGCGCGCCAGGATCGGCAGCGAATAACGGAAATCGAGAATGCCGGTGAAGGCAAGCGCCGCCTTGACCAGATTTGGCGGCCGCATTACCGCGATCTCGGCGTCACGGCCGACGATGATCGTGTCGGTGTGATGCCGCGCATGGCTCCAGCGCCATTGCACCGGATTGCGCACCACCATGAAGCTGGCGATTTCGTAGATCGCATCGTTCATCCAGCGTGTGCGGAAGGCGGTGCCATGGCCGCATTCGTGCCAGCGCGAATCGCTCGACGATCCATAGAGCACGCCATAGACGAGCAGGAACGGCACCACCCACCACGTGCCCCAGAACCACACGATGCCGGCGGCCGAGCCCAGGATGGCTGCGATCCAGATCACTGTATCGCGGATCGCCGGCCCGTCGGAGCGCTGCATCATTTCCTTCATTGCCTTGCGCGGCACGTCGGTGTGATACCACTCGGCCGAGGCCATCCCGGTCTCGATCGCCCGGCGGGTGCTTTCGCCGACCAGGCCGTAATCGCGCTTTGTCTTGGCCGCCGTCGCCATCACCGTCTCGCCTACCTCAAAGCCCGTTGGCGCGGAACTTCCCGTCGAGAAATGTTTTCGCCCGCGGCACGTCGTCCTCGGTCAGATGCTCGATGATAACAGGGATGTTCGGGTGCTTCTCACTGAGCCGCTGCAGATAGAGATCGTAATTCAGCGATCCCAGCCCGGGCGCCGGCAGCTCGATCTCGCCGACGCCGCGGAAGGTCAGCCCCTCATGCGCGTCCGCGTCGCCGATATCGGCATGCTTCTCGGTCTTGTCGCTGCCTGAGCGCTTGACGTCCTTGGCGTGCGCGATGCGGATCTTGTCGGCCAGCGTGTCGAACACCTGGTTCAGCACCTGGTCCATGCGGTCGATATTGTGCGCCTCGAAATAATTGGTCGGATCCATCAGCAGGCCGAGGCCCGGATGGTCGACCTGCGCGAACATTTTGACCGTCTCCTCGACCGAACCGACGACATTGTTGACATAGGTTTCGAGCAGGAACACCGCGCCATGGTCGTAAGCCGTCTGGGCAAGATCCGAGATCACCTTGCGGCATTCCTCGAAGCCTTCCTCGGTCTTGTTTTTGGGATGATGCACCCAGTCGGATTCGGTGTTGTAGGTGCCGGTCTCCGAGATCACGTAGGGCGAGCCGAAGTCGCGCGCATTGCGGATGATTTCCTTGAGATAGCCGACGCGCTTCTCGCGCTCGGATTTGTCGGGATGGATGATGTTGGTGTAGCCCGAGATGCAGCAGACCGGCAGATTGTGGTCGCGAAACGTGTCGCGCACTGTTCTCGCCTTGTCCCCGGTGATCTGCCCGGCCGTGAGATCGACATCCCTGAAATGCATGTCGAGCTGCACTGTGTTGAAGCCGAGTGCACGGATGCGGCGGGCGGCCTCCGCGAGCTCATAGGGGAAATAGCCGGTGAAGATACCTGCCTGCATCATGATGTGAACTCCTCCCGGTAAGCGATTCAGCCGCCACACTATTCGGCGGCATGTTCAGTCGATCGATATCTCGGACAGTTTGACGGTGCGGCCTTGCGCCATCGAGCGGTAGCCCGCCTCGACCAGTGCCATTGTCTTGACGTTATCGGCGACGGAGAGCGCCGGCGGCGCGCCTGTCTTCACCGCATGCTGCAATTGCTCCATCACGCCGATGAAGGCATGCGGGAACCACATCGTGTCCCAGCTCGGGCTGACCCATTCGCCGCCGGTCGTCTTGGTCGACGCATAGGTCAGCGTCGAGGCCACGCCTTTCGGCCAGCCGATCGTGCCTTTGGCGACACCCTTGGTGCCGTCGACGCGCCAGTTGATGTGCTGGTCGTCCTCATAGCCCTCCTGGCGCGGTCCGGACCAGACATCCTCCAGCGACACGGCGAGCACGCCGGAGGGAAAGCGCAGCGTCGAGACGGTGATGCCGTCGCTATGCTCGAATGTAGTGCGCGGGTCCTTGCGTGTCAGCGTGGCGATTTCCGAGGGATCGCCGAACAGGAAGCGCAGCACGTCGAGATGATGCACGCTCATATTGGCGAGCGTCAGCCGGTCGTAGTCCTGAAGGAAAGTCTGCCAGTGCGGGATCGCATGCATGTCGATCTGCGCAAAGACGATGTCGCCCAGTGCGCCGCTGTCGATGATCTGCTTCAGGACGCGCATCGACTGGTCGTAGCGCATGTTCTGGTTGACCGAGAGGATCTTGCCGGACTTTGCGGCTTCGTCGCGCAGTTTCACGGCTTCATCGACCGACAGCGCCAGCGGCTTCTGCGCCAGGATCGCCTTGATGTGAGGCTGCTTCAGCGCATGGCGGATCAATGCCGGCTGCTGGTCGGGTGGAAAGGCAAGGTCGACGATCTCGATCTCGGGATTCTCGATCAGTTGTTCCGGCGTGTCGTGGACGGTCGGAATGCTCCAGCGTGCAGCTACCTTCTCGGCGCTGGCCTTGGTGCGCGAAGCGATGGCAACGACTGGGAAACCGGCCTGCCCATAGGCGGCAAGATGGCATTCGGCCATGATCATGCCGGCGCCGATGCAGCCGATCCGGTATTCGCTGGCGCGAACCCTTACATCCGGCTCGAAACCCTGGCCTGCCATCCATTCCTCCCTTGGACGACAGGATATAACGCCATGGCCGGCCCATCAGCCAAGGTCCGCTCCATCAATTCCCATCAGAACCATGCCGGGGTGACGGTGCGAACTAGTTTGCGGCAATCAGCACAGTGCTTTCCGGCGACCAGCTGAGCATTACATTCTGGCCCTCGGCCAGCCGGTCACTGCCGGTATTCTGGACGATGACTTTCAACGTCTGGCCGGCGCGCTCGACGAAATAGGTGCTGTTGTTGCCGGCGAAGATGCGCTTGGAGACTTGCCCCTTCAGCGTGTTGGCATTGCCGCTCGATGCCCCGGCATCGGTGGCGATGCGAATGCGTTCGGGACGCACCGCGCAGCTGGCCTTCGTACCGGCGGCAAGCCGATCACCCACCCCGGCGGCAATCGCCGTGCCGTCCGGCAGGCGGATGCCGTTGCCGGTCGCATCGCCGCGAAAAATGTTGGCGTCACCGAGGAAGGTGGCGGCGAACTCGCTCTTCGGCCGGTCGTAGATCTCCTCCGGCGGCCCTTCCTGCACGAGCCTGCCGTCCCGCAAGATTCCGATGCGGTCGCTCATCGTCAGCGCCTCTTCCTGGTCGTGGGTGACGAAGATGGTGGTGATGCCGATCTCGCGCTGGATGCGCTTCAGCTCGATCTGCATGTCGACACGCAGCGCCTTGTCGAGCGCGCCGAGCGGCTCGTCGAGCAGCAGCACGCGCGGCTTGGTGACGATGGCGCGCGCCAGCGCCACACGCTGGCGTTGACCGCCGGAGAGCTGGTGCGGCCGGCGCTCGCCGAGCTTCCCGAGTTGGACGAGATCGAGCGCGCGCTGCACTTCGGTGGCGATCGTCGCTTTCGTTTCGCCGCGCACCGACAGGCCGAAGGCGACATTGTCGGCAACGCTCATATTGGGAAACAGCGCATAGTTCTGGAACACCATGCCGATGCGCCGCTTTTCGACCGGCACCCGTTCGACGCTCTCGCCGCCAATGGCGATGCGCCCGGAGTCGGGAAAGTCGAAGCCGGCGATCTGGCGCAGCAGCGTGGTCTTGCCGCTGCCCGAGGGGCCAAGCAGCCCATAAAAGCCGCCATCGGCAAAATCGATGGAGACGTCGTCCAGCGCCTTGTGCGCGCCAAAACTGCGCGAGACGTTCGATACCTGCACGCCGGCCATTATTTCTCTCCGCCGAATTTGAAGAAGCGCGCCGTGAGCAGCATCAGCGCCATCGACACGACGATGATGATGGTCGAGACCGCGTTGATCTCGGGCGTGAACCCCTTGCGGATCGCGGCGTAGATTTCCACCGGCAGCGTCGTCTGCCCCGGCGTCGCCAGGAAGTAGGAGACGACAAACTGGTCGAACGACACGGCAAATGCGAACAAGCCGCCGGCAATGACGCCGGGCATGATCCACGGCAGCGTCACACGCCTCGTCACTTGCCACTGGTTGGCGCCGAGCGAGCGCGCCGCCTCTTCCAGCTCCGGTGCAAAAGTCTGCAGCCGGGCCGAGACGACGACGATGACATAGGGCAGCGCCAGCGCGACATGGCCGAGCAGGATGGCGGACAGGCCGCGGCCGATGCCGACGCCGAAGAAGAAGATCAGCATCGCCGTGCCGGTGATCAGCCATGGTATGGCGATTGGCGGGAACAGCAACGCCTGCAGCACTTTCTTGCCGCGGAAGTCGTAGCGGAAGAGCGCCAGCGAAGCGGCCGAGCCAAGCACCACTGAGATGAGCGTGGTGATGACCGCGATCTCGAGGCTGTTCCAGGTCGCCGCGATCAGCTGGTCGTTCTGCCAGAGCGAGGCATACCATTCCGTCGTCCATTCGAACGGCAATTGGTAGAAGGGCGAGACGTTGAACGACATCAGCGCCATGATGATGATCGGCAGATAGAGGAAGACGAGCAGCAGTCCGATGTAGAAGCGGCCTAGTCCTTCGATTATGCGGGTCGTCATCATCAAGCAGCCCTCCGCAGCACCGGCGAGGCAACTGCGAGGATGACCAGCACGACGGCGAGCAGGATGAACGACAATGCCGCACCAAGCGGCCAGTTGAACACGGCGACGAACTGGTCTTCGATCACCGTGCCGTAGAAGGTGCCGGTGCGACCGCCGAGAATGCGCGGCTCCATGAACGAGCCGACGACCGGCACGAAGATCAGTGCCGCACCTGCCACCAGGCCGGGCATAGACAGCGGGATGATCACCCGCTTCAGCACCTGCAGCCGCGAGGCGCCGAGCGAGCGCCCGGCCTCGATCAGCGAGTCGTCGATTGCCTGCAGCGTGAGATAGCAGGTCAGCACCATATAGGGCACGTAGGAGTGCACCAGGCCGATGATGATTGCGGGATAGGAATACATCAGGTCGATGTTGATCTTGAACGGCAGCACGGCGTTGAGCGCCGTGTCGAGGATGCCGCCCTCGCGCAGCACCATCGCCCAGGAGAAGATGCGCACCAGCCCGTTCGACCAGAACGGCAGGATGACCAGCAGGAAGATCGCCTCGCGGCTGCGCCCCTTCAGCACCTTGGCCAGCACATAGGCGGCGGGATAGCCGATGACGACGCACCACAAAGTCACTTCGAGGCCGAGCCGCAGCGAAGCGAGCAGCAGCGTCAGGTACAGGCTCTGCGAGAAGAAGGCGGCGTAATTGCCAAGGGTGAACGCCCATGGCTTTCCCGACAGCGGCAGGTCGGTCATGAAGGAGAAGAATACCATGGCCGAGAGCGGCAGGAAGATCGCCACCGTCAGCCAGAGATAGGCCGGCGCCAGCAGCGGCAGGGCCGATCTCAGCCCGCTGCGCGACGCGACCGCACCCTGTACTGCCATGATACCCTCCTCCCCAGGATTGAAGGGCCAGCCGGCGCAACCGCCGGCTGGTCCGGACGTGAGCGTTACTTCACGTCGACCTTGAGCTGCTGCCACAGCGCCAGATAGGCCTCGCGCTGCGAGTCGGTGATCGGCGCCTGGAACTGGATGCGCTTGGCCACCTCGGGATCGCCCATCACCTTGCGGTTGAAGGAGTCTTCAGGCAGCGCTTCCACCGCCTTGGTGTTGGCCGACACCGGCGCGCCGACCTTGGTGACCCATTCGACATAGAATTTCGGATCGATCATCCAGTTGATGAAGGCCTGCGCACCCTCGACATTCTTCGAGCCCACCGGGATCGAGAAGGCGTCGAGCCAGGCGACGGCGCCTTCCTGCGGAACGACCAGCGAGACCGGCAGCTTGAAATGCGTCTTGGCACGGTCGGCCGAGCCGCTCCAATAGGTGCCGATGTCGATCTGGTTGGAGGCGACCATCTGGTTCCAGTCGTTCTCCGAACTCCAGAACGTCTTGATCTGCGGCATCAGCGAGGTCAGCTTCGCCTTGACCGCTTCCATATCCTTGATGTCGTTGATATTCTGACCGGTGGCGATGGCGCCGAACTGCACCGCTTCGACAGCGTCGTCGCGAATGACGACCCGGCCCTTATGCGCTGGGTCCCACATTTCGGCGATCGAGGTCGGCGGCTTGTCGAAGGACTTTTCGTTGATTGCCAGCGCCGTCAGGCCCCACACCCACGGCACGCCATAGACCTTGCCGTCATGGTCGAGCATCGGTGATTGCGCCTTGTCCTTGCTGATGTCGGCATAGTTCGGCAGCTTCGAGACATCGATCGGCTGGATCAGCTTTTCCGCCATCGCCTGATCGTTGAAGGCGGCGTTGATCATGACCACGTCATAGAGGCCCGGATTGGTGCGGATCTTGGTCAGCATTTCCTGTTCGGAATTGAAGAAGTCGTTGACGACCTTGTTGCCGGTCGCCTTTTCGAAGGCTTCGATCGCCCACGGCTCGTCGGCGCCGTAGCCCTTCCAGTTGAGCACATGCACTTCGGCGGCACTGGCGGCCAGCGTGAGCGCGGAGGTGATGACGGCGGTCGCCGTCAGCAGGGCAGTCAGTCTTGGCATGCGCATGTTCGTTCCTCTCTTGTTTGCCCGCTTGGCGGGTCAGGCTGTCTGATGGGCCTTCTGGTTCTGGCCCGGCTCGCCCGTGGCGGCCTGGCTCAGGAAAGTCTGGATCTCGCTGTCGGTCGGCGCCGATGAGCCGCCATGGCGGGTGACGGAAAGTGCTGCCGCCGCATTGGCATAGCGCGCCGCCTCGAAGGGATGCACGCCGCGCGAGAGTGCACTGACGAAACCGCCGATATGGGTGTCGCCGGCGCCATTGGTGTCGATGGCATCGACCTTGAAGCCGGCAATGGTCTGCGTCTCGCCATTGACCAACCTCACGAAACAGCCCTTGGCGCCGGCGCGGATAACGACGCCTTCGGCCTTTGGGCAGTGGTCGGCGAGCAGCCGGGCGGCGAGTGCCTCGACATCGCCTTGCCCAGCGATCTCGACCGCTTCCGTCATGTTGCAGCTCAGCCATGTCGTACGGGCAAGCACCCGCGACAGGATGGGACGCGGGATATCCGCGATGACCGGCGTTGGATCGAAAACGAAGGGAATGTTTTCTGGCAGCGCCTCGATCCAGTCGGTCAGCGCGTTGCGGCTTCCGAGATAGCTCAGCGTGTAGCCCGACGTGAACACCCAATCATCAGACGCGACCACCACGGGCCTCATCATCTCGAGGCTGAGAATGCTCTCCGCACCGGGCCACGACACGAAGGTGCGCTCGGCATCCCCGGAGATCATGGCGACGCAATTGCCGCTGTCCATGACAGGGGATGGCGACGTCAGCGTTATGATGCCTTCGGCCGCAAACGCGGCGCGCAAAAAATCGCCATTCGGTCCGCTGCCGAGCTGGCCGCCGAACACCACCGTCATGCCGGTGCGGCTGGCCGCGACCATCATGTTGAAGCCGCCGCCGGCGACCTGCGCAAAGCTCGACGCGGTCTTCTCGCAGCCCGGGGCCGGCAAGGCGTCGATGCGGTAGACATAGTCGACGACGGCGCTGCCGATATGGACCAGACGCCCACTCATGCCGCGGCATCCTTGCTGGCCTTTGCCGTGCGCGCCGCGACGAGGTCTTCGGCAAGCGAGCGCACCTCCCCCATATCTATGCCGACGAGCCCGGCAATGTGTTGTTGCGGCAGTTGCGAAAAGCCGACGCAGGCGCCGGCCATGCCTGAGGCAATCGCGCCGATCGTGTCGGTGTCGCCGCCGAGATTGGCGCTGATGATTGCCGCTTGCCAGGGATCGCCCTGCGCGACTTCAAGCACGGCGAAAGCTGCCGGCACGGACTCCTGGCTGGCCACACCGGTGCCGACGAGATCGGTGATGAGCCCGATCGCATCCCGCATGGTCTTGCCGCGCACGAGCTCCTGCGCCCAGGCGATACGCGCGGCGATATCGCCACCAGTCACCCAATGTCCGAGCCGGGCGCCTCGCCGCGCGGCTGCTACCGCGCTGTCGGAAGCGGCACGCCAGTCGCCACCGGCGACGCCGTGGCTGGCGGCGGCGGCAACTGCTGCGGCCGAAGCGATGGCGATCGAGGTGTTGTGCGTCGCACGGCAGGTCTCCGCCACCTTGGCGATAAAAGCATCGAACGGTTCCAGCGGCATCATGATGCCGACCGGCGCGATGCGCATGGCCGCGCCATTGGTGTCGCCCCGGATTCCCGCCTCTTCCGCCGGCACGCCGTCATTGATGGCGTCGATGGCGCGCTTGGTCGATGGTCCCAGCAGGTCATAGCTGCCGCGCGCCTTGACCTCGCGCTCCCAGTCGAGCAGTGCGTTCACCCAGCGCGCATGATCGAAGCGGTCGCCGGACTGGACCAGAATGCGGCCGAGCAGCAGCGCCTGTTCGGTATCGTCGGTGATGGTGCCGGCAACGAGCCCCTTCGACACCGGATGATCGGCAAACGGCGCCACGAAATCCTCGACATGGCCGTAGAGTTCGGCAATGCGGGCCGGCGACAGAAGCTGCGTCGGCATGCCCAGCGCATCACCGAGCGCCCCACCGACAAGCGCGCCCATGGCGCGATCGAGCGTGTCGTTGGTTCTGTCCGGCATCGCTCAAAACCTCATATGCAGCGCGAAATGCGCCGGGTTGAGCAGGCTGGTTACATATTCGATCGGCCGGTCGTCAGCCGCACGCGTCAGCCGGCGTCCGCGCAGGAACGGCGTGCCTTGCGGGCAGCCGAGAATGGCGGCGTCTTCGGCATTCAGCATCTCGATGCCGACCCATTCCTCGCCATGGTCTGGGATGAGGCCGGCGCCGCGCAGCGTCTGGTGCAGCGAGCCTTCGCGCAGACCGCGCAGCGGCACGTCCTCCAGTTCGGGCGACAGCGGCAGGCGGCTGCGTTCGATGGAGATCGCATGGCCGTCGCTGGCATTGGTGCGCACCCGGTCGACGGCGATGAAAAACGGGCTTTCGATGCCAAGCAGCGCGGCAAGATCGGCATCCTCGATCACTTCAAGCCGCAGCGTCCGCGTCTCGGCATTGGCGCCGGCATTGGCCAGCGCCCGCGACCAGCCAATGCTGTCATCGACCGGCTTGCCGTCGAAAGTGACGAAGGAGCCGATGCCGACCTTGGTCGTGATCAGCCCACGGCTGGACAACTCCTCGAGGCCCTTGCGGACCGTGTTGCGGCTGACGGAAAAGCGCTGGACGAGTTCGTTCTCGCTTTGCAGGCGGTCGCCGAAGCCAAGCACGCCGGAGCGGATCTCATGTTCGAGAACGGTGGCGATCTGCTCGGGCTTGCCCGTGCCGGGAGAAAGTTGAACCGCGCGCCGCTTCATATGGGTACCTGTTCAGTAAACCTGTATAGTCCTGTTCGATATTGGAGTTGAAGGGCGACGTCAACGATATATTTGGATTAACGCATATGCATTGTGCTCAGGTGCCCCGGGCATCGTTTGTTCGCATGGCGACGCTAACCGCGCAGGGCGTCCCGTCTCCGAGACAGAGCGGGGGCAGCGCTTCCCTCCGGCGATTAGCCTTGCGCTCACACGAAGAAAAATTCCTCAATCCGTTGCTTGGCCGTCCGCAGCGCTGGCAGGATATCCCGCTCCATCGCCTCGACGGAGAACCGCGCCGACTGCGTCGAGACGTTGATCGCCGCCACGGTCTTGCCGGCGCGGTCATAGATCGGCACCGCTATCGAGCGCAGGCCAAGTTCCAGCTCTTCATCGACGACGGCAAAGCCATCCGCCCTCGCCGCGTCGATGGCCTTGGCCAGCGCGGCGCGGCTGGTGATCGTCTTCGGCGTGCGCCGTTCGATCCTCGCCTCTGCAAGCAAGGCCTTCAGCTCATCCGCGCCCAGCCCCGCAAGCAGGACGCGCCCCATCGAGGTGCAATGCGCCGGCAGCCTGGTGCCGACATCGAGCGAAACGCTGAGGATGCGGCGGCCAGGAATGCGCGCGACATAGACGACTTCCTCGCCCGACAGCACCGCCGCGTTACAGGCCTCGTCGAATTGGCCCGCGACGTCGCGCATGATGGATGCCGCGAATGTCCACAGCGAGGCGCCGCCGAGCCAAGAGCGCACGATGGTGAGCAGGCGCGGCGACAGCGAAAACTGCCGGCCGGATTGCGTGGCATAGCCGGTGGCGGTCAGCGTCAGCAGGAAGCGACGCGCGCCGGCGCGGGTCAGCCCCGCCTCCTCCGCCATTTCGGTCAGCGTCATCCCGGCCGGATGTCGGGCCAGTATCTCCATGACTGCAAGGCCGCGCTCCAGCGAGCCGACATGGTCGCGCGTCTTTGCCTTGTCCTCCATGCGGCCTCCGCAAGACAATGCGCCGCCTTGACTCGTCTCGGCGGCGCGATGTAAAAATATCTCATACAAAACAAATGTTCGCAATACGAACTTTTTGAACTTCGGAGTTCTTGGCGATGGTCAATTTCCTGCCGCTCAAACAGGCCGTGGCTGAGAACCTGCATGATGGCGATACGGTCGCCTTCGAAGGCTTCACGCATCTGATCCCGACGGCGGCGGCGCATGAGGCCATCCGCCAGGGCTTTCGCGACCTGACGCTCATCCGCATGACCCCCGACCTGATCTACGACCAGATGATCGGCATGGGCATGGCCAAGAAGATCATCTTCTCCTATGTCGGCAATCCCGGCGTCGGCCTGCTGCGCCGCGCCCGCGACGCCATCGAGAACGGCTTCCCCCGGTCGATCGAGATCGAGGAGCACAGCCATGCCGGCATGGCCAACGCCTACGAGGCGGGAGCTGCCGGCCTGCCTTGCGCGGTGTTCCGCGGCTATCGCGGCGCCGGGCTGGCGGCAGTCAATCCCAACATCCGCTCGGTCACCTGCCCGTTCACCGGCGAGGTGCTTGCCGCCGTTCCTTCCATCCGACCGGACGTGACCTTCATCCACGCTCAGAAGGCCGACAAAAAAGGCAATGTGCTGGTCGAAGGCATTATCGGCATCCAGAAGGAAGCGGTGCTCGCGGCCAAGCGCGCCGTGGTGACGGTAGAGGAAGTCGTCGACAATTTCGACGACCTGCATCCCAACCTCACCGTGCTGCCGCGCTGGACCATCGCTGCGATCTCGGTGGTATCAGGCGGTTCGCATCCCTCCTACACGCACGGCTATTATGTGCGCGACAATGCCGCCTATCTCGAATGGGACGACATCGCCGCCGACCGTAAAAGATTCCAGGCCTGGATGCAGGCCAATGTCCTCGAGCGCACCGCGGACGATTTCGCCGGCCGCGTAAAGCATCTGAGGAGCGCGGCATGAGCGGCTTTACTCCCAATGAGATGATGACGATTGCCGCCAGCCGAGCCCTGAAAAACGACGATGTCTGCTTCGTCGGCATTGGCGCGCCGTCGGCCGGCTGCAACGTCGCGCGACTGACGCATGCGCCCGACATCACGCTGATCTATGAAAGCGGCACCATCGGCACCGCGCCCGATGTTTTGCCGCTGTCGATCGGTGACGGCGAACTTTGCGACACCGCCGTCACGACCGTCTCGGTGCCGGAGATGTTTCGTTACTGGCTGCAGGGCGGCCGCATTTCGATCGGTTTCCTCGGTGCCGCCCAGCTCGACAAGTTCGGCAACATCAACACCACAATCATCGGCGACTATGCGCGTCCCAAGACCCGCCTGCCCGGCGGCGGCGGCGCGCCGGAGATCGCCACCTCGTCGAAGGAGATCTACATCACCATGGCGCAGTCCAAGCGCGGCATGGTCGAGAAGATCGACTTCTTCACCTCCTTCGGCCATGGCGTTGGCGGCGACCATCGCCAGCGCCTCGGCATCGAGACATCAGGGCCGACGCTGCTGATCACCGACCTTGCCATCTGGAAGCCAGATACGGTGAGCAAGGAATTCACCGTGGTGTCGTTGCATCCCGGCGCAACGCGGCTTGAGGTGCAGGACAGCTGTGGCTGGATCGTAAAGTTCGCCGAGGCGCTTGACGAAACGCCGGCGCCGACGGAACTCGAGCTGACGACATTGCGCGACCTGCAGGCCCGCACCAAGGCGGCGCATGAGGGAAGCGGAAAAGAAAAGGCCGCATGACATGACCGAGGCATTCATCTGCGATTACATCCGCACCCCGATCGGCCGTTTCGGCGGCTCGCTGTCGTCGGTGCGGGCCGACGATCTTGGCGCCATCCCGCTGAAGGCGCTGGTCGAGCGCAATGCCGGCATCGACTGGCAGGCTGTCGACGACGTCGTCTATGGCTGCGCCAATCAGGCCGGCGAGGACAACCGCAATGTAGCCCGCATGTCGCTGCTCCTGGCCGGACTGCCCAAGGAAGTTTCGGGCGCGACCGTCAATCGCCTGTGCGGCTCCGGCATGGACGCGCTCACCATCGCCGCCCGCGCCATCAAGGCTGGTGAGGCCGAGCTGATGATCGCCGGCGGCGTCGAATCGATGAGTCGCGCCCCCTTCGTCATGCCCAAGGCCGAGACCGCCTTTTCACGCCATGCCGAGATCCATGACACCACCATTGGCTGGCGCTTCATCAACCCGCTGATGAAGAAACAATATGGCGTCGATTCCATGCCGGAGACCGGCGAGAACGTCGCCGAGGATTATTCAGTGTCGCGCGCCGACCAGGATGCCTTTGCCATGCGCAGCCAGGACAAGGCTGTCGCGGCACAGGCCAATGGCCGGCTGGCGAAGGAGATCACCCCGGTGACGGTCCCGCAGAAAAAGGGCGATGCGACTATCGTATCGAAGGATGAGCATCCCCGCGCCGGCACCACGGTCGAGTCGCTGGCCAAATTGCCGACGCCGTTCCGGCAAGACGGCACGGTCACCGCCGGCAACGCATCGGGCGTCAACGATGGCGCGGCGGCGCTGATCATCGCCTCCGAAGCGGCTGTGAAAAAACACGGCCTGACGCCGATCGCCCGCATCCTCGGCGGCGCTGCCGCCGGCGTGGCGCCGCGCATCATGGGCATCGGCCCTGCTCCGGCGACACAAAAGCTCTGCGCTCGCCTCGGCCTGACACCGCACCAATTCGATGTCATCGAACTCAACGAAGCCTTCGCCTCCCAAGGCATCGCCGTGCTCCGCCAACTCGGCATCGCCGTGTATGCGGAGCACGTCAACCCCAATGGCGGCGCCATCGCGCTTGGTCATCCCTTGGGCATGTCGGGCGCGCGCATTGCAGGCACGGCTGCGCTGGAACTTCGCGAGCGCGGCGCCCGCTATGCGCTCGCCACCATGTGCATCGGCGTCGGCCAGGGCATCGCAGTGGCGCTCGAACGGGTTTGAGATCGCACTGCCCTTAATAGGGCAAACCGACATAGTTCTCCGCCAGCGCGGTCGACGCCGCCTGCGAATGCATGAGATAGTCGAGCTCGGCTTCCTGGATGCGCTGGCCGAACTCGCCCGTATCGGGAAAGCGGTGCAGCATCGTCGTCATCCACCAGGAGAAGCGCACCGCCTTCCACACCCGAGCCAGCGCTTTGGCTGAATAGGCGTCGAGCCCGGCCGGCGACTTGTCCAGATAGAATTCGCGAAGCCCGGCAAAGAGATAGCGCACGTCGCTGGCGGCGAGGTTGAGCCCCTTGGCGCCCGTCGGCGGCACGATATGGGCGGCGTCGCCGACCAGGAACAGCCGGCCGAAGCGCATCGGTTCGGCTACGAAGGAGCGCAGCGGCGCGATCGATTTTTCGAAGGACGGGCCGGTAACGACGGCGGCTGCGGTCGGTTCCGGCAGGCGACTGCGCAACTCGTCCCAGAAGCGATCGTCGCTCCAGGTCTCGACCTGTTCGTCAGCGGGAACCTGCACATAGTAGCGGCTGCGATGCGTCGACCGCATCGAGCACAGCGCAAAGCCCCGCTCATGGTTGGCGTAGACCAGTTCGTGATCGGCCGGCGGCACTTCGGCCAGCACGCCGAGCCAGCCGAAGGGATAGGTCCGCTCGAAGGTTTTCAGCGCCCGCTCGGGCGCCGATTTGCGGCTGACGCCGTGATAGCCGTCGCATCCGGCGATGAAGTCGCAGTCGATGCGATGGCCGACGCCGTCCTTGCTATAGGTGACGTAAGGCGCCTCGCCATCGAAACCATGCAGCGCGACGTTGGCCGCCTCATAGACGGTGGTCAGCCCGGCCGCCTCGCGCTTGTCCATCAGATCGTGCGTCACTTCGGTTTGACCATAGACGGTGACGTGTTTTCCGCCGGTCAGTGCCGTGAGGTCGAGCCGGTGCAGGCCGCCGCCGAACGCAAGCGAGATGCCGGCATGCAGCAGGCCCTCGGCATGCAGCCTTGCAGCTGCGCCCGCCTCTTCGAGCAACTCGACGGTGCCTTGTTCGAGCACCCCTGCCCGCACCCGGCCAAGCACATGCTCCCGGCTCGAACGTTCGAGGATCACCGTCTCGACGCCAATGGTGCCGAGAAGCTGGCCAAGCAGCAGCCCGGACGGTCCGGAGCCGACAATGACAATCCGGGTGCGCATCAGTGTCCCAGGCTTTCGATCTGTCCGGCGAGTTCGGCGGCGAGCCGTAGCGCAGCCGCGGTCGCAACCGCCATCTGCGGCAAGAGCAGCCATTCCAGCGTCCAGGCAGCACCGGAGCGCTCCTGCTCATGCACCAGCGCCTGATGCATGCCGGAAAGCTGGGTGGCGTTGAAGCGCGCCAGCGTCACCAGCACTTCCGCCTTCACCGGGTTCTGCTTGTGCGGCATGGCCGACGAGCCGCCGCCGCCGGACAGCTTGATGTCGGTTCCATCTTGCGCCATCAGCGCAATGTCCTGACCGAACTTGCCGAGGCTGCCGGTGATGAGCGATAGCAGCCCGGCGAATTCGGCCAGCGCATCCCGCTGGCTGTGCCATTGCGGCGCGTCGCCAAGGCCGAGCTTTGCGGCAAGGGCCGCGCGCACGGCAGGTCCTTTGTCGCCCAGCTTCTCCAGCGTGCCGGCGGCGCCGCCAAACTGCACCACGATCAGACGCTTGGATTGCTCCGACAGTCTCTGCTGATGCCGTTGCAGCGGCGTGCGCCACACCGCCACGCGGTCCGACGCCTGAATTGGGATCGCCGGCTGCATGCGCGTCATCGCTGTCAATGCACGGCTGCCAAAACGTTCTTCCAGCCCCACCAGCCGCAGAATGTTTTCAGTCAGCAGCAGGTCGAGATGTTCAATGAGCCGGCGCAGCCGAAGCACCAGGCCAGTGTCGATGACGTCCTGGCTGGTTGCGCCGAAATGCACGCCGGCGTCGTGCGGCGCCCCGACCGCTGCCTTCAACTGGCGCACCAGTTCGGGCACGATCACGCCATCCTTCGCCACACCGGCCCGCAGCCGCGCGGTGTCCGGCTTGTATGACAACAGGACAGGTACAATCGCCGCGGCGGCATCCGTGCCGATAGTCCCGCTTTCGGCTTCCGCTTGCGCCAGCGCGCGCTCGAAATCGAGCATGGCGGCGATTTCCGCATCCACCGAAAAATGCCGAGCCGCCTCCTCGTCGCCGAGCAGGCCGGAGAGCAGCGGATGGTCGAAGGGCGATACGGTCATGTCATTGGTTTCCTGACCGTCAGCTGTCGAAGAAGACCGTTTCCTTCTCCCCTTGGAGATGGACGTCGAAAATATAGTTGTCGCCTTGCCGCTCGGCGATCAGCGTCGGCACGCGCACCTTGTGCTCGATGCGGGCCAGGATCGGATCCTCGGCATTGGCCTTGGCCTCGTCGGAGAAATAGAGCCGCGTGTGGAGGCCGATATTGATGCCGCGGGCGACGATCCACAGGCTGATATGCGGCGCCATCAGCCGGCCGTCGCCATACGGCACGCGTCCCGGCTTGATCGTCTGAAAACTGCACAGGCCGGTTTCCATGTCGGTCGGCTGACGGCCCCAGCCCTGAAAATCCGGATCGGCATCGCCGCGCAATTCGGCCGGCGAATTGTAGAAGCCATTGGCATCCGCTTGCCAGATTTCGATCAAGGCATCCCTGAGCGGCGTGCCGGTGCCGTCGAGCACGCGGATGCGCAAACCGATGCGCTCGCCCTTGGTCTTGTCGTTGAGCATCGTCGCGCCGAGGTCTGTCGGATAGACGCCGCCGATACCACCGAAATTCGGCGTCAGCCCGATATGCACGTAGGGCCCGGCGGTCTGCGACGGGCTCTCCTTCAGCCGGGTCAGCGATTGCGCCATCAATTGCCCTCCGGCCGGTTTTCGAACAGCGCGGCGCGGCGCCCGCGCAGCACGATGTCGAACTTGTAGGCGCGCGCGTCGAACGGGATCGTCGCCTGCATGTCGAGCGCCGCGACCAGCGTCTCAACGGCCGCCTTGTCACGGATACCGCGCACGATCGGGCACCGCCAGATCAGCGGGTCGCCCTCGAAATACATCTGCGTGATCAGCCGCTGTGCGAAGCCGTGGCCGAACACCGAGAAATGGATGTGCGATGGCCGCCAGTCATTGGGCCCGTTCGGCCAGGGATAGGGACCGGGCTTCACCGTGCGAAAGGCATAGCCGCCATCGGCATCGGTGATGGTGCGGCCGCAGCCGCCGAAATTCGGATCGAGCGGCGCGAGATAGCCGTCCTTCTTGTGGCGGTAACGGCCGCCTGCATTGGCCTGCCAGAATTCGAGCAGCGCGCCGGAGACGCCCTGGCCGCGCTCGTCGAGCACGCGGCCATAGACGATGATACGCTCGCCGATTGCGCTCTCGCCGGGCTTGGCGAAGTTGTGGATCAGGTCATTGTCGAGTTCGCCGAGCATGGCGTGGCCGAACACCGGACCGGTGATTTCGGACGCCGTGTTGTCGAAGGCCAGCAGCGCCTTTTGCGGCGAGCGCAGCACCGAAGTCTTGTAGTCGGGCGTCAGCGCCGGCGGATGCCAGCCACGGTCGCGCTGGAAGAAGGCTCCGCTCTCGGGCCTGCGGTTCGAGCCGGCATCAGCTGGCATGGCCAGCCCTGCTTCCGTCCATTTCCGAAAACACCTCCTTGGCGATCCTGAAGGCGCGGTTGGCGGCCGGCACGCCGGCATAGATCGCGACATGCAGGAACGCTTCGCAGATATCGTCGCGCGACGCACCGGTGTTGGCGGTGGCGCGCACATGCATGGCGACCTCTTCATCATGGCCAAGGGCGGCCAGCAGTGCCAGCGTCACGATCGAGCGTTCGCGCCTGCTGAAGCCCGGACGCGCCCACACAGTGCCCCAGGCTGCCTCGGTGATCAGCTCCTGGAACGGCCGGTCGAAATCGGTGACGGCATCCTCGCTGCGATCAACATGCGGGTCGCCGAGCACCGAGCGCCTGACGGTCAGCCCGGTCTGATATCTGGTTTCGTTTTTGGGCAGTTCATCCATGGGTCTGCTTTCTCAGGGGAAGCGCCGCGACGAAATCGCGGATCAGGGTGGTCAGCGCCTTGGGCTGTTCGACGCAAGGGATGTGCGCGGCGTCACGAATGATTTCGAAATGTGCGCCTGGGATCAGATCGGCCAGCCAGCGGACGAGATCCGGCGGCGTCGAGCCGTCCTGGTCGCCAACGACGCAAAGCGTGGGTACCGCGATCCCCTGCGCGGCCTCGGTGAAATCGGCATCGCGCACCGCGGCGCAGGTGCCGACATAGCCGGCGACGGCTTGCCGGGTCATCATGTTCCAGTAGCCGTCGAGCTCGGCGACACGGTCCGCGTGGAAGGCAGGCGTAAACCACATTTTGAGCACGGCATCGGCGATGGCCTGGATGCCTTTGCTTTCGACCGTTTCGATGCGGGTGTTCCAGCTGTCGGCCGTGCCGATCTTGTGGGCGGTGTCGCACAGGATGAGGCCGTCGACGATTTCGGGGCGCCGGGCATAAAACCCTTGCGCAATCAGGCCGCCCACCGACAGGCCGCACAGCACCGCATTGTTCAGTTCGAAATGATCGATCAGGCCCGACAGATCATCGACATGCTCGTCGATCGAGCTGACGCCACCAATGTCGGACAGGCCATGGCCGCGCTTGTCGTAGACCAACACAGGCATTTCGCCACCCAGTTCGGACAACACCTCGTCCCAGATGCGGAAGTCGGTGCCCAGCGAATTGATGAACACGATCGGCCGCGCATTTCCCTTCGCCTTGATATGGCGATGGTGCAGCGTGATGCCGCCAATGTTGACGAATGGCACGATTTCGATCCTCCGTGTTCACATTGCACAAGGCATTTGGTTTGGTAAAATGATATTTTACGCCGTTTCATTAACTGCTAGGTTATGAGAACATGTCCGAAAGCCGCATAAGGTTCCGTCACCTGCAGGCATTCCTTGAGGTAGCGCGGCAAGGCAGCGTGGCGAGGGCGGCCGACTTTCTCCATGTCAGCCCACCGGCCGTGACCAAGACGTTGCGCGAATTGGAGGAGGCGCTTGGCATCGCTGTCGTCGAACGCGACGGCCGCGGCATCAGGGTGACGCGGCTTGGCGAAATCTTTCTCGGCCATGCCGGCACGGCGATCACGGCACTGAAGCGCGGCGTCGATTCCGTCCGCCAGGACGGCGCCATCAACCGGCATCCGATCCGCATCGGCGCGCTCCCGACAGTGTCGGCCAAGGTGATGCCACGCGCCATAAGCCTGTTCCTGAGTGAAAATACCGGTGCTGCGATCAAGATCGTCACCGGCGAGAACGCGGTCCTGCTGGAACAGTTGCGCGTCGGTGCGCTCGATCTCGTCGTCGGCCGGCTTGCGGCGCCGGAAAACATGACCGGCTTCTTCTTCGAGCATCTCTATTCCGAACCGGTGCTGTTCGTGGTGAGGGCCGGCCATCCGCTGCTGCAGCCGGGCCAGGACATCTTCGCCCGGCTCGATGAATTCCCGGTGCTGATGCCGACGCGGGAGTCGGTCATCCGCCCGTTCGTCGACCGCCTGTTCATCACCAACGGCATGACGGCGCCTGCGACCGAGATCGAGACCGTCTCGGATTCCTTCGGCCGTGCCTTCCTGCGCCAAAGCAATGCGGTCTGGATCATATCGACCGGCGTCGTCGCCAACGAACTCTCCAGCGGCGCCTTCGTCGCCTTGCCCGTCAACACCGAGGAAACCAAAGGGCCCGTCGGCCTGACGATGCGGACCGACACTGCGCCTTCGCCGGCCTTCACCATCCTGCTGCAGACCATTCGCGAGGCGGCCAGCCAGAACGCCTGAGTACCTTTCGCCAATCTGGCGCAGAGCGGGCCTTCAGCCGTATTTCCATAACCTGTTGGTTAACGAAACACCGCAAAATATCATTTTACCAAACCAAACACCTAGGGCACTGTGACGATGGGAGGATCGAAATCGTGCCGTTATCGGCATTGGCGGCGTTCCGCTGCCGCCTCAAGGCCTGCCGGGGCGATCTCCGATCTTAAGAACGGGCGGCATCGATTTTGAGCAGGCCGGCGGTGACCTCCAGGTGCCGTCAGGAAAGGGAGGAATACCAGCATGACCTCAAGCAAATCCGGCGTCTCGCGGCGCCAGTTCATCGCCACATCGCTCGCCGGCGGCGCGGCACTTGCGCTCAGCCGCGGCCAGGCCTTCGCGCAGGCCGCCGACACGCTGAAGGTCGGCTTTGTCAGCCCGCGCACCGGGCCGCTCGCCGGCTTCGGCCAGACCGACGGCTATGTGCTCGACCTCGCCCGCAAGGCGCTCGCCAACGGCATCGACATCGGCGGCAAGAAATACAGTGTCGAGATCATCGACCAGGACACGCAATCCGACCCGTCCCGCGCCGGCCAGCTCGCCAAGGACCTCATCAACAACCAGGCCGTCGACCTGATGCTGGCGGTGTCGACGCCGGAGGTGATCAACCCGGTCGCCGACGCCTGCGAAGCCGCCGGCGTGCCTTGCCTCTCCACCGTCATGCCGTGGGAGGCCTGGTATTTCGGCCGCGGCGCCAAGCCCGGGGAACCCTCGCCGTTCAAATGGACCTATCATTTCGGCTTCGGCGTCGACGAGTTCTTCCGGACCTACATCTCGCAATGGAACCTGATCGAGACCAACAAGAAGGTCGGCGTCATGTATCCCAACGACGCCGACGGCAATGCCATCCGCACCCATCTGGCGCCGTTGCTGGCAAAGCAGGGTTTCACCATCGTCGATCCCGGCGCCTACGAGACCGGCACCACCGACTATTCCTCGCAGATCGCGCTGTTCAAGCAGGAAGGCGTCGAGATCTTCAACTCCTTCCCGATCCCGCCGGACTTCGCCGCCTTCTGGCGTCAGGCTGCACAGCAAGGCCTGATCAAGCAGATCAAGATCTGCCAGGTCGCCAAGACCGGATTGTTCCCGTCCGACATCGAGGCGCTCGGCGATCTCGGCAACAAGATTTCGAGCGCCGCTTACTGGCACAAGGCCTTTCCCTACAAGTCGCCGCTGACCGGCGTTTCGGGGATCGAACTGGCCGACGGTTATGAGGCCGCCAGCGGCAAGCAGTGGACGCAGCAGCTCGGCGCCTCGATGTCGCTGCTCGACGCCGGCTTCGAGGCGCTGAAGGCAAGCACCGACGCCAAGGACAAGGCGGCCGTCGCCCAGGCGCTGAGCACGCTCAACACCGAGACCATGATCGGCAAGGTCGACTTCACCAGCGGCCCGGTCGCCAATGTCTCTCCCGGCCCGATCATCGGCACGCAATGGGTGGCGGCCAAGGAAGGCGGCAAATTCCCGCTCGACTACGTCGTGACCGAGAACGCCACCGACCCGAAGGTTCCGGTCGAGGCCAAGCTCCAGCCGTATAACAGCTGACGGTCGGTTACGGGGATCGCATCGTGAACGGTTCAGCAAACGCCGCGATCCTCCGCGCTGCCGGCATCCAGAAACGCTTCGGCGCGCTGGTGGTGCTCGACGATGTCGACTTCGCCATGAATGCCGATGAGGCCGTCGGCATCGTCGGCCCCAACGGCGCCGGCAAGACGACGCTGCTCAGCATCTTGTCAGGCGCCTTCCCGCCGAGCGCCGGCACGGTCGCCTTCAAGGGTGGCGATGTGACCGCGATGCCGGCTACAGCGCGCTGTCGTCTCGGCCTGGTGCGCACGCACCAGGTGCCCAAGCCGTTCAGCGGCATGACCACGTTCGAGAACGTTTTTGTTGCCGCGTCGCATGGCGCCGGTCTCGCCCGCGACGAGGCCTATGAAGAGGCGCTGGAGGCGCTGAAACTGTGCGGCATGATGGGCGTGGCCAACCGGCGCGCCGAAACGCTCGGCCTGCTCGACCGCAAGCGGCTGGAACTTGCCCGCGCGCTCGCGGCAAGGCCTACGCTGCTTCTGCTCGACGAGATCGGCGGCGGACTGACCGATGGCGAGGCGAGCGAACTTGTCGATACCATCAAGGAATTGCGCCGCCGCAAGATCGGCATCGTCTGGATCGAGCACATCGTCCACATCCTGCTGCAGGTGGCAGAGCGGCTGATCTGTATGGACGCCGGCAAGATCATCGCCGATGGCGAGCCGCAAGCGGTGATGGCCGACCCGGAAGTCGTGCGCGCCTATCTCGGCGGAGGCCCGAAATGAGCCTGCTCGCAATCGAGAATCTGGTCGTCCGCCATGGCCTGTTGCAGGCGGTGCGCGGTGTGAGCTTTACGATCGAGCGCGGCGAAACGCTGGCGCTGGTCGGCGCCAACGGCGCCGGCAAGACGACGCTGCTGCGGGCGATCGCCGGCGCCCATGAGCCGACGGCCGGCCGCGTGCTGCTGAATGGCGCCGATATCACCGGCGTTCCCTCGCACAAGCGCGTCGGCATGGGCGTCGCGCTGGTGCCGGAAGGGCGAAAACTGTTCGTGCAGATGACGGTCGAGGAGAACCTCCTGCTTGGCAAGGCCGCCGGCCGTCCCGGCGACTGGAGCGTGGAACGAGTGCTCGACACGTTCCCCAATCTGAAGCCGCGCCGCCACGCCAAGACCGGGCATCTCTCCGGTGGCGAGCAGCAGGCCACCGCCATCGGCCGCGCGTTGATGAGCAATCCGGAGCTGCTGCTGCTCGACGAGGTCTCGCTCGGCCTGTCGCCGCTGGTGGTCGATCGCGTATACGCTTCGCTGCAAGGGCTGATCAGCTCCGGCACGACGATCATCCTGGTCGAACAGGACCTCAATCGCGCGCTCTCGGTCTCGGACAAGGTCATCTGCATGCTCGAAGGACGCGTCGCGCTGGAAAGCCCGAGCAAGGGCATGTCCCGCGATGAAGTGACGAAAGCCTATTTCGGCCTGCACAGGAAAAGCGCCGGGAGTGTGCCGGCATGAGCAACCAGATCGTCCAGGGCATCCTGCTCGGCGGCTACTACGCGCTGATCGCCTGCGGCCTCTCCTTCATGTTTTCGGTGATGCGCATAATCAACCTCGCGCATGGCAGCCTGGCCGTGTTTTCCGCCTACGCGCTGTGGTGGCTCGCCTCGCAATTCCATATCTCGCCCTTCGTCGGCCTGCTCATCGTGCTGCCGCTGATGGCGGCCATCGGCTGGGCGCTGCAGCGCTTCCTGCTCGAGCGCAGCGCCCGCGGCGGCGCGCTCCTGCCGATCCTGACCACGTTCGGCCTCGCCATCGTCATCGACAATGCGCTGTTCGAGCAGTTCGGCGCCGACACACGTTCGCTGGCGCCCTATATCGGCAGCCTCTCCTACGATTCCTGGGAATGGCCGGGCAGCATCTATGTCGGCAAGCTTGCCGTGATCATGTTCGCCGCCGCCGTCATATTGCTTGGCGGACTGCAGCTGTTCCTCACCCGCACCAGGCTTGGCCGCTCGATCCGCGCCACGTCGGAAGATCCCGACACGGCCGGTCTCGTCGGCGTCGATGCGCGCCGCGCCAATGCCCTCGCCGCCGCCATCGCCATGGTCACCGTTGGGCTGGCCGGCGCCTTCCTCGCCATGCGCGCCACCTTCGATCCCTATACCGGCGCACCTCAATTGCTGTTCGCTTTCGAGGCGGCGGTGATCGGCGGCGCCGGTTCGCTATGGGGCACGCTGGTCGGCGGCATCGTGCTGGCGCTCGCCCAGACCCTCGGCGCGCAGATCCATCCGCAAGGTTTTCTGATCGGCGGCCATGTCACCTTCCTGATCGTGCTGTTCATCCGGCTCTCCACCTCCGGCCTCGGCCTGCGCGGCCTGCTGCGCCTGCCCGCGAGGAAAGCATCATGAGTGCGGTTTTAAACGCCCCCGTCATCGAGCGCGGCACCTCCGCCTCGCGCATCTCGGCGATCGCGGTCGTCGTCATCATCGCGCTGCTCGCTGTTGCGCCGCATTTCCTGTCGGCCGGCGCCGTCGACCGCATGACCGCCTTGTTCATCTATGTGATCCTGGCGGCGATGTGGAACGCGCTGGCCGGCTTCGGCGGGCTGGTTTCGGTGGGACAGCAAGTGTTCTTCGGCCTCGGCGCCTATTTCACCATCCGCCTGGCCGATGCCGGCCTCAACCCGTTCGCTTCTCTGTTTGTCTCGGCGATCATTGTCGGCGCGATCTCCTGGCCAATGTCGCTATTCATGCTGAAGCTGAAGAACGGCGAGTTCGCCATCGGCATGTGGGTGATCGCGGCGCTCACCCATCTCCTGGTCAATCTCGACCGGCTGGTGCAAGGCGAGACCGGGACGTCGCTGATCTCGCTCAACGGCTATGACGCCGGCTCCAGGCGGGCAACGATCTACTGGCTGGCGTTGGCCGCGATGACGGCGCTGCTCGCCACCCTGTTTAGCCTGCTGCGTGGCAGCACGGGTGCGGCCATCCGCGCCATCAGGGACAATGAGGAGGCCGCGGCATCGGTCGGCGTGCGCGTCACCGGAACCAAGCGGCTGCTCTTCGTGCTCGCCGCCTTCGGCATCGGCATGGCCGGCGCGCTGTGGTTGGCCACGTCGATCACCTTCCAGCCGAAAACCTACTTCAACGTCCAGTGGACCGCCTACATGATCTTCATGGTGCTGGTCGGCGGCATCGGCACCTTCGAGGGCGCCATTCTGGGTGCGCTGCTGTTCTTCCTCATCGAGACCTGGTTCGGCGGCACCGGCGTCTGGTATCTGATCGGCCTCGGCGCCACGGCGGTGCTGTTCTCGCTCTTCCTGCCGCGCGGCCTGTGGGGAACGCTGGAGGAGCGCTTTGGCCTGCGCCTGCTGCCGGTCGGCTATCGCGTCAGGCTCCCGCCAAACGCCGCAGATGGCGACGCGGCGCCCTCGCCGCAACAGGCCGCAACGCATCCAGAAAAGGCGTGACCATGCTGTTCGGCAAGACCATCCTCATCACCGGTGTCGCCTCTGGTATCGGCGCTCGCACGGCCGAACTTGCCGGCCAACTGGGCGCTGACGTGATCGGCGTCGACGTGCGTGAACCTGCCGCACCGGTCGGCTTCTTCGTCAAGGCCGACATCTCGTTCAAGGCCGGCGTCGACGATCTCCTCGGGCGCCTGCCGCAGCGCATCGATGCGCTCTGCAATGTCGCCGGCCTCCCCGGCAACACCGGTGCGGTGTCGACACTGGCCGTCAACTTCTACGGCCTGCGCGCGCTCTCGGAAGGCCTCGCACCAAGACTTCGTGAAGGCGGCGCCGTGGTCAACGTCGCCTCGATCGCCGGCTATGGCTGGCGCGCCAATCTCAACCGCGCGGCATCGATGGTCGGCATCGAAGGCTTTCCCGATGTGGCGAAGATGATCGCCGACCATCAGGTGAAGAACGAGGAAGGCTATCCCGTTTCCAAGGAGCTGCTGCTGTTGTGGACGCAGCGCGCCGCACATCAGGATCTGTTCAGGAGCCGCGGCATCCGCGTCAATGCAGTGAGCCCCGGCCCGGTCGAGACGCCGATCCTCAAACAGTTCCGCAATGTGCTGGGTGACGCCCGCGTGGACAGCGACATCGCCAGGGTCGGGCGCGCCGGAACCTCGGGCGACATCGCGCCTGTCGTGCTGTTCCTGTGCTCGGACGGCGCACGCTGGGTCAACGGCGTCAATGTGCCGGTTGACGGTGGGCTTGAAGCATCGATCAATGCCGAGGTACTCGGCTTCTAGACCATGATCCCGAAAAGTGGGAGCCGGTGTTCGGATCAGATCGTGGTCGATAATAGATAGAAAAGACGCTCCACGGCGAGCGAGGGAGAGAACAATGGACATCGGACTTCTGATCGACGGCGACAAAAGGGATGCCTCCGGCTCAGCCTCTTACGAGCGCATGGACCCGTTCACCGGCAAGCTGGCGACCCGCGCTGCCGCAGCCAGCATCGCCGACGCCAATGCCGCTGTCGAAGCCGCTGCTGCCGCTTTCAAGACGTGGTCGAAGACCGGCCCGGGCGAGCGCCGCGCTTTGCTGTCCAAGGCGGCCGATGTCATGGACTCCAAGGTCGGCGAATTCACCAAATTGATGATGGAAGAAACCGGCGCGACCGGCCCCTGGGCCGGCTTCAACGTCATGCTCGCCGCCAAAATGCTGCGCGAGGCAGCCGCCATGACGACGCAGATTTCGGGCGAGGTCATTCCCTCCGACAAGCCCGGCACGCTGGCCATGGCGATCCGCCAGCCGGCCGGCGTCTGCCTCGGCATCGCGCCGTGGAATGCGCCGGTCATCCTCGGTACCCGTGCCATCGCCATGCCGATCGCCTGCGGCAACACGGTTGTGCTGAAAGCCTCCGAAATGTGCCCCGGCACACACCGGCTGATCGGCCAGGTGCTGGTCGAGGCGGGCCTGCCCAAGGGCGTCATCAATGTCGTCACCAATGACCCCAAGGACGCAGCGGCAATCGTCGAGGCACTGGTCGCGCACCCTGCAGTCAGGCGTGTCAACTTCACCGGCTCGACCAAGGTCGGCAGAATCATTGCCGAACTCGCCGGCCGTCACTTGAAGCCGGCGCTGCTCGAACTCGGCGGCAAGGCGCCGCTGGTCGTGCTCGACGATGCCGACATCGATGCGGCGGTCAATGCGGCGACCTTCGGCGCCTACATGCATCAGGGCCAGATCTGCATGTCGACCGAGCGTCTGGTCGTTGATGAAAAGGTCGCCGACGAATTCGTCGCCAAGCTCGCCGTCCGCGCGGCGCAGTTGCCGGCCGGCGACCCGCGCGGCCATGTCGTGCTCGGTTCGCTGATCAGCAGCCAGGCCGCCGACAAGATGGAAGAACTGGTTGCCGACGCCGTCGCCAAGGGCGCCAGGCTTGTGGCCGGCGGCAAGCGCACCGGAACCGTGGTCGAGGCGACATTGCTCGACCACGTGACGCCGGCAATGCGCGCCTATTCGGAAGAATCTTTCGGCCCGGTCAAGCCGGTGATCCGCGTCAAGGGCGAGAACGAAGCGGTACGTGTCGCCAACGATACCGAATACGGCCTGTCTTCAGCCGTGTTCAGCCGCGACATCCGCCGTGCCATGGCGGTTGCCGCGCGCATCGAAGCTGGCATCTGCCACATCAATGGCCCGACCGTCGGCGACGAGGCGCAAATGCCGTTCGGCGGCGTCAAGGGTTCAGGCTACGGCCGCTTCGGCGGCAAGGCCTCGATTGCCGAGTTCACCGACCTGCGCTGGCTAACCATCGAGGATCCGGGGCAGCACTATCCGTTTTGACTGCACCTTCTCCGACAGGGGGAGAAGGGAAGGAGCCCTCAGGGCCGGTTGCCTGGCGAGCCAACGGATTCCCGCATCAAAACCCGGCAAGGCTCGAGCCGCGCGATCGGCGGCCCCTCCCGGAGTTGTAAATCGTTTAATGGTGGGTATTTTACCCCTCAAGCACATGCCGCCGGACGGCGGCAAGCGGTTTTGGGGACTACCACAAGTGCAAGCAAGAATACGCGATACGCATCGCGCCGGGGAGGAATCGTTATGCCAAACAAGGCCCTGCCGCTGGTCATCAGCGCGCCGGAACCACGCACGCTCGACCTGATCTTCACCTCACCGCAGCTGGCGCGCCTCAAAGCGCATTACCGCGTCGTCGAGACGACGGCCGAGGGGGTGGCGAACTTGCCCGCCGACGTGCTTGCCGAAGCCCGCTATATTATCGGCCAGCCGCCGATCTCGCCCGAGACCTTGGACCGGATGCAGGCGCTGCGTTGCGTCTTCAATGTCGAGACCAACCTCATCAACAACATGCCCTATGAGACGCTGTTTGCGCGCGGCATCCATGTCGTCACCACCGGCCTCGTCTTCGCCGAGCCGGTGGCCGAGCTTGGCCTCGCCATGGCGCTCAACCTCGCCCGCAACATCGTCGATGCCGACCTCGCCTTCCGCAAAGGCGAAGAGCTGTGGGGCGGCGACGGCAATTTGACGGCGCGGCTTCTGTCCGGCGCCGATGTCGGCATCATCGGCTTCGGCGATCTCGGCCGTGCGCTCAACCGACTGCTGTCGGGTTTTCGCACCCGCACCAAGGTCTTCGATCCCTGGCTGCCGCCATCGATCCTGATCGACAGTGGCGTCGAGCCGGCCTCGCTGGACGAGGTGCTGTCGACCAGCGATTTCGTCTTCGTCGTCGCTTCGGTGACCTCGGAGAACCAGGGTTTCCTCGGCGCTGAGGCCTTTGCAAGTATGCGCAAGGGCGCCGCCTTCATCCTGCTCAGCCGCGCCGGCGTCGTCGACTTCCCTGCCCTGATGGCGGCGGTGAAAAGCGGCCACATCGTCGCCGCCAGCGATGTCTTCCCTGAAGAACCGCTGGCGCAGGACCATCCGGTCCGAACGATCCCCGGCTTCCTGCGCTCCGCCCACCGCGCCGGTGCGCTTGACATCGCCTTCAAGCGCATGGGCGACATGGTGCTGGAGGACATGGACCTGATCGACCGCGGCCTGCCGCCGCTGCGCTCCAAGCGCGCCGAGCGCGAGACGGTAGCAAGGATGCGTTCGAAGCCGGCGGACAGGAACTAGTTGTCGCGATAAATCCGCCTGAGATGGATTTCGCAGTTGGGCTAAACCCCTTTGTCATCGCCGCTCAGGATGACCGGGAACCTTCGACCGGTATTGGCGTTTTTCAGCCGGATCGCTCCCATTCGATCCAGACCCTACTATCGATGCCCCGCCAGGCCTAGCCGGCGGGCTATTGATTCGAAAGCAATCGGGCTGTGGGAGGCCTGGCCTACTCCAAGGAGGCTCGTCACGATTCGCGTCGGTGGCGGGCCTTTTTATTCACTCCGAGCAAAGCCGGAGCCGGCCTGCCCGCCTCGCTCTATCCGGCAGCAACGCCGGCTGGCGAGCGATTGGCCAGCACCAGCCCGACCTCGCCGACAACCTGCTCGACGCGCTTCAGGATGGGTTCGGCCCGCAGCACGCCGTCGGAAAAGTCCTTGTCCGTGGCATAGACCCCTGTCGGCAGCGTCAGCGCCTCGAAGAAGCCGAACAACGGCCGCAACTGGTGCTCGACGATCAACGCGTGGCGATCGTTGCCGCCGGTGGCAAGCAGCACCACCGGCTTGCCGCGCAAGGAAGCGGGATCGAAGAGGTCGAAGAAGTGCTTGAACAGGCCGGTGTAGCTGCCCTTGTAGGTCGGTGACCCCACCACCAGCACATCGGCATTGACGACGCTGTCGAAGACTGCCCGGGACTGGCCGTCGAGATCGCGCGCCCATTTGGCAGCGCCGAGCGACGGGCCGAGGTCTTCGATGTCATAGGTGCTCGCCGACAGGCCATGCTGGCGCGCAATATCCCTGACAACCTGGTCGACAAAACCACGCGTCTTGGACGGCCTGGTGAAATTGCCGGAAAACCCGACGACGGTTGGATTGGGCATGTTTCTCTCACCTCTCGCGGCGGGGTTTCATACCGCATATTTACAGGCTTGCGCCTGCCGCAAGAAGCAAATGACTGACCTTGCAGCACCATAGTGAGGAATTTTTTTCCGTTTGCCCGCTCGTCTCAGGCGGCGAGAAGCGGGCCATAGGATTCCAGGTAGAAGCCGGGCGACCTGGCGCAGGTCCGCACCGCCTCCCTGGCGGCAACCGTTTCCTGCCACCGCAGCAGGCGCTCGCATTCGGTCGGCATGACGAAGCCCAGATATTTCTCAAGCACGCACAGCTGTTCGAACCAGGGATAGAAGGCGATGTCGGCGGCGCTGAATTCCGAGCCCAGCAAAAACCGTTCGTCCGCCCCTCGCAGGGCGAAGGCATGCTGTTCCACAAAGCGCAGATCGTCGGCAAGCTGGGCCTTGATCCGCTTATGAACCATAGCGTCGGAACTGTGCATCATGGTTGCCGTCCGGGCGTAAAGCTGCGTGTCGGCGAAGCTGATCCAGATGCGCGCCTCAGCGCGGGCCTGAGCATCCCTGGGGAAAATCGGCCGTTCGGGGAATGCATCATCGAGATATTCGCAGATGATCGACGACTCCCTGACATATTGCCCCTGATGGCGCAGCAGCGGCACCTTTCCCGTCGGCGTGAGTTTCAGGAACCACGCCGGCTTGTTGCGCAGATCGATTTCGATTTCCGTCGCCTGCAGGCCTTTCTCGGCAAGGGCGAGCCTGACACGGTGCGCATAGGGACAAAGCTGCGCGACAAAAAGCTCGATTGGCGGCATGAATAACTCCTGAGTTTCGTTATCGCCGACAAGCGGCCTGTCGGGCATAGCTAGGTCCAGTAAGGCCGGCGCGCTATTCGACAGCGTCTGGATTGATATATCGATCGTCTGTTTCTGGAGCGAAGCGTGGACCTCCTGGCTACCCTCATGCGCGAATTGCACTTCGCAGCCGCCGGGTACCGGCGCCTCGAACTGGCCGCGCCCTGGGCGATCTCGTTCAGCCAGGCTGGGCTTCGCGGCATTCACGTCGTCATCAAGGGGCGATGCGAGGCGGTGTTCGGTGAGGAAGATGTCGAGCCTCTCGATGCCGGCGACCTGATCATTGCACCGCGCGCCGATCCGCATGTGCTGCGGTCGCCCGGCGCGCTCAAAAGCGCGAACGTCCCCGCCGCCGAACTGGCGACCCAAACCGCAGCCGGGCGTATTCGCAGCGGCGGCGAAGGCGAAAAGACCGTCATCCTGTGCGGCGCCTTCGCCTTTCGCGACGCCGACCATCCGGCACTTGCCGGCCTGCCGCGCATCGTTCACATCCGGGGATCGAATGGCCGTCTGCCCAAATGGCTGCGTGGCTATGTCGAGGCCTTGCTGGTGGAAGCGACCGACGAAGGTCCCGGCAGCGACGTAGTCATGGCTCGCCTGTCTGGGGCCATCGTCACGCGCGCCTTGCGCTCCGGTCTGGAAAGCATGGACAATCCAGGTTGGCTGAGGGGATTGCAGGACCCCGCGATCGCCAGAGCGCTCGCGACCCTGCATGAAGCCTATGACCACGACTGGACGATCGAGACCCTGGCACGCGCGGTCGGGCTCTCCAGGGCAACCTTTGCCGCCCGCTTTCGCGATCTCGTCGGCGAAGCGCCCATGGCCTATCTCTTCGGCTGCCGCATGCGGCAGGCCAGCCGGCTGCTGCACGAGGGCAAGAGCCTGGGCCAAGTCGCCGAGGCGGTCGGCTACAGCTCGGAAGCCGCCTTCTCCACCGCCTTCAGCCGCCACGCCGGCGTCTCGCCCGGCCAATTCAGGAAACGGAAGGATCTGTAAGGCAGAGCGATATTGGCGGCGGCCGCGCCTCGCGCTAGGGCTTTGCCAGCACTATGTCTGATCATATCCCGACGCGGTTCGCCGCCGCTTTGCCCAGGAGATGCTTCGTGCCCAAAGGTTCTGACCTGCTTGTTGCCGCCCTCGAGAATGAGGGCGTCGATCGCATCTTCGGCATTCCCGGCGAAGAAAACCTGGACGTCGTCGAATCCATCCGCAAATCCTCGATCCAGCTCATCCTCACCCGTCATGAGCAGGCGGCGGCGTTCATGGCCGCCACCCATGGCAGGCTCACCGGCAAGCCAGGTGTGTGCATCACCACGCTGGGACCCGGCGCCCTGAACCTGACGACGGGTGCCGCCTATGCGCTGCTCGGCGCCATGCCGATGATCATGATCACCGGGCAGAAGGGCATCCGGTCGTCGCGCCAGGCCCGCTTCCAGATCGTCGACATCGTCGCCGCGATGAAGCCGCTGACCAAGCTGTCACGCCAGATCATCTCGGCGAAGACCATTCCCGCCGTGGTGCGCGAAGCGTTTCGGATTGCCGAAGAGGAGCGTCCGGGACCGGTGCATCTGGAACTGCCCGAAGACATCGCGGCCGAGGAGTGCGACGATGTCGCGCTGATCCCGCCGCATCCGGTCGAGCTTCCGCTGGCCAGCCCGCTTGCGCTCGACCGCGCCGCCGAGATGATCATCAAGGCGCAGCGTCCTCTGGCGATGCTGGGCGCCGCCGCATCGCGGCCGCGCTCGACGTCCGACCTCGCCCAGTTCGTGATCAGGACCGGCATTCCCTATTTCACCACGCAGATGGGCAAGGGCACGGTGCCCGGCGGCACCGAACTCTACATGGGCACCGCCGCGCTCTCCGAGCGCGACTATGTGCATGAGGCCATCGAACAGGCCGACCTCATCATCACTATCGGCCACGACACGATCGAGAAGCCGCCCTTCATTATGGGCGACAAGGGACCGAAGGTGATCCATGTCGGTTACCAGCCGGCCAATGTCGAGCAGGTCTATTTCCCGCAGACCGAAGTGGTCGGCGACATCGGCGCTTCGCTCAGGCTGCTTGCCGACCGCCTCGAGGGCAAGATCCCCAACGCGCAGGCGCTACTGCCGCTGCGCGAAGGGATTTTGAGCCGCATTGCCGCCCGCGCCACCGAAGACCGTTTCACGCCGCAGCGCTTGGTGCACGATGTGCGCGCTGTGATGCCGGCCGATGGCATCCTGGCGCTCGACAACGGCATGTACAAGATCTGGTTTGCGCGCAATTACCGCACGCGCGTCGCCAACACTTTGCTGCTCGACAACGCCCTGGCCACGATGGGCGCCGGCCTGCCCTCGGCGATGACGGCCGCGATGCTCTATCCCGGCCGCCGCGTCATGGCGATCTGCGGGGATGGCGGCTTCATGATGAACAGCCAGGAACTGGAAACCGCCGTCAGGCTGAAACTTAACCTCGTCGTGCTGATCATCGAGGACAATGCTTTCGGCATGATCCGCTGGAAGCAGGCGGTCGACCAGTTCCCCGATTTCGGCATGACCTTCGGCAATCCCGATTTCGTCAGATATGCCGAGGCCTATGGCGCCAAGGGAACCAGGGTCGGCGCCGTCTCAGAAATACAATCGACGCTTGAACAGGCTTTTGCCGGCGGTGGCGTCCATCTCGTCGTCGTTCCGATCGACTATTCGGAGAACGAGCGCGTGCTGGTCGAGGAACTGCGCCACCGGTTGCCGGCGCCACCGGAGGCCTGACGGTGGAGTAGATACCGCCGCAGCAGCGCTCAGGCGGCCCGGACCTTGGCGCTCCCACGCGCCCAGGTTGGCAGCCAGTCGCCATGTGTCGCCAGCAACTCATCGACCAGCGCCCAGATCTGGTCGAGATCGAGTTCGGCCGCCGTATGCGGGTCCATCATCGCCGCGTGGTAGATGTGCTCGCGGTTTTCGGTCATCAACGCCTGCACCGTCAGCTCCTGCACATTGATGTTGGTGCGTATCAACGCGGTGAGTTGCGGCGGCAGCTCGCCAATATAGGTCGGCTGGATGCCGGAGGCGTCCACTAGACACGGCACCTCGGCGGCGCAATTGTCCGGCAGCGAGGTGATGCAGCCATTGTTGCGGACATTGCCGTAGATCACCGAAGGCTCCCCGGTCCACACCGAGTTCATGATCGAGGACGCGTATTCCTTCGATTGCTCGACCTCGATGCGGTCGGCCGAGCGATAGGCCTCGGCCTGGCCCTTCCAGCGCTCGATCTGTTCGATGCAGCGCTTGGGATATTCGTCGAGCGGAATGCCGAACTTGTCGATCAGGTCGGGGCGGCCTTCCTTGATGAAATAGGGCGTGTATTCGGCGAAATGCTCGGAGCTTTCGGTGACGAAATAGCCGAGACGCGTCAGCATCTCGTAGCGCACCTTGTTGGGGCAGCGCGGGTTCCAGCCCGGCTTCGGCGCCCTGCCCTCGCGATAGGCGCGGACCAGGTCCGGATAGAGGTTGCGGTAAGAGCCATCCGGCTGCCGGTGCTCGAACTTCAGGTAGAAGGCCATGTGGTTGATGCCGGCCGAGCGGTAGCGTATCTCGTCGTAGGGAATGTCGAGATCGTGCGCCAGTTCCATCGCCGTGCCTTGCACCGAGTGGCAGAGGCCTACCTGCTTGATGTCAGGAAATTTCTCTGAAATCGCCCAGGTGTTGATCGCCATCGGGTTGACGTATTGCAGCATGATCGCGTCGGGGCAGACGGCCAGCATGTCCTCGCAGATCTTCCACAGATGCGGCACGGTCCGGAGGCCGCGCATGATGCCGCCGACGCCGAGCGTGTCGGCAATGGTCTGGCGCAGGCCGTATTTCTTCGGCACCTCGAAATCGGTGACGGTGCAGGGCTCGTAACCGCCGATCTGGAAGGCGACGACGACGAAGTCGGCGCCGGCGAGCGCCTTGCGTTGGTCGGAATAGGTCTCGGCCTTCGCCTTCACGCCCAGCGTCGCGATCAGCTTGTTGACGACGATGGCGCTCTCTTCCAGCCGCTGCGGATTGATGTCCATCAGCGCGATCGTCGCGCCTGACAGCGATGGGCGCTGCAGCACGTCGCCGACAATGTTCTTCATGAACACGGTCGAACCCGCGCCAATGAAGGTGATCCTGGGATGTCTTGCCACTATTAAACCTCCGGCACTTTGCTACGCCACGTCGAAGGCGGCCCTGACGAGCCGTTCGGTGTAGGCGGTCTTGGGATGGGTGAGGACCTCGTCGACGGGTCCCTGTTCGACGATCTTGCCGTTCTGCATGACGATGACGCGATGGCAGAGCGCGCGCACCACCTTGAGGTCGTGCGAAATGAAGAGATAGCTAAGGCCGCGTTCGTCCTGCAGCTTGCGCAACAAGTCGATGATCTGCGCCTGCACCGAAAGGTCGAGCGCCGATGTCGGTTCATCGAGCAGGATGAATTCGGGCTCCAGCGCGATGGCTCGGGCAATGGCGATGCGCTGCCGCTGGCCGCCGGAAAATTCGTGCGGGAACCGCGACAGGATATCGCCGGGCATGCCGGCGCTGACCAGGGCGTCGCGAACCCGACCGACCCGCTCGCGCCGTGTCGCGCCGATCCTGTTGACGACCAGCCCTTCCTCGATGATCTGGCCGATCGTCATACGCGGGTTGAGCGACGAGAACGGATCCTGAAAAACGACCTGCATGCGCGAGCGCAGCGGCCGCATCTCGGCGCGCGACAGGCCGTGGATCGGCTGGCCGTCGAAGCTGACCTCGCCGCGCTTGGCCTCGGTGAGCTTGAGCAAGGCGAGACCGAAGGTGGTCTTGCCGGAGCCGGATTCGCCAACCAGCCCTAGTGTCTCGTGGCGGCAAAGCTTCAGGCCGAGATCGTCGACGGCGACCAGCTCGCGCCAGTCCGGCTTCAGGAAGCTGCCATGGCGCAGCATGAAGCAGACGCGCATGTCGCGGGCCTCGAGGATGGTGCCGCTGTTTTCCGGCAGCGGCTGCGGCTTGCCGTGCGGCTCTGAAGCGAGCAGCCGCTTCGTATAGGCATGCTGCGGGTCGGCGAACAGCCGCTCGGTGACGTTGTGCTCGCACATCTCGCCATGCTGCATGACATAGACATAGTCGGAGAATTTTCGCACCACGGTGAGGTCGTGGGTGATCAGGATGACCGCCATCCTGAGTTCTTTTTGCAGATTGCGGATCAAATTGAGGATCTGCGCCTGCACCGTGACGTCGAGTGCCGTCGTCGGCTCGTCGGCGATCAGCACATCGGGGTCGTTGGCGAGCGCCATGGCGATCATCACGCGCTGGCGCTGCCCGCCCGACATCTGGTGCGGATACTGCTTGATGCGCGCTTCCGGCTCGGGGATCTGGACATGCCGCAAAAGCTCGAGCGCCCGCGCCCAGGCTTGCTTGCGGCTGACCTTTCGATGCACCCTGATCGCCTCCACGATCTGGCTGCCGACCGTATAGATCGGGTTGAGCGAACTCATCGGCTCCTGGAAAATCATCGAGATGCGAT
The DNA here is from genome assembly GCF_040321305.1 of Mesorhizobium sp. M0478. Lineage (NCBI taxonomy): Bacteria > Pseudomonadati > Pseudomonadota > Alphaproteobacteria > Hyphomicrobiales > Phyllobacteriaceae > Mesorhizobium > Mesorhizobium sp. M0478. The sequence continues at coordinate 300,118 of NZ_JAMYRH010000004.1, forward strand.
TGCCGCGCAACTTGCGCCGGGCGCTCTCGGGGAATTTCAGTATGTCCTGCCCGCAATAGTCGATGGTGGATTTCGGCGACACGGTGGCCCGCTTTGACAAGAGCCCCATGACAGCGCGCGCCGTCACCGACTTGCCGGAACCGGACTCGCCGACGATGGCGATCGTCTCCCCGCGATAGAGCTGGAACGAGACATCCTTCACCGCGTCGACGACGCCGTGCTCGACCTTGAAGGCGACCTCGATGTTGCGGGCATCGATGATGGGTTGGTCGTGGCGGCCGGCATGGTCGAACCGGACGGCTGGTGCGAAGGTGGCTGCGAGCGCTACGGTCATCCCGGCCACCTCAATAGGGATCGACGGCATCGCGCAGGCCGTCGCCCAGCGCGTTGAAGGCAAAGACGGTGATCAGCACGAAGCCGACCGGCGACAGGATCCACGGATAGGTGCCGATGACCGAATAGGTAGCCGTGTCCTGCAGCATCAGCCCCCATGAGATCAGCGGCGGTTTCACGGCGAAGCCGAGGAAGCCGAGAAAGGCTTCGAGCAGTACCACCGTCGGGATCGCGATCGTCACGGCGACGATGACGTGGCTCATCACATTGGGAAAAATGTGCTGCATGATGATACGCATGTCGGTGGCGCCGACCGCCATGGCAGCGCGCACATAGTCGATCCGCGCCAGTGCCAGCGTCTTGCCGCGCACCTCGCGCGACATCTGCGCCCAGCCCAGCGCCGACATGACGATGATGACAAAGGCGAGGAAGACGTTGGTCGGCGCGGTCACCGGGATCAGCGTCGTCAGCGCAAGATAGAGCGGCAATTGCGGGAAGGCGAGCACCAACTCGACGAAGCGCTGCATCCAGACGTCGAAGCGGCCGCCGAAATAGCCCGAGACCATGCCGACCGTGGTGCCGATGACGGTGATGATGAACACCACCGTCAGCGCGATCATCAGCGAGACGCGCGAGCCCTGGATGGCGCGCGACAACACATCCCGGCCGAATTTGTCGGTGCCGAGAAAATGCACCGGCTGGCCGTCGGCCGAAGCGAAGAAATGCCGGTTGGCGGGGATCAGTCCAAGCAGCCGGTAGTCGGCGCCCTTGACGAAGAAGCCGAGCAGGCGCGGATGCTCGTAATCCGGCCCGACGACCGGCTGGAAGGTGACCGGGTCGAGGTCTGCAGAATCCGCCAGCGCATAGACCCGCGGCTGGAGCACGAAATTCCCGTCTCTGTCGTGAAAACTCATCACTTGCGGCGGGGCGAAAGCGACATCGGTCGCCTTGGGGTCCATCGGCGCGAAGAAATCGGCAAACAGCGCCATCAGCACCAGAAGCACGACCAGGATCAGCCCGGCCATGCCGGTCCAGGAGCGCCTCAGCCGGCGCCAGACCAGCGCCATATAGCTCTCATTGCCGCGTGGGGTCGCAATCGCGGTTGCTTCAGCCGGGGGCGGCGGCGGGGATGGGTCACGCGCCAGCATCTAGCTCTCCCTGAACTGGCGTACGCGCGGATCGAGCAGCGCGAGCAGCATGTCGGCGATGATGTTGCCGACGATCAGCGTTGCCGACAGCACCATCATGAAGGTCGCCGTGACATAAACGTCGCCGACCGCCATCGAGCCGACGAGGGCGGGACCGACCGTGGGCAGCGCAAAGATGATCGCCGTCTCGATCTCGCCGGTCAGCATGTAGGGCAGCACCACGCCCTGATACATGATGAGCGGGTGCAGTGCGTTGGGCACGGCATGGCGCATGACGACGGCGCTGCCGGTCAGGCCCTTGGCCTTGGCCGTCTCGACATATTGCGCGTTCAGCGTATCGAGCAGATTGCCGCGCATGACGCGCATATTGTAGGCGAGCCCGCCGAAGGTGGCGATCGCCACCACCGGCCAGACATGCTTGACGAGATCGGCGAATTTCGCCCACGACCACGGCGCGCCGCCATATTGCGGCGAGAAGAAGCTGCCGATCTCCGACACGTTGAACTGGAAGACCAGGAGATAGACGATGATCAGCGCCATCAGGAAGCGCGGCACGGTCATGCCGAGGAAGGAGATGGCCGACAGCGCCGAGTCGATCCATGTGTATTGCCTGGTCGCCGCCCAGATGCCGAAGGTGATGCCGAGCACCGACGCCAGCAGATGGCAGACCAGTGCCAGCAGCAGCGTGCGCGGCAGCCGCTCGCCGACCACGGCGGCGACCGGCTTGTTGTAATAGAGGCTGTAGCCGAAATCGCCGCGGGTGATGATGCCGGCGACCCAGTTCAGGTACTGGACGGGCAGCGGTTTATCGAGGCCGTGCTCGACCCTATAGGCCTGCGCCTGCGCGTCGGCTTCGGCAAAAGACGCCCCGCCCTGGTTGATAAGCTGCGAGCGGATATAGTCGGCATAGTCGCCCGGCGGCGCCTGGATGATGGCAAAGGTGACCAGGCTCAGGATGACCATGACCGGGACCGCCGATGCTATGCGCATGGCCAGGAATCGCAGCATCGGACCGTTTCTCCTCCTTTGATCTAATCTGTTGCCGCTGACCTTACTCCGTCCCGGCCGCGCGCAGCGCGGCCGGGCGTCAGCCAGGGGAGGAAACTCAGTTCGTCGGACCCTTGTCGCCGGGCTTGCCGGGAAGCTGGTCGGGAAAGAGTTCGTATTTCTGCTGCTTGTCGGCGGCGACGAAGACGCGTTCGCGCACGATCGAATCCTCGGCCCAGTTGAACATGAAGATCGGCGTTCCCTGCGGGATGTTGGAGAAGCGCTTGTTGATGATCAGGGCGCCGGGATATTCGGTCAGTCCGATATTGTAGACATGCTCCGTCGAGATCTTCTGGAACGTCTTCATCAGGCTGGCGCGCTCGTCATTGTCTGACGAGGAGACGAACTTGTTGACGATGTCGACAAGCTCCTTTTCGAACGGCATCAGGTCGACCACGCCGCTTTCGGGCGCGCGGTGATCCCAGCTGGTCTTGGGTCCGACGGGCGCGAGTTGCACGGTATTCTGCACGACGGAAGTCAGCTCCTGCTCGTTGCGCCTGATCAGCCAGTCGAAGCGGCCGGAATATTGCGAGGCATCACGCTGGGTGCCGTTGAGGCCGTTGAGCACGACCCTGATGCCAAGCTTTTCCATCTGGCCGACGACGCCTTCGGCGAGGCTCTTGTCAGTGCCGTAGTCATTGTTGACCAGCATCACGATCTCGACATTCTTGCCGCCGGCGGTCCCGGCCGGGAAGTTCACGAAGCCGTCGCCATCCGTATCCTTGAGACCAGCCTTGGCCAGTTCCGCCTTGGCGCCCTCGATGTCGAAGGGATAGTAGACGGTCGAGTTGCGGTCATAGAAGCTGGTGCCCGAGGAAAAGCCACCGGGGTAGATGGCGGTGAACGGCCCCTTGACCAGCGAGTCGCCGAGCGCCTTGCGGTCGAGCGCCATGGTGATGCCCTTGCGGAAGTCCTCATTGCGATTGAGCTCGCGGATCGCCTGGCCGCGTTCGTCGGGATTGCCCCAGCCATTGGCGGAAAAGTTCATGCGCAGATTGTAGCCGATCAGGCGCGGGCCAAAGGCGAGCCGGGCCGGCGCGTCCTTGTCCGCCGCTCGCTTCAGCGAAGCGACGAAATTCTCCGGCTGCTCGAGGTTGGAGAAGTCGGCGGCCCCTGCCACCGCCTGCACGTCGCGGTCGGCCCAGGTCGACAGCTTGTAATGCAGTTCGTTGAGATAGGGCAGCTGGTTGCCCTTCTCGTCGACCTTCCAGTAGTAGGGATTGCGGCGCAAGACGATGATGTCGTCAGGCCTATACTCCACCGGCACCCAGGCGCCCATCACCGGAATGTTCATATATTCCGGCGGGAACGCGTTCTTGAACTGCTCGTAGGTATTCTTCGAGTACTTCGGATGCTGCGGCTTGAGGATATGCGCTGGGCCGGGGCAGAAGGTGCCATAGGCCATGGCGTAGAGATACTGTTTGGGGAAAGCGTCCTTGAAGGTCCACTCGACGGTGTAATCGTCGACCTTCTTCAGCGTCGTGCCGACACCGAAGGTTTCCGCTGTGGCGCCGTTCAACGGCGAGACATTGGGGTCGACGACCTCATCGTCCCAGTAGAACATGACATCGTCGGCATTGAAGGCAACGCCGTCAGACCATTTGGCGCCTTCGACCAGGTGCATGGTCAGCGTGTGGCCATCCTTCGACCAGTCCCAGCTCCTGGCGAGGTTGGGCAGCGGCTCGGTGTCCTTGGCCTCGACCTGGAACAAAGGCGCGGTGCGCGTCAGGCATTCCGAAAGGCCGATGTCGATGCCGCCCCATCCTTGGGTCTGGCCGGCGCCATAATTCCAGCCTTCCGGCCGGCCGCCAATGACGTGGCGCATGGTGTCGCCATAAACGCCGATGCCGTCCGGCATGTTGCCGGTCTTGAACACCAGCGGCTCCTTCGGCAGGCGATCCTTGACCGGCGGCAGCTTGCCAGTCTTGACGTATTTCTCGGTGACCCACTCGGGCTCGTGATATTCGGGCAGCGCCTTGAACTCCAGGATGGAATCGCGGGCGACGTATTTGATCTTGCCCTCGGCGGGAAACGCCGCCGGCGCCGGCGGCGTGGTCGGCTCGGACGCGTATGCACTGCCAAGCGCCGATGCCGAGACGCTCAGCGCCAGCCCGGCGAGGATGCCAATTCTTCGCCCGGCGAGAATGCCAATTCTTCGCCCGGCGAGAATGCCAATTCCACGAAAGTTCCTCATTGTGTTCCTCCCAGATGTTTCGACGTCTGCTGCTGCCCGCATCTATTCATGACGGCTGATTGGCGAACCGGCCTCCCGCTGTCCGCCTGCCAGCATTCTCAGCCGGCCTGTTTCAGAGCCGTTTTTTCGGCGCGCAGTTCCTCGATCGAGCGCACTTTGCGCCGCGCCGCACCCGCCCAGTCGCGGGTTTTCACCATCGATTTCGAAAGCCGCTCCTTGGCGGCCGGCACGGCATCGGCGTATTGCGGCAGCCAACGCGCCTGGGCGACGACCATCTCGTCGACCATCTGCCAGACCTCTTCCGGCGTCGACACCGCACCCACCAGCGGATCGTGCAGCACCGCGAGCTTGAGCAGGTCAATGTCGCCCGTAACAGCCGCATGCACCGACATGCGCTGAACGTTGATCGAAGCCATGCAGGTGGCCGCGCAGGCTTCCGGCAGCGTGATGCCTGACGCCATGTTGATGCCGAAGCGATCGACGAAACCGGGTGATTCGATGATCGCGTCCTGCGGCAGATTGGTGATGATGCCGGTGTTCTTGACGTTGAAGTGGCCGCGATAGACGCGGTTCGTCTCCAGCGCTTCGAGAATATGGCTGGCATGCTCGTTCGAGCGCTTCGAGACGTCGAGCGGCTTCGACGCCGCTTCGAGGAATTGCGGATATTCCGTCTCGAACCAGTTGCGGGTTTCCGTGGAGTAGCGAAGATAGCCGCCGGTCTCGCCATGGATCCAGTCGGACATGTCGATCCAGCGGGTGATTTCGTCCGGCCGCTTGCGATACCAGGGCAGATATTCGGAGAGATGACCGTTGCTTTCGGTGGAGTAGACGCCGAAGCGCTTCAGCACGTCGATGCGCAGCTTTTCCTGCTGCGAATAGACCGGATGCGCCTCGAAGGCAGCCACCAGTTCGTCCTTGCCGATCTTGCGGCCGTTGAGCCGCAAATCGATGAACCAGGTCTGGTGGTTGATACCGGAGCAGACATAATCGAGTTCGCTGTGCGACTTGGCGCCGAGCACTTCGGCGATCTGTTCGGCGCCGTGCTGGACACCGTGGCAGAGGCCGACCGTATCGACCTTGCCATATTCGATCGCCGCCCAGGTGTTCATCGCCATCGGGTTGGCATAGTTGAGGAATTTGGCGCCTGGCTCGGCGACCTCCAATATATCCTCGCAGAAGTCGAGGATGACCGGGATGTTGCGCTGGCCGTAGAGGATGCCCCCGGCGCAAATCGTGTCACCGACGCACTGGTCGATGCCGTATTTCAAGGGAATGCGGATATCGTCGGCATAGGCTTCGAGCCCGCCCACCCGCACGCAGCTGATGACGTAGCGCGCGCCTTCCAGCGCCTTGCGGCGGTCGGTCGTCGCCGTCACCCTGGTCGGCAGCTTGTTGGCCTCGACGATGCGGTCGAGGATCGCCTTGATCATTTGCAGATTGTGTTCGCTGAGATCGGTCAGCGCGAATTCGATGTCGCTGAATTCCGGGACGCACAAAATATCGGTGAACAGTTTCTTGGTGAAGCCGACGCTGCCGGCGCCGATAATAGCGATTTTGAAACTCATCACCTCACCTCGATGCATTCGAAATGCCGGGTAAGGAGCAACAGGAAAGGGAATGGCGGCTCGCCTCGGCGCGCATGCCATTCGAGCCGGAATTCCGGCTCGTTCTCCTCCCCGCCCGCTCCTCGACCGCGGGTCTTTCGCGTTCTCAGGATTTGGATTATGCCGTTATTCCAGGGCGCGGCCAGAGAACGATTATGCTTTCGAGGGTAATTTTGTGCTGCATGATCTGATCGCCAACGGACAGTTGATGCGCACCATCTCGCTGCCGCGCGGCCGCCAGCGCCTGCATGCCATGCCAACCAGCACCGGCTATGAAGTACGCGAGGGCGTGACCTATGACTGGGATGGGCGCAAGCGCGGCCAGACACCGTTCACCGTGCTGCAGCACACGATCAGCGGCACCGGCCAGCTGCGCTACGAGAACCGCAACTACCGCCTGCAGGCCAACGACACGCTGCTGGTGCTGGTGCCACACAACCATCGCTACTGGCTGGAGAAGGGCGACCGCTGGGAATATTTCTGGATCTCGATGAATGGCGAGGAGGCGCTGCGCGTCCACAAATCCATACTCAGCGTCTCCGGCCCGGTGTTTCGGCTGCAGCCGGAGACGATCGATCATCTCGCCGATTGCAGCCTGCGCCTGATCAAGGGCGGCGCTTCGCCTGGCGCTGCTTCGGCAATCGCCTATGAGGCGGCGATGGCGCTTTACGACGATGTCTTCGGCTCGCACGCCTTCACTGAGAAACAGAGCGTCATGCAGCCGGTCATCGATCATATCAACGCCAATCTCGACAAGCCGTTGCCCGTGGCCGAGCTCGTCCAGATCAGCGGCCTCAGCCGCGCCCATTTCTCGCGCTGCTTCGCCGAGAGCGAAGGCGTTCCGCCGGCCGAGTTCGTGCTGCAGCAGCGGCTGCAGCGGGCGGCGAAGCTGCTAACCAAAGCCGATTTCCTGCCGGTCAAGGAGGTCGCCATCCTGTGCGGCTTCGAGGACGCCAACTATTTCTCGAAAGTCTTCCGCCGGCTCTACGGCATCAACCCGACGCAGTTCCGTACCACCGGCATGTATGCCAGCCTGGGCAGCCTTCGATAGGATTACCCGATGCGGTTGCCGCTTGCGGGATCGAACAGATGCAGCGCCGCCGGATCGGCAGACAGCCGCACCGTATCGCGCGGTCGGATAGTGCTGCGTCCCATGACGAAGACACAAACCAGCTGGTTGGCGAGCCGGACATAGAACTGCGTCGACAGGCCGAGCGGCTCGACCACCTCGACTTCTGCCTTGAGCGGACCATCGTCGGCAAGCTGGATGTGCTCCGGCCGTAGCCCGACGGTGAGCACATCGCCATCCTTCGATGGCAAGCCATCAGGCAATCTCAGCTTCTGGCCGTCGGCCAGCACCGCATCCACCTTTCCGCCCTTGGCGACTGTCGCCGGAAAGAAATTCATGCCGGGCGAGCCGATGAAGCCGGCCACAAAAGTGTTGATCGGCCGATCGTAGAGTTCGAGCGGATGGCCGACCTGCTGGACGTAACCGTCATGCATGACGACGATGCGGTCGGCCATAGTCATGGCTTCGATCTGGTCGTGGGTGACATAGACCGATGTGGTCTTGAGCTGCTGGTGCAGCGCCTTGATCTCGGCGCGCATATGGACGCGCAATTTGGCGTCGAGATTGCTGAGCGGTTCGTCGAACAGGAACACTTTGGGATCGCGCACGATGGCGCGGCCCATGGCGACGCGCTGGCGCTGGCCGCCGGACAGTTGCCTGGGCAGACGTCCGAGGAAACTGTCGAGGCCGAGGCGCTTGGCCGCCGCCCCTACCCTGCCGTCGATCGTCGTCTTCTCCGCCTTCTTCAAAAGCAGGCTGAAGCCCATGTTCGACGACACGTCCATGTGCGGATAGAGCGCGTAGGACTGGAAAACCATGGCAATATCGCGGTCCTTCGGCGCGACATCGTTGACCAGCCGATCGCCGATATGGATCTCGCCGCCCGACACTTCCTCCAGCCCGGCAATCATGCGCAAAAGGGTCGACTTGCCGCAGCCGGACGGGCCGACCAGAACGACGAACTCGCCATCGGCGATTTCGAGGTCGACGCCGTGCAGGATGCGCAGCGAACCGTAGTCCTTCTCGACGTTTTGCAGCGTGACGGAAGCCATCGATTATCCTTTGACCGCGCCGGCGGTGAGGCCGGTGACGAGATAGCGTTGCAGGAAGGCGAAGAAGATGCAGACCGGGATCAGCGCCAGGATCGACGCCGCCATCATCTGCCCCCAGTCCACGGCGAACTTGCCGATATAGGTGAGCAGGCCGACGGCAAAGGTCTTCTGGTCGTCGCTGGAGATCAGCATCAGCGCGAACAGCAATTCGCTCCAGGCGGCGGTGAAGACGAAGCCGAGCGTGGCGCCCATGCCGGGCAAGGTCAGCGGCACGATCACCTTGCGCATCGCCTGCGCCCGGGTGCAGCCGTCGATCATCGCCGCTTCCTCCAGATCCTTCGGAATGCCGTCGAAGAAGGACTGCATCAGAAAGGTGGCGAAGGCGGTGTTGAAGGCGGTGTAGATGATGATCAGACCAACCAGACTGTTGGTCAGGCCAAGCTCGCCCATGACGCGGTAGATCGGCGGAATGACCATCACCAGCGGGAAGGTTTGCGTCAGCAAAAGCATGATCGCCAGCGTTGCCTTGCCGCGAAAGGTGAAGCGCGACATGGCGTAGCCGGCGAGCGTGGCGATGACTGTCACCAGGGCCGCCGTCGACACCGAGACGATAACGCTGTTGAGGAAATAGCGGGGGAAGTCAGAGGCTTCCAGGACAGTGATGAAGTTGCGGAAGGTCGTCTGCGACGGCCACAGCGTGATGCCCTCGGAATAGAGCAGCCGCTCCGGCGTCACCGAAATCTTCAGCGTCCAGAAGATCGGGAACAGGGCGAAGATCATATAGGCGGCAATCGCCGCGTAGAGGCCGACGCCGCTGAAGATGCGCGAGGAGGTAGAGCGTCCGGCAATCATCAGACGTGCCTCACCAGCAACCGGCGGATGGCGATCAGCGCGATCGCATAGGCGATGAGCAGTACCAGTAGCAGCACCGCCACCGCGGAGGCATAGCCCTTGTCCAGCGACTTGAAGGCGCTGACATAGATGTAGACCGGCACCGTGCTGGTCGAGCCGGCCGGCCCGCCCTCGGTCATGACGAAGATCAGATCGGCGAAGGTCGCGATCCAGATCGTACGCAGCATGACGGTGATGACGATGGTCGGCGCCAGGAACGGCAGCGTCACCTTGGTGAAGCGCTGCCAAGGCGAAGCGCCGTCGATTGCGGCCGCCTCATGCAGTTCCGACGGGATCGACTTCAGCGCCGCCAGCAGCGTGATGGCGAAGAACGGAATGCCGAACCAGATGTTGGCGATGATCGGCCCCCACATGGCGGTGGCCGGATCGGACAGCACATTGGTCGGCTCGGCCTTCAGCCCGAGCGTGAAAAGCCAATGCGGCAGTGGTCCGATGATCGGATTGAACAACCACGCCCAGGTCAGGCCCGACAGGAAAGATGGCACCGCCCAGGGCAGGAACACCACCGCCTGCACGAACTTGCGCCCGACAAACGGTTTGTCGAGCAGCAACGCCAGACCCAGGCCGAGGAAGAACTGGAAGAACAGGCTGGCGACGGTCCACCACAGCGTGTTGACCAGCGCCTGCCCCAGCACCTGGTCGGTCAGCATCGCCTGGTACTGGCCTAGACCGACATATTCGGATTTGAAGGCGGAGAACTTCCGGAACGAATAGCTGATGCCGATGATCAGCGGCACCAGCAGCACCACGACCAGCAGAACGATTGCCGGCGAAAGATAAAGCCAGGGCTCGATGGCCGCATGCGTCAGCCGCTTCTTTCGCGGCCGGCCTGCGGATCGTATTTCGGACACGGCGTAGGTCATTGGGTGCTAAATCGTCTCCTGGAGGAGCGCCGGGATTGGCGACAAGCGTCCTACCCGCTCACGAGGAAGATGCCGGTCCACCCTCCGTAGCTGCAGCGCAGCTGCTGCGGAGGACGGGCAGGCAGATGAGGGGCGGCGCCAACCTTGGGGTGCTCGCGCTGCCCCTCATCCGGGCCTGTCTGTGCATGTCGTTGTCCCAAAACCGCTACGCACTTTTGGGCGACATGCATTCGGGCCACCTTCTCCCCGTAAACGGGGAGAAGGTGGAAGAACTACTTCTTGTTCTTGGCCAGCCAGTCCTGCTGTTCCTTGGTCAGGAACGCGGCCCATTGATCGGCAACGTCCTTGGCCGACTTCTGGCCGAGCAGCACTTCCTGGAAATTCTTGATCGCCACCTGGTCGACGAAATTGCCGAGGTTCTCCAGATGTGTCGGCGGCGTCACCATTTCATATTTGGAAGTGTCGCTGAGTTCGGTGAACCAGCCTTTGAACTGCTCGGTCTTGAAGTGGGCATCCTGGTCGGCGCCATTGTGGATCGGCACGACGCCGACTTCCTTGGCCCATTCGAGATTGTCCTTGGGCGACAACAGCGTCGCCATCAGCTTCCAGGCATCGTCCTTGTGCTGCGAATTGGCGAACATCGCCCAGCCGGCATAGCCCAGCGTCGGATAGGATTTGCCGCTTGGCCCCACAGGCAGCGGCGCCACGGCAAAATCGTCGGCACTCATCTTGTCGGCAATGCCGATCAGCGCATCCGGATCCTGGTTGAGCATGGCGCAGGTGCCGGAATAGAAGCCGGTGACGGTCTCGTTAAAGCCCCAGCTCACCGCATCCTTGGGCGCCAGCCCGTCCTTGTACATGTCGGCCAGCATCTGCAGGCCCTTGACCGAGCCCTCCTCGTTGATGGTCGAGGTGCCGTCCTCGTTGAAGTAGCCGCCCTTGCCGGCGGCGATGTTCATGAACATGTGCATGCCGTTGAAGGCGCCCGGCCCACCACGCAGGCAATAGCCGTACTTGCCTGGAATGGCGGAGATCTTCTTGGAGTCGGCGATGAAGTCGTCGAGTGTCGCCGGCGGGCCGTCGAGACCGGCCTCCTTGAACAGCTTCTTGTTCCAGAACAGCGCATTCACATAGTAGCCGTACGGGATCATGAACTGGGTGTTGTTGACGGTCGAGCCGAACTGCTTGGCGCGGTCGCCGAGCGTTTTGGCATCATCCCATTTGGCCATGTAGGGACCGAGATCCTCGAGCTGGCCGTTGGTGGCGTAGAGGCCCATCCAGCGCTCCGGCATCTCGACGATGTCGGGCGTATCGCCGGCCTGCACCATGGTGAGGAATTTCTCGAACGCCTGGCCCCAGGGCAGCGAGACCACCTCGACCTTGACGCCGGCATTGGCGGCCTCGAACTCGGCGATCTGCTTCTTCAGGAATTCGGTGCGCTGCGGGCTGGTGATGACCTCGACCAGCTTGAGGGTGGTGTCGGCCAATGCGCCGCTGGCGGACATCGCCAGGCCGGCAGCGGTGGCAAGCATGATGCTCAGTCGTTTCATGTTCAGAACTCCCATTTTGAACCCAGTCATTTTTTTGCTTTGTCGAAGGCCTGGCCGATGTCGGCCCAGAGGTCTTCGACGCTTTCCAATCCGACATTGAAGCGGATGGTTCGGGGGCTGACGCCGAAGCGCGCCATCGAATTGAGACCCGGCGTCTGCTCGAGCGAGGCCTTTGCCGGCACGACCAGGCTTTCATGACCACCCCAGCTGACGCCGATGCGGAAAAATTTCAGCGCATCGACGAAAGCGGGAATGTCGACATCCTCCGTCACCTCGAAGGAGAACAGCCCGGCATAGCCGGCAAGCGTCTTCTTGCCGGGATGGTTGGAATAGGCGGGATGATTGACCCGCTCGACCTTGTCATGCGCCTTCAAGCGCTCGGCGATGATGAGCCCGCTCTTCATGTGATGCGGCAGTCTCAGCGGCAGCGTGCGCAGGCCGCGCAACAGCAGCCAGCCCTCGAAAGGCGACAGCTTGGCGCCGAGCTGCGAATAGGTCTGGTCGTTGATATGCTTGATGTGGGCGGCCGAGCCGGCCACCACGCCGGCGACAGTATCGCTGTGACCGCCGAGATATTTCGAGGCGGAATGCAGCACCAGATCCACGCCGTGCAGGATCGGCTTCTGGAACACCGGCGTCGCCCAGGAATTGTCGATTGTGGTGACGATGCCCTGCTCTTTCGCCAGCCGCGTCAGATGTTCGAGATCCTGCAGCTCGAACATCATCGAGGTCGGGCTTTCCAGGTAGAGCAGTTTCGCACCGGGAAGTGCCGCGGCCACCGCATCCGGATCGGAGCCGTCGACATAGTCGACCTTGATATGCAGGCGCGGAAACAGCCGCTCGAACAGTCGGTAGGCGTCGCCATAGCAATTGCGCACCGCAAGGATGCGTTCGCCTGCGCCGACGAAAGCCAGCAACGTCGCGCTGATCGCAGCCATGCCGCTCGAAAAACCACGTGCGGCTTCAGCACCTTCAAGCGCTGCGACGCGCGACTCGAATTCCATCACCGTCGGATTGTCGCCGCGCGAATAGATCGGCTGTTTCCTGCGCCCGGCAAAGGTGTCGGCCATGTCGGCATAGCTGGCGAAGGTGAACAGCGAGGTCTGGTAGATCGGCGGCACCACCGCATTGCCGGGGAACGGGTCGTCATGCGCCAGAAGCGTCGCCGCCTCGGCGAGATAGTCGCTGCCGGAAATGCCTGGGTCGAAGCTGTGCTCGTTCATGTGCGGACCGAAAGTTTGAGGTTGGCGGCGCCGCGCTTCAAATCGTCCTCGACCGTGGCGATCAGCTTCAGCGCTTCGGCCCGGGCGCCTTCCGGATCGTTCGCGGCGATGCAGTCGAACATGGTGCGGTGGTAGGGAAAGCTTGCGTGGCCGAAATCGCGCACGCCGAGCGGATGTTCCCAGAAGCGGTGGAACAGTTCGTGCATGGCGGCGATAATCTGCTCGAACAGCGGATTGCCGCAGGCGCGGTAGATCGCCTGATGGAATTCCCAGTCCTCTTCCGACGACATGCCGGCGCGGCTGAGAAACTCTTCCTCCATGATGTCGAGCTTGCGCTCGATCTCGGCGAGGTCGTCCTTGTCGGCACGAATGGCGCAAAGGGCGGCGGCTTCCGCTTCCAGCGCGCGGCGGATTTCCAGCGTGCGCATCAGGCCGGTGAAATCATTGCCGCCGGCAAGCGTCAGCGGCATGTGCAGCATGTCGAGCGAGACGGCGGCCTTGAGATAGGTGCCCGAGCCCTGCCGGCGCTCGACCAGGCCAAGCCCTTCCCAGCGCGTCAGCGCCTCGCGCACCGTGTTGCGGCTGACCTTCAGACGCTCAGCGAGGATGCGTTCGGTCGGCAGCCTCTCACCGGGTTCCAGCTTCTCGCGCATGACGAAGCCGGCCAACGCCTTCAGCACCGCGTCGTCGCGGGCCGTCGTCTGGATCGGCGGAAGGCTGAATTCGGTCACCGGGGCTATTACCGAAGTGGTTCAATGGTCCAACCAATTTCTGCACAGACGAAGGGACCTGTCAACAGTGGAAACGCAGCAAGGCCGAAGGGCCAGGGGATGCACCTTCGGCCCTGCTGCTTCAGCCGTGGATGCGCGCCGGCGCAGCGGCGGCGCGAGCCTCGCGCCAGCGAGCGAACATTTCCTCGCGAACCCGCCTTGAACCCGCGAGCCGCTCCTTTGCCTGCGCCAGCACGGCCGGCGAAGCCTCGGCGGGCGTGCCGGACCGAAAGGGAGGAGCCGGGGCGTATTCGAGCGAGAGCTGCACGATCTCGGCCTCCTCCTGTCCAAGCAGCCTCGCAACCAGCGCCAGGCCGAAGTCGATCCCCGAAGTGACGCCGCCGGCGGTGATGAGCTTGCCGTCTTCGACGATACGCTCGTCGACCGGGATCGCTCCGAACTCCTCAAGGAAATCATGCGCATACCAGTGCGTGGTCGCGCGCTTGCCCCTCAGCAGTCCGGCCGCCCCAAGCACCAGGGCACCGCTGCAAACGGTGGTGATGTAGCGCACCTGCCCCGCGCGCTCCCACACGAAATCGAGGACTGTCTGGTCCTCCAGCAGCGCGTTGACCCCGCCCCCGCCAGGAATGCACAGCGCGTCGAGGGGCCGGCAATCGTCAAAGGTCGCGGTTGGCGTCAGCGAGAGGCGCGTCGATGACGTCACCGGGTTGCGATCCTTCCAGATCAGTTCCACCTCGGCATCCTTGGCCGATGCCAGGACTTCGTATGGGCCGGTGAGGTCGAGTTGTTGGACGTCGGGGAATACGAGGATGCCGAAACGAAGGGGCATGGAAATCTCCGTGGGTTGACTTCGGGCAATCTACGGCATCATGGTTTGGCACGATTGCCATTCACCCCTCGTTTCAGGCCAAAACCCGATGCGCCGTATCGAAGTGCTTGCCTATCCCGACATCCAGCTCCTCGACGTCAGCGGACCGCTCCAGGTCTTTGCCAGCGCCAACGACTTCAAGCGGCAGGCGGGCGAGCCGGCCCCCTACGAGGTCGTGGTCGTCGCCGCCTCGCCCCGGATAAGGACCTCGGCCGGTCTGGTGCTGGAAGCCACGGCGCTGCCAACCCACGGAGGTGAGATCGACACGCTGCTTGTCCCCGGCGGATGGGGCGTCAACGCGGCCTGCGACGATGCCCAGCTGGTCGAATGGATTGCCAGCCGCTCGCGCGATGCCACGCGAAGCGCTTCCGTCTGCAGCGGCGCCATGCTGCTGGCGACGGCTGGCCTGCTCGACGGCCGCCGCGCGGTGACCCATTGGGGACGCTGCGCGGAGTTCGCCCGGCGCTTTCCCGCGGTCCGCCTCGAACCCGATCCGATCTTCATCCGCGACGGCAATGTCTGGACATCCGCCGGCGTAACGGCGGGGATCGATCTCGCCCTCTCCCTTGTCGAGGCCGACCTTGGCCGGCACACGGCGCTCGGCGTGGCGCGCGAGTTGGTGGTCTTCCTGAAACGTCCCGGTGGCCAGGCGCAATTCAGCCAGACCCTCAAGCTGCAGCAAGGCGACGGGCGCTTCGACCGGCTGCATGGCTGGATCCTCGAAAATCTGGCCGGTGACCTGTCGCTCACGCAGTTGGCCGACCACGCCAATATGAGCCCGCGCAGCTTCTCGCGGCGCTATCGCGAGGCCACCGGCCGGACACCTGCCCGCGCGATCGAGGAGATCCGGATCGAGGCGGCGCGGCGGATGCTGGAGCGGGGCCAGCCCGTCAACCAGACGGCCCGCCGCTGCGGTTTCGGCTCGGAAGAAACCATGCGGCGCGGCTTTCTGCGCGTGCTGGGCACCAATCCGCGCGCCTATCGCGAGCGTTTCTGATCGCGACTGCTTGCTCCATTAGGCCGGCGGTCGATGCGGTAGAAATAGAGCCTCTCCAGCGTTCAGGCGGGATGCTGTAGCTGGCTGAGCCCGCCATCGACGACGAGGGTCGCCGCGTTCATGAACGGGCACTCCTCAGAAATCATGAACACAGCGGCCAGCGCGATCTCGCGCGCCGAGGCGATGCGGCCGCCGGGATGCAGCGCCAGCGTCTTGGCGCGCGCCGCAACCGGATCGGCAAAACTGTTCCAATAGTCGGTCGCCTTCTGCGTCTCGACATAACCGGGCGCCAGCGCGTTCACGCGCACGCCCTGCCCGGCATATTCCAGCGCCAGCGACTTGGTCAGCCCAAGCAGCGCGTGCTTGGCCACGGGATAGGGGAAGGTATGAGGGATGATGGTGAAGCTGTGCGTCGAGGCGATGTTGAGGATCGCGCCACCGCCATTTGCGATCATTGCCGGCAGCACCGCCTTGGCGCAGTTCCAGGCGCCTTTGACGTTGACATCGAAATTGCGATTCCACTCCTCCTCGGTCGCCTCGAGCGGCGTCGAGAACACATTCATCCCGGCATTGTTGATCAGCGCGTTGATCGGCCCGATCGCGTCGGTCGCCCGGCTGACGGCAGCGGCAATCGCGGCCCCGTCGCTGATGTCGGCTGCGGTATGTCCGACATGGCCCTGCGGTGCGGCAAGGCCGGCGACCGTTTTGTCCAGCAGCGCGCCGTCGCGATCGACCAGGAACAGTTTTGCCCCTTCGGCCAGGCAGGCCTCGGCGATGGCAAGCCCGATGCCTTGCGCGGCGCCGGTGAGGAAGATGCGTTTGCCGGACAGGCGCTCAGCCATGGCTGTCACTCCACTGGAAGACGGATCAGCGCCGGCCCAGTGCCGACGAACGCAGATTGTCGAGCAAAACGGCAAGCAGCAGGATCACGCCGCGCACAATGTATTGGTAGAAGGCTGGGATGTTGAGCAGGTTCATGGCGTTTTCGGCGATGCCCATGATCAGCACGCCGACGATGACGCCCGACATGGTGGCGCGGCCGCCGGCAAGCGAGACGCCGCCGAGCACGCAGGCCGAGATGACCGAGAGTTCAAGCCCCACCGCCGCATTGGGTTGGCCCGACGTGATGCGCGAGGCCAAAAGGATGCCGGCGATGCCGCAAACCACGCCTTGCAGCGCAAAGATCCAGATGCGCGTCCAGTCGACATTGACGCCGGCCAGGCGCGAAGCCTCCGGGTTACCGCCGATGGCCAGCGTGTTCTTGCCGAACACGGTACGATTGAGGACAAAACCGAAGATGCAGAACAGCACGGCCAGGACCCAGACCGGCGTCGGAATGCCGAACAGCTTCGACAGCGCCAGTTGGTAGAAATCCGGGCTGTTGATGCCGACGGCGCGGCCATCGGATGCGATCAGCGCAAGGCCGCGCACGATCTGCATGGTAGCAAGCGTCGTGATCAGCGCGTTGATGCGGAACTTGGCGATGACGACGCCGTTGATGAAGCCGACGAAGGCGCCGCAGGCGATTGCCGCAAGAAGCCCGAGGATGATCGATCCGGTATAGTTCGACGCCATCACCGCGACCATGCCGGCGAAAGCAACGATCGAACCGACCGAGAGGTCGAAGTCGCGCGCGGCGAGGCAGAACATCATCGTGCAGGCGACGATGCCGACGGTGACCACCGATTGCAGCAGGCCGAGCATGTTGCGGTCGGTCAGAAAATTCGGCACCAGCAGCGACACCAGCGCGAAGGCGACGATGAAGATCACGACGAGGCCCTGTTCGCCGAGCAGGATCTTCTTCAACTGATCGGTCATGGCAAAGATCCTCAGGATGCGATCGCGTCGGGGGTTTTCTGATCGGGAAGAGCGGCGGCCAGGATCGCTTTTTCGGCGAACTGGTCGCGCGCGAGTTCGGCGCTGATGCGCCCGCCGCACATCACCAGGATGCGGTCGCAAATGCCCATCACTTCCGGCAGTTCGGACGAGACGACGACGATCGCCATGCCGTCTTCGGCAAGCTGGTAGAGCAGTTCGTAGATTTCCGCTTTGGCGCCGACATCGATACCGCGTGTCGGCTCGTCGACGATAAGCACGCGCACGCCCTGCTCCGACAGCCAGCGGCCGAGAATGACCTTCTGCTGGTTGCCACCGGAGAGGTTGATGATGTCCTGCTTGCGCGACGGCGTGCGCACCTTGAGCTTCTTGATGAAGGTCTCGGCGGTGGCGATCTCGTTAGCGCGGTTCAAGATTCCGAAGCGTGTGTGATGACGCCGCGACGAGATGTTGATGTTCTCCTCGATCGAGCGGCCCTGGATGATGCCGTCATGCTTGCGGTCTTCCGAGCACAAAACGATCCCGGCGCGGATCGCGTCATGCGGATCGGTGGCATGCACGACCTTGCCATCAACGGTAATGGTGCCACCTGAGCGCGGGTCGGCGCCGAACACCAGCCGCATCAGTTCCGAGCGCCCCGCGCCGATCAGGCCGAAGAAGCCGACGATCTCGCCCGCCCTCGCCTCGAAGCTGGCGGGCGTCGTCAGTTTTACTCCGCAAACAGCGTCGACCTTCAGCCGGACATCGCCGGCCGGGCGTGGGCGAAACCCCCAGATATCGGAGATTTCGCGGCCGACCATTTCGGCGACGACCTGGTCGCGTGTGACGTTTTTCAGCGACGCATGGTGCGCCGCGAGCTTGCCGTCGCGCAGCACGGTCAGGCTGTCGCAGAGGCGGAACACTTCGTCCAGCCGGTGCGATACATAGATGATGACCTTGCCCTCGCCGCGCAGGCGGTCGATCAGGGCAAACAGGATTTCGCTTTCGCGCGACGACAATGACGAGGTCGGCTCGTCCAGAGCGATGACGCGCGCGTCGAGCATGATCGCCTTGGCGATCTCGACCATCTGGCGCTCGCCGATCGACAGCGTCTTGACCTTGCGGCTGATGTCGATGTCGATGCCCGCCGATTTCAGCTTGGCGCCAACATCGTCCAGCATCCTGGCACGGGCGATGATGCCGGCGTTGGCGGGGAAGCGGCCGAGGCTGAGGTTTTCGGCAACAGTGAGCTCAGGAACCAGCTGCAGTTCCTGGTGGATGACGATGACGCCATTGTCGAAGGCATCCCTCGTCGATGAATAGGCCTGGACCTCGCCGTCGATGCTGATTGCGCCGTCATCGGCATGCTGGTCGCCCGACAGGATCTTGATCAGCGTGGATTTGCCGGCGCCGTTCTCGCCCATCAAGCCATGCACGGCGCCCTTGTCGACGCTGAACGAGACGCCGGACAGCGCCTTGACGCCCGGATAGGTCTTGGTGATTTCCGAGAAGTCGAGAAGGGACATGGGGCGCCTATCCTTTTGCCATGCCAAACAGGCGGCGGCTATGAGCCGCCGCCTGTTTGTACAGGGAGGATTATTCGATGCCGAGACCCTTGCGGACCGTCTGGTAGTCGTCGCGCTTGGCCAGCGCACCGGCGGTCAGGATGAGCTTCTCGGGTTCCTTGTTGTTGGCGACCCAGTCATACATGTTGAGCGCAGTCTCGTAGCCGTGACGCTTCGGCGAGATGATCACCGTGCCGACGAAGCCGGTGGCGGTCGGCTTCTTGAACTCGTTGATCGCCGAATCCGCGCCGCCAATGCCGACGCCAATCACGTTTTCGGCCGGGATGCCGACGCTTTCGGAAGCGCGCACGGCGCCGAGAACGGCTTCGTCGTTGAGGCCGAAGGAGACCCACTTCTTGATGTCGGCATGGGCGTTGAGTACCACCGTCGCCGCATTGAGCGCAGCCTCGGTATCGGTCTTGGCCTGCGGCGCGTCAAAGATGTTTTCGGCCTTGAAGCCGTTGGCCTTCAGCACCGAAATGGCGCCTTCGACCCGGTCGACGGCGGTCGGCAACTGATCATAGGAGACGCGGATGGCGCCAACCTCGTCGGCCTTCCAGCCGCGCGCCTTCATTTCGTCGACGATCGCCTGGCCGACGGCCTCGCCGATCTTGGTCGCCGAAATGCCCATATGCGGCACGTCTTCCAGCGCCTTCCCGTCTGCGCCGACCAGACGGTCATCAACCGTCATCAGCTTGAGATTGTTGGCGGCGGCCTTGGCGACGATGCCGGGGCCGAGCTTCACATCAGGCGTGCAGACGATGAAGCCTTGCGCGCCCTGCGCGCCGAGATTGTCGATCGCCGACATCAGCTTCTCACCGTCCTCGGCGCCGATCTTGACCAGGGTAAAACCCTTCTCCTTGGCGGCCTGGTCGGCGAACTTCCATTCGTCCTGGAACCACGGCTCCTCGGGCTGTTTGACGATAAAACCTATCTTGGTGTCCTGAGCATATGCAGCGATGGTCGTGACGGACAGCACGGCAAGCGCGCCCGCGACGAGCGCGGTCTTCAGAAGTCGCATGATTACCTCCCAGCGATGGCCGGGCGCTCAGCCCGGATGCAGAGTCTCTAATTCTTTTTATCATACTCGTCAATTGATCTGGTATGATAATTGAGCTACATGCTCTGACCAGGGACCGCTGGCGCAAATCATCCGCATCCGGTAAGGCCGGGGACGCGAGATCAGTGGTTTCGCCGCCTTGGAGGAGGGCTGAGGTGACCGAAACTTCGAAGAAGGCATCAGGCGACACCCGCCGCCCGCGCGTCATGCCCGATGTGACCAAGGCGCTTGCCTCAGACATCTTTTCCGGACGCTATCCCGCCGGCTCGTCTCTGCCGACCGAAAACGAACTCGGAGTCGAATATGGCGTCAGCCGCACCGTCATCCGCGAGGCGCTGAAGGTGCTGGCCGCCAAGGGGCTGGTGCTGTCGCGGCCGCGCATCGGCACGGTTGTATGTGAACAGGACAACTGGAACATCATCGACCCGCAGGTGCTGGCCTGGCACGCGCCGCATGCGCTGGACGACAAATTGTTCGACGCCATCCTCGAGACGCGCCGCGCCATCGAGCCGCTGGTAGCTGAACTGGCGGCGACTCGTGCGACGCTGCAGGAGATCGCCGATCTCGAAGCCGCCTGGCGCGGCATGGCCAATGCCGGCGAGGATCTCGCCGCCTTCTCGCGCTCGGACATCACTTTCCACCAGATCGTCTATGCCGCGAGCCACAACCCGATCTTCCGCCAGATCGGCAATCTGATCGACACCGGGCTGAAATTCTCGCTCGAAGCAACGGCGACCATTTCGCTCGCCCGGCGCATGGAAGCGGTGGCGGCGCACCGTGAGGTGGTCGAGGCGCTGCGCATGCGCGATGCCGCGGCGGCGCGTGCGGCGGCAGGCCGGATCCTCGACCTTGCGGCGCGCGACCTGGTCAGCGCCAAGAAACTCAAGAACAACTGAGACCAGCATGAAAATCATCTCGCTCACCACCTACATCGTCCCGCCGCGCTGGCTGTTCCTGAAGATCGAGACTGATGCCGGCGTTACCGGCTGGGGCGAGCCTGTGGTCGAAGGCCGTGCGCTGACGGTCGAGGCAGCGGTCAAGGAACTCGGCGATTATCTCATCGGCAAGGACCCGCGCCTGATCGAGGACCATTGGACGGTGATGCATCGCGGCGGCTTCTACCGCGGCGGGCCGATCCTGATGAGCGCCATTGCCGGCATCGACCAGGCGCTGTGGGACATCAAGGGCAAGGCGCTCGGCGTCCCGGTGCATGAACTGCTCGGCGGCAAATTGCGCGACAGCATCAAGGTCTATTCCTGGATCGGCGGCGATCGGCCGGCGGAAGTGGCCGCGGGCGCCAGGGAAGTGGTGGCGCGCGGCTTCCAGGCGCTGAAGATGAATGGCACCGAGGAACTGCAGATCGTCGACAGCCATGACAGAATAGATGCGGCTGTCGAACGAGTCGCCATGGTGCGCGAGGCCGTTGGGTCCAACATTGGCATCGCCGTCGATTTCCACGGCCGCGTGCATCGGCCGATGGCGCGCATGCTGGTTAAGGAGCTCGAACCCTACCGGCTGATGTTCATCGAGGAGCCGGTGCTGAGCGAAAATCGCGAGGCGCTGAAGGAGATCGCAGCGCTGGGCTCGACGCCGATCGCGCTCGGCGAGCGTCTTTACAGCCGCTGGGATTTCAAGTCGGTGTTCGAGCAAGGCGCCGTCGATATCATCCAGCCGGACCTGTCGCATGCCGGCGGCATCACCGAATGCCGCAAGATCGCGGCGATGGCCGAGGCCTATGACATTGCGGTGGCGCCACACTGCCCGCTCGGGCCGATCGCGCTTGCCGCCTGCCTGCAGCTCGATGCCGTCAGCTACAACTGCTTCATCCAGGAACAGAGCCTCGGCATCCACTACAACGCCGCAAACGATTTGCTCGATTATGCCGCCAACAAGGACGTCTTTCGCTACGAGGATGGCTATGTCGCAATCCCCGATGGTCCCGGCCTCGGCGTCGAGATCGACGAGGACTACGTCAAGGAAAGGGCCAAGGAAGGCCACCGCTGGCGCAACCCGGTCTGGCGTCACAAGGACGGCTCCTTCGCCGAGTGGTAGCCCGGCCGACCTTGCGGCCAGGCCTTCAGGACCTCGAGCTCAATTTCGCGGTGGCGCCAGCGTAACGCAGGCCTCTGATGTGCCGCAGCGCCGAGCACCAGCGCATGGGAACCGTCGGCGCCGGCAAGCCGCAACTGGCTGACCGCCTGGGTTGCGGCAAGCAGCGGCGTCAAAATTCTCGACGCATGGCAAGAGAAGGATCGGCAAGTAAATGCAACCGGAAACATATTTTAGCTAGCAGTGGTTGCTTGCAAACATCACGCCGTTTGATGCCTTTGACATTCGATCGAAAGCATTCGCTATCCATGGGACATGGCGGATGTCCTGTTCTTATCGACCTTTTCTTGGCCCGCCAGCCGCGTCACCTGCCCGCGGCGTGCCGGCCTGCGTTCCTGCCGGAGAAGATGCAGCTCCCGAGAAATGTCCCTTCCAGCGCATTGTAGCCGTGATAGCCGCCGCCACCGCCGCCGGCCACCTCGCCTGCCGCATAGAGCCCGGCAATGGGTTCGCCATTGCCGTCGAGAACCTGCGAATTGAGATTGGTGTGCAGGCCGCCAAGCGTTTTGCGCGTCAGGATGTTGAGGCGCACCGCGATCAGCGGCCCGTGCCTGGGATCGAGTATCTTGTGCGGCTTGGTCACCCGGAAGATCTTGTCGCCAATGTAGTTGCGGGCGCCGCGGACGGCTGTGACCTGCGCATCCTTGGTATAGGCATGGTCGACCTCGCGATCGCGCGCCACGATCTGCGCCTTGAGCCGGTCGTAGTCGAGCAGATTGTCGCCTGACAGCGCGTTCATGCCGGCGACCAAGTCGGCCAGGTTGTCGCGGACGACGAAGTCCTCGCCCTTTTCCAGGAACGCTGCCACCGATGGTGGCGCCTTGCCGCCGCGCCGGTTCTTCAGCACGGCCCGCCAATCCTTGGCCGTAAAGTCTAGGTTTTGCTCCGAACCCGACAGCACGAACTCCTTCGAAGCGATCGTCTTGCTCAGCACGAACCAGGAATAATCGTGTCCCGTCGACAGGATACGCTTCAAGGTGCCGAGCGAATCGAAGCTCGGGAAGAACGGCGCCTCCATGCGTTGTCCCAGAGCATCGAACCATAGCGGCGACGGCGCCGACAGGATGCGAATGCCGTGGTTCGGCCAGATCGGATCCCAGTTCTTGATCCCCTCGACATAGTGCCACATGCGGTCGGCGTTGATGACGGCCCCGCCGGCGTCCTGGGTGATCGCCACCATGCGGCCGTCGACATGGTGCGGCACGCCGGCAACCATACGCTTCGGCGCTGGCCCCAGCCGCCCGACCGGCCAAACCTTGCGAACCAACTCATGATTGCCGCCGATGCCGCCCGAGGTGACGATCACGACACCGGCCGAAAGCTCGAAATCGCCGACGGCCGTGCGGCTCGACTGCTTGCCGCGCTCGACATTGGACGCCTCCAGCATTTCACCCATGACGCCGGTGACCGCACCATTGGTTTTGACCAGCCGGTTGACCTGATGGCGGAATTTCAGCGTGATCAGCCCTTTGGCGACGTGCTCGCGCACGCGCCTTTCGAACGGCGCGACCACGCCCGGCCCAGTGCCCCATGTCAGGTGGAAGCGCGGCACTGAATTGCCGTGGCCATTGGCCAGCGCGCCGCCGCGCTCGGCCCAGCCGACCACCGGCCACCAGCGCATGCCCATGGCGTAGAGCCACGGCCGCATCTCGCCGGCGGCGAAATCGACATAGGCTTCCGCCACTTTCCTTGGCCAATGGTCCTCGGGCCGGTCGAACTGGGCAGAGCCCAGCCAATCCTGCCAGGCGAGGTCGCGGCTGTCCTTGATGCGCAGGCGGCGTTGCTCGGGCGTGTTGACCAAAAACAGGCCGCCGAGCGACCAGAATGCCTGGCCGCCGAGAAAACCGCCACCCTCTTGCTCGACGATGATCACGCGCTTGCCGGCATCGCCGAGTTCCGCGGCTGCGGCCAGGCCGGCCAGCCCGCCGCCAACGATGATTGCGTCCGCGTCAGCCATTGTCGTAGCTCCTGTGCCGGCTTTTGTTTTCGAGATCGGATGCTCGTTGCTAGCCGCGCAGCGCGTTCCAGATGATGCGCGGCAGCTTCAGGAGGCTCGGCTGGTAGTTGAACTCGGTGATCAGGCGGCCGACCATGTGTGCCCTTTTGTGGGTCAGGAACCAGGCCGGCTTCGGCATGATGCGGAACGGCGCTTCGAGCACGCTGCGCTCCGGTCTGTCGAACAAATAGGTGTTGTGGACGACGCCGATGCCGCTCTGCACATCGTCGAGCGTGTGGCCAAGGAAAGCACCCCAGGTCGGGCGCAGCAGCGCGAACAGAACGCCGCTCCAGGAATTGATGCCGATGCCGCCATAGCGCAGTTCGGCAATGATTTCCTCGAAGCGCTGCCGGCCGATCTCGGCGATCGTCCTGGGATGGATGAGGATGTTGGCGGCAAGCGTGCCGTGCAGCTTTTCATTGGCGTAGGCGACAGCGGCGCGCAGATAGGATTCCGCATTGCCCGCCGGCAGCCGCATGACGCTGAGCGCCGGCGCGAACACCTCGGCATTTTCGAGATAGGTATCCGTGCCCGGCCGGAACGGCACCACCACGCAGGCCGGCCCGCCGGGCCGCTCGAATTTCTGTACGCTGTCGGCATGCGCCTCGAAGGCGGCGAGGCGCTCGGTCGCGCCGGGATAATAGGCCGGGCGCGACGGGGCTTTCTGCATCACCTTTTCGAGGGCCGCCAGAAGCGCATCGGATTTGCCCCAGCCTTCGGGCAACACGAGCATTTGGCAGGCGATGCAGTTGAAACCGGAATTGTTGAGCTTTTGGGTAGCGATCAGTTCGGCGTGGTAGGTGATATCGGCATCCGACCACGGACCGGGCACCACGATGGTGGGTGCCACGCCGCCAAGCTCCGAGGTGATACGCCGGCTGTTGCGCGGCGTGCCCGCCGCCTTGTTCTTGCGGCCCTCCTCGCCAGGCCCCCAGACGATCGCGTCATGCGAGGCGGCGGCACCGGTGATGTGGATGTCGTCGACGAGATCGTGGTTGCACAGATACGCGCCGACATCGGCGCCACCGCGCACGATGCGCAGCGCTCCGAATTCGATCAGCGGCCGCAGCGCCGGCCGCAGGAAATCGATCAGATAGTCGTTGACCGGGTTCATCTTGAGCAGAACCACCTGGTGCTCGACCAAAAGCTTGTGCAGGCAGTCGAGCGGCGCGATCGAGGCGACATTGCCGGCGCCGAGCACGAGGCCGATCTTGCCCTTGCGGCTGGTGCGCGGCGCGTCATAGGCCGATGCGGTGTTTGCGGCGAGGTTCGCCTTGGTCACGCCGGGCTGCATCCAGATCTCGGCCTTCAGCCCGGTGAACAACACCTTGTCCCAGAGCGAATTCGGAACCACCGTCACAGCCACCTGTCCGTTGGGCAAGGTGCGAACCGGCAGACTGTCAAGGAACTTCTTGCCCTCCATAAGGCTCAGCGTGTGGATGAACTGGTTGCAGCCATCCATCAGCGCCGCCGGGCCAGCCAGCCATTCCTCACCTTCCAGCGGCGAGCCGGTCGGGATGCCCTTCTTGCGCGTCGCGGTTTTGACCCACGCCCCGGCGACCTCGCGGACGTGATCCTTGACCTGCCGCAGCAAGGCGATCCGCTCGCCATTCGAGGTCTGCGCCCAGTCGTCCTTCCTGGCGTCGAGATCGGTGAGCGCGAGGTCGAGTTCGGCTGCCCATTCAGGCTGCACGGGCTGAGTTTTGACTGCCTTGGCGACCATCCTATCCTCCTCCACTTCGGTCTCTTGGTTTGACGCAATTCCAGTGGGAAAACCGCTTCACACTTTTCCTGGAATTGCTCTACGAAAACGGCAGTGCGGCCCATTGCTCGACGAATTTCCCGCCGGAATAGACCTGGATCGAACCGAACTGCTGTAGCACGAATTCGCTCTGCGTCGGACGCAGGAAGGCGTAGTCGTCAGGCCCGACATTGACGTTGTCGGGCAGCGCCATGAATTGCTGATTGGTCGAAAAGCCGAACGTCTTGTCGGTCTTCATCCCCACGGGATGGACGGGCTTCGCCATCCATTTTCCGCCATAGAGAAAACAGCCGCGCCGCGGCAACAGCCCGAGCTTCTGCAGCAGCCAGGAGCGCTGGTCGAGGCCCGGCGCCTGGACATCGACCACTTTCAGGATCGGCGTCGCGATGAATGCGGCAGGCCACAATTGGCTGAGGCTCGGCACATCGAAATCGGTCGGCAGCATAAAAGCCGATCCGATGGACAATTCATTGGCGCCGACCCAGCTGTCATAGAGCAATGCGGTGCTGCTGCCGCCAAGATTGAGGATCTTGCGCTGGTCGGCGGCAAGGCAAGCGACATACTGGCGAAACAGGCTGATCGCCTTGACGCGCGCCTTGGCCGGTCCTCCCAGCAGTTTGGGGATATGGCCGATATGCGCCTCGTAGGCCATGACGCCTTCGCATTTCAGCCGCGGGTAATTCGCCAACGCGGAAACTGCCCGGGCCAGTGAGTCGGGATCGCTGATACCGCCGCGATGAAGGCCGACATCGACCTCGAAGCAGACGCGCAGCTCGCGGTCGAGCTCGGCGGCAAGCGAGCCATAGGCGGCCAGCCGCTCCTCGGTATCGATCAGCCAGACGATGCGCGACGTAGCTTCGCCGAGCCCGGCGAGAACGCCCTTCGTCAGCGCGTGCCTGGCGCCGGCAACCGGCATCGGCTTGCCCAACAGGAGATCGACTTGGGGAAACATTTTCAGCATCTCGGCGCTGATCGGCAGATGAAAGGTCATCAGCCTGTCGGTCGCAAACGCCGCGCGGATATGGTCGATCAGCGGCAGGCATGGCAGCGACTTGTCGACGAGGCGCAGATCGAGGCCCGTGGCGAACTTCGCCTTGATCGCAGCGATGTTGTGATCGAGCCGGTCGAGATCGAGCACCAGGCAAGGCTGAAAGATCCCGGCTGCCCTGAGCGCGCCCGACATTTCCGCGAAATAGGTGTCGGTCAGGCTCATGCCGCGACGCCGAGCAGCCTGGCAATATAGGGCGACACGAAGCGGTTGTCCGGGTCCATCTCGCGGCGGACCGCCATCGCATCGTTCCAGCGCGGATAGAGCGCGCTCAATTCCCTTGATGTCAGGCTGTGCATCTTGCCCCAATGCGGGCGGCCGCCGCGCTTCCTGAAGATCGGCTCGGCGGCGTTGAAGAACGCCATCGGATCGCGCTCGACGCCGTGATGGATGGCGATGGAACAGGTTGGGCGCTTGTAGAAGGGGCTGAGCCAGACATTGTCGGGCGCGACGACGCGCACCTCCATCGGAAAATAGACCTCTGGAAACCGCGTCTCGAGCAGCGCAATGATTTCGCTGAGTGCGGGCGCCCCTTCCTCGAACGGCAGGTGGTATTCCATCTCGTTGAACTTGACGTTGCGCTCGGAGGTGAAGACCTTCAGCCACTCCTCGACATAATCCTCGGCCGGCACCTTGGCGAAGGCCGAGCCGATGAGACGGCGGCGCAGCCAAGGGAGCCAGCTGAGATAGTCGCGCAGTTTTCTCAGCGTCGTCACCGCATCGTCGTCTTCCGTCGGCGGACGCACCGTCGCCGGCGCCTCGGTGATGTCGCTGGCAATCAGCAGCGCCTGGCCGGAAAACGGCACATAGTAGAACTCGGCCGAACGATGCGCCGTCATGGTGCTTTCGAATTGCGCAAGCACATCGGCGATCGGCGCCGTCCAGCGGCGGTGCCGCATCCGGTAACTCGCCACGTTGCGGATCGTCACTTCGGTGACGGCGCCGAAAGCGCCGAGCGAAGCGCCCATGGCTTCGATCATGTCGGGGCTCTTGGCACGGTCGAACTCTTTCACGGCGCCACGCCCGTCGACGATCTGCATCGCCTCGAGCTGGGTATGGTAAGCGCCGAGCGTGATGCCCGAGCCGTGGGTGGCGGTGCCCAGCGCCCCGCCGAACGCCTGCTTGTCGATGTCGCCCATGTTCGGCAGCGCCTGGCCGACGCCGTGCAACAGCTTTGCCAGCGCGCCGATCTTGGTGCCGGCGCCGACCCGTGCTGTCAGCCTTTCGGGATCGTGCGACCTCAGGCCCTCGAAGCGATCAAGCGACAGGATCGTCCCGTCATTCTTAACCAGAGGCGTGAAGGAATGGCCCGTGCCAGCGAATCGAACTGGTCCCGGCGCGTTGCGAATGGCACCACTCAGCTCATCGAGACTCTGCGGTTCGGCAAAAGCCTGCGGCGTGGCCGTGACATAGCCCGACCAATTGCTCCACTGGCTGATAGCCTCTCCCAAAATTGCCTCCCTGGGACGCCGGCTTTGCCGGTCTTTCTCCTAGCGCTGAATAATATGATACATACTCAGCTTTTCGGATATGATACATTGTCAGCTTTCTGTCAACCTGGCAATCGGAGGTGTCTTGCGTCCGCGCCGGCCGCATTATCTACAGCGACGCACGCTGAGCCGGCGTCGGCATTGAACGCAGTTCGTTGCCCCTTCAAGCCAGCCCAAACGTTTCCACAGCCCGCATGATGCCGCGCAATTCGGCCAAGCCCTTCAGGCGGCCGATCAGCGAGTAGCCGGGATTGATCCTTGTCTTGCCGATATCGTCGGCGAGCAGGTGGCCATGGTCCGGCCGCATCGGGATTTGCCAGTCGGCGCGGCCTTCTCTGTGGCGGCGTTTCTCTTCCTGCATCAGCACCAGAATGACGTGCGCCATGTCGGTGCCGCCCTCGAGATGCTCGGCCTCGTAGAACGAGCCGTCATCCTCGATGGTGATGTTGCGCAGATGGGCGAAGTGGATGCGGTCGGCGAATTCCTTGACCATGGCGACGATGTCGTTGTCGGCGCGCGTGCCGTAGGACCCGGTGCAGAACGTCAGCCCATTGGCCTGGCTGTCGACGGCATTGAGAATGAAACGCGCATCCTCGGCGGTCGAAACGACGCGCGGCAGGCCGTAGAGCGAAAACGGCGGATCGTCGGGGTGGATACACATGCGCACCCCCTCCTCTTCCGCCACCGGAATGATCTCGCGCAGGAACCACGCGAGGTTGCCGCGCAACTCCTTCGGCCCGATT
The DNA here is from genome assembly GCF_040321305.1 of Mesorhizobium sp. M0478. Lineage (NCBI taxonomy): Bacteria > Pseudomonadati > Pseudomonadota > Alphaproteobacteria > Hyphomicrobiales > Phyllobacteriaceae > Mesorhizobium > Mesorhizobium sp. M0478. The sequence goes on from NZ_JAMYRH010000004.1 coordinate 329,297, forward strand.
CCGTCATAGTCCGCAAGCGCCTCGCGAAAACTGTCGCGGTCATACTTGCGCTCTGTCGCCGGCAGGCCGGCGATCAGATTGCGCTCGATCTGGTCGATCTTCTCGGGCGGCAATTCCTTCAGCCGCGCTTCCGCTTGCGCAATACGCGCCGGCGTATAGCTGTCAGCACCGTTCTTGCGCTTCAGCACGAACAGATCGTAGGCGGCGAAATCAACGGCATCAAAACGCAGGGCGTAGCCTGTCGTCGGCAGACGGTAGGCTAGATCAGTGCGGGTCCAGTCCACCACCGGCATGAAATTGTAGCAGATCGTGGCGATGCCGGCCCTGGCCAGCGCGCGGATCGAATCGCGGTAATAGCCGGCATAGCGCTCGCGTTCCTGCGCGCCGATCTTGAAGGAATTGTGGACCGGAATGCTCTCGACGACCGACCAGGTCAGTCCTGCTTCCTGGATAATGCGCTTGCGCTCCAGCACTTCGGCCTCAGGCCACGCCCGGCCGTCATAGATATGGTGGAGCGCCGAGACCACGCCGGTGGCGCCCGCCTGCTTGACATGATCGAGCGTCACCGGATCATCGGGCCCATACCAGCGCCAGCATTGTTCCATTTCGGCTTTCCTTCTGCGACAGGCTGGCAACTTATTGTTGGACCCCGATGGGAGTCGATAGAAAATGGAGGAGTTTTTAGAAATGACGGATTTCGACGGCAAGGTCGCCCTGGTGACCGGGACGACCGGAATCGGCCTGGCAACCGCCACACGCCTTGCGACCGGTGGCGCCGCAATCATCGCCTGCGGCATCGACCGCGCCGCCAACGCGGCGATGAAAGCGCAACTAGAAAGTGCTGGTGCCGCGGTGCTGGTCATCGACACCGATGTGTCCGTCTCCGATCAGGTGCGCGACGCGGTCGCGGCTGGCGTCGCGAAGTTCGGCGGCCTGGATGTCATCGTCAATTCAGCCGCCGTCCATCCCTATGGCACGGCGACGACCACCGACTGGGAAACCTGGAACCGAACGATGACGGTCAATGTCGGCTCGATCTACCTGACCGCGCATTTCGGCATTCCGGAAATGATCAAGCGCGGAGGCGGCGCCATCGTCAACGTCGCCTCGGTGCAGGGCTTTGCCTGCCAGCAGAACGTCGCCGCCTATGCCACGACCAAGGGCGCCATCCACACGCTGACGCGCTCGCTGGCGCTCGACTACGCGGCATCAGGCATCCGCGTCAATTCGGTCAGCCCGGGCTCGATCCGCACGCCGATCCTGGAGAAGGCTGCGCGCGGTGACGGCGGCAGCGATGCCGATGTCGAAGAGGCCTACAAGCGCTTCGGCGCGGCGCATCCGCTCGGCCGCATCGGCGAACCGGAGGAAGTGGCGGAACTCATCGCCTTCCTTTGCTCGTCGAAGGCCGGCTTCTGCACCGGCGCGGACTACAGGATTGATGGCGGACTGACCGCCGGCATCGGCGTCAGATAGAGCACTGATCGTGCTCTGCACGCTTGCCGGCGATCTCGAGCGCTATGTACCGCCTCTATAGCTTCCACGTCCGCCTGGCATTGCCCGAAAGCAGCTTCGCCCGTTCGTCGGGACTGGCTCCCGCGATCAGCGCATGCGTCGCTGTCACCCAGGTCGCAAGGCCACCGCCAAGCGTGCACACCGGCCAGTCGCTGCCCCACACGACGCGGTCCCAGCCGAAGCAGCCGATCGTGTGCTCGACATAGGGGCGCAAGGTCTCGACGGTCCATGAGCCGGCATCGGCATAGGCGACGACACCGGAGATCTTGCCGATGACATTGGGACGCCGCGCGATCTCGGTCATATGCTCGCGCCACGGATGTTCCGCACTGGCCTTGATGTCGGGCACGCCGCAATGGTCGAGCACGAACTGCACATCCGGCGCCAGATCGGCGAGCGCAACCGCCCTTGGAATCTGATGCGGCAGGACGACGAGGTCGAAGGTCAGGCCGGTGCCGGCAAGCCGCTTGATGTTTTCGCGAAACAGCGCGCTGTCCGAAAGCTCGTCCGGCATGACATGCAGCACGCGGCGGAACCCCTTGACGAAGGGATCGGCCTGCTGGCGCCCGAGATAGGCGGCGAAGCCGGCCTCCTCCGGGCGGCAGGAGGCGATCGCCCCGCGCAACAGACTGCCCTTCTCCAGCGACTGCGCCTTCACATGGCTGGTCTCGGCCTGGATGTCGGCTTCATCGACGTCGACCTCCATATGCAGCGCGGCCTCGATACCGGCGCGGCGGGCCTGGATCGCATATTCTGCGTGCGGGAAATCGCGGTTGAGCGCCGGCTCGCGGCTGAGCCAGGGATAGCGCAGCGCCGACAGGTCGATCAGGTGCAGATGAGTGTCGATGATCATGGCTGTCCTCCTCGGTGATTTCAGATCATCGCCAAATGCCTAAACCCAGCGCATGACACAAGCTTTGGCTCAGGCCCGCTTCGGGATCTCTTTGTCCTCGAGCAGCAGCGTCAGCCCCATGGCGACGAAATAGAGCGCCGCCACCCAGATGAACATCACGTTGAAGCCACTGGAGTAATGGTCGAGCACCACTTCGCGGATCGCGCCCGGCAGGCTCGATGCGAGGTGCGGCGTCAACCCGTTCAGGCCACCCGGCAGCAGGGCGGCGGCGTCTGCAGGAAGCTCGGCTGTCTGCCGGTTCAGCGCCCAGATCATCACCGCGCCGTTCAGCGCCAGACCCAGCGATGCTCCGAGCGTCCGCGCCTGGGTGATCAGCGACGTCACCGCGCCGATATCCTGCAGCGGTGCCGCCGCCTGGATCGCCACGATCAGCACCTGGAACTGCAGGCCCATGCTGATGCCGAACACAGCCATCATCGTTGCCAGCACCCAGATCGGCGTGTGCTGGTTGGTGAGGACAAAGCCCAGCATCAGAAACCCGCCAATACCCATGGCGACCACCGGCATCCATTTGTAGCGTCCGGTTGCGGCAATTACCCGCCCGGCGACGATCGAGATGACCATCGATGTCAGCGACGCCGGCAGGAACAGGAAGCCGACTTCGGCCGGGCTGAGACCCGTCAGCGTCTGCATGTAGAGGGCGAAATAGAAGAACATGCCCAGCGTCACCGTTCCGGCGACCAGCGACACGCCCGAGACGATGCTGACCGTCGAATTGCCGAACAGCCGCAACGGCACGATCGGCTCTTCGGCCCGGCGCTCCACCATGATGAACAAGGTGATGGCGACCAGCGCGAGGAGTGGCAATACGAAGGTGAGCAGGTCCGGTCCGCTGGGGTCGAGCACATGATAGCCCCAATAGACGACCGCCGTTGTGCCGATGGCGAGCAGCGCGCCGCCGAGATAGTCGATGCGGTGCCGTTTTTCGTTGAACCGGCTGCGCATGGCGAAGGCCAGCACCGCCAGCACGATGATGCCTATCGGCAGATTGACCAGGAACACCCAGCGCCAGCCGAACAGGCTGGTGATGTAGCCGCCGGCCAACGGGCCGAGCACTGATGACAGCGCGAACACCGCCGAACTGTAGCCCTGATATTTCGCGCGGTCGCGCGGCGAAAACAGTTCGCCGATCATGGCGAAGGCCGAGACCATCAGGCCGCCGCCGCCGATGCCTTGCAGCACGCGCGCGGCGATGAGGCTCTCCATCGACCATGCCATGCCGCAGACCAGCGAGCCCACGAGGAACAGGCCGATCGCCGTCAGCACGACATTCTTGCGGCCATACATGTCGCCGAGCTTGCCGTAGAATGGCGAGACCGCGGCGGTCGAGAGCAGGTAGGCGGCACCGACCCAGCCGAACAAATGCAGATTGCCGAGTTCGCCGGCAATGGTGGGCAAGGCGGTGACGACGATCTGCATGTCGATGGTTGCCATGAACATGGCGATCAGCGCGCCGAAATAGACGATCAAGGTCGTAAGGTCGGGCCTGACTTGGGCCTCAACGGGCCGCGCATCCGGCAGCGTCTGCTGGACAGTCATCGGTGTCTCCGTAACTTGGGGCGCGATTTATGTGCCCACAACCAGGAGGTGTCAAATAGGCGAAAACGCCATGCCTGGAGGCATTCCGTCCGGCTAACGGGAAGAGCCTTAGCGGACGTGCAGCCGTGGATGATGGTCGTCGCGACCAGTTCCGCGGGGTCGCGTGCAATCGGGTCGACGATGCTGTCGATGAAGGCAGTGTGCTCGAGCGCCAGCGTCGTCAGATTGTGGCTCTCCACCGTGAACACCTGGCCTCGGTGCGCATGGTCACCGACATCTCGGGCAACACTGTCGAAGGCAATAGCTACGCCACATACGGCGAAAGCCTCAACACCGGCTTCCATACCCAAAAGGGCTATATCGGCGAGCGCTTCGATGCCGAGACCGGGCTGCTGTATCTCAATGCCAGGTACATGGATCCGGTGCTTGGACGGTTCATCTCGCCGGATGACTGGGATCCGACTAAGGAAGGCGTTGGCACCAACAGATATGCTTACGCATGCAATGATCCGATCAATAGGGGGGACAATAATGGCCACATAGCACCCCTCATTTGGGCTGCTGCGATCCTCGGTGCATATTTCATGAGTGTCGAGCCTGCAAATGCTCCTGCACCAACGGATACGGCTAAAAGTGTCAGCGGTGGCCAATTGATAGCAAACATGGCAATGGGAGCTGCCACACCACTACTTGCGGCAAAAGCACCATTTTTTGACAATGTCAGCGGCGGCAAGGTGGCCACGTGCTTTCCGAATTGGCTGCCGCTGAAACAGGCCTTTTTGCACCAGGAGCAGCCACGGTTGCTGGAGTAGGAGCAACAGCCGCTGCAACAAGTGTTGCTTCGCTTCGAGGGGGGGTTACTCACGAAGCCGAACGGCTAGCGCAGTTAGGTCTTACCAAGAACAATGCCGGTTGGAGGCCAAACCAAGCTGATTTCGACAGCGCGGCGTTCAAAGTCATTGTGGGAGACGCAAAGTTTAGCCGGGGCGGATTGCCAAAGGGAACGATCTTTGACGGCATGAAGGTTGGAAATTTCGAGATCAAGGGAGGGCTTAGCATGCTGGATTCGACCTACCAACTTAGGCTCCAAACGTATCGATCGCTGAAAACGAACATGCCTCTTACGATCGAGACGACGCGGCCCATCAACCCTACCTTCCAGAACTGGCTAAACCGGTGGGGTGTTTTGGTTCCGAGACAGAAGTGATAGGCATACGAAGGGATGGGCTGTGGAATTTATGATGACGAAGTGGCATGTTGCGAGGGGCGCGCGCGCCGATGCCGAAATAAATAATAAAATCTTTCTGATCAAAAACGTCTCTGAAATGAGGGCAACTTATCAGGTCAGACTTCTCCTTTATCGAGCTGTGCAGGAAGGTACGCGGTTGGTTTTAGACCTTCCAAAAGAATGCAAGTTGAGCGCCAATTTGAAGGCCTTGGCTAAAGAGCATCGCCGTAATTTTGAAATCACGAGGACCTGATGGGACTATATCTAGCTGTCTTTGATGGCGATGAGGAGCTGGATGGGGTTGAGGTAGGCTCGTATGCTGACTTCGAAACGTTCCGCTCTAAGGTTGCGACGCACGTAGAACAGGGCGTCGCAGGATCGCGGTGTCCAACACTGATGGTTCATTCTGACAGTGACGGACAATGGTCGCCCGAAGAGGCAGCTCTATTGCAAGCGGAGCTATTGTTGATCACCGATAGCTTCTTGAAGCTGCCCCCTGAGCCTCTTGGGGATGGTTGGAAACCAGAAGTAGCCCAGATGTTTGGGCTTCGGCCGAACAGCCTTTATGACTGTTTTTTTGATGTAGACGGCGAGCCTCTCTTGGACCGTCTGATTGGCTTGGCTCAACTGAGTACGCAGCGGAATCTTCCGATTTTGTTCCAATGAGGATGAGAGCCCGGATGACGACTTCAACCTTAACTGGCGAGGCACCCCGGTCCGCCGCAGGCAGACCGATCTGGCTTTCAGCCGTAACTTGAAGCCACCGCTTTTCAGGCGGTGGAGCATTAACTCGATCCCGCTGGTGCTCAATGCGCTGACCGACGCGCTCTCGGTTCTGCAGGAGAAACCCAACCCCCGGTCGCACCCACCCCCCACCACCAACCCTGTGGATAGACTCCAAATCCCCCCATCAATCCAAGCACTCAACCTCAGGACGTCCTAAACTAAGGCCCTTGGGGAATCGGGTGTATGTCAATCGGGTCAAGCAATCGCGTCGTATTGTGCCTGTTGCTTGCACTTGCCGGCTGCAATTCCACGCCGGGCAAGGACTTTTTCACCGAGACTATCGACAGCCTGCACGCCAAGAACTCGCCCTTGCGGGCTGGATACACCGGACCGTCCACCGTCACTTCGGCCGCGAGTGCCGGGCAGCGCTTCAACGGCGCGCAATATCAGGGGTCGGGCCAGTTCGTCTCGTCCAGCGCCCCCGTCACCCAGGTGACGACGGACGGCTCCGGCCAGTTCGAGCTCAATCTGGTCAGCGCGCCGATCACTGATGCGGCCAAGGCGGTGCTGGGTGACGCGCTGCATCTCAACTACATCGTCGACCCGCGCGTACAGGGCACGGTGACACTGCAGACCTCGCAGCCGGTGTCGAAGGATGCACTGGTCGACATACTGGAATCAGCACTTGCGGTGAATGGCGCGGGCATCACCAAGCGTGCCGGCACCTACCAGATCGTGCCGCTGTCCGAGATCATGTCCAACACACCGCCGGTCAGCGTGCCCTCGGTGTCGCCGTCGGGCCCCGGCGTCAAGGTGCAGGTGCTGCAGCTGCAGTTCATCGCCGCCGACGAGATGAGGACCATTCTCGAGCCGATCACCCGCCAGGGTTCGGTGCTGCGGGTCGATTCCACCCGCAACCTGATCACCGTCGCCGGCAATGACAGCGACCTCAATGCCATCAGGGAGGCGGTGTCGGTGTTCGACGTCGACTGGATGCGGGGCATGTCGGTGGCGCTGCATCCGCTGAAGACCTCCAAGCCGGAAGCGGTCGCTGCCGAACTCGACTCCATCTTCGGCACAAAAGACGGGCCGGGCGCCAAGCTCATCCAGTTCATCCCCAACGACCGGCTGAATTCGGTGCTGGTGATCACCTCGCGCCCGGCCTATCTCGCGCGCGCCGCCAGCTGGATCAACAAGCTCGACAGGCTGGCGGAGTCCAACGAGGACCAGCTCTTCGTCTACCAGATACAGAACCGCCCGGCCAAGGAACTGGCCGCTGTGCTGAGCTCGGTTCTCGGCACCTCGGTCAAGACCGAGGGCGGCGCGGACGGCTCGAACGTGTCGCCCGACCAGACGCCGATCGCCATGCAGTCGGACGGCATTACCCCGGTGCCGTTGACCGGACCGTCGCCTTCGATGCCGCAGCAGGACGGACAGCCGCCCGCCCACGCCACCGTCGTCGCCGACATTGAAAACAACGCGCTGCTGATCCAGACCACGGCGCGCGACTATGAGCGCATCGAGCAGATCCTGACCAAGGTCGACATCTTGCCGACGCAGGTCATGCTGGAAGCGGTCATTGCCGAAGTCACGCTCAACGACGAGCTGAAATACGGCCTGCGCTGGTTCTTCGAGAATGGCGGCACGAAGGTATCGGTGACCGACGTGGCCAAGGCGGCTGCCGCCGCCACTTTGCCGGGTTTCAACTGGAGTTATGCCACCGACAACATACAGGTGACGCTGAATGCGCTGTCCTCGATCACCGATGTCAACGTCATTTCGGCGCCGACCATCATGGCGCTGAACAACCAGAAGGCGATCTTGCAGGTCGGCGACCAGGTGCCGATCCTGACCCAGCAATCGCAGGATACCGGCAGCGGCACGGCGCCGATCATCAACTCGGTGCAGATGAAGGACACCGGCGTCATCCTGACGGTGACGCCGCGCATCAATAATGCGGGGCGGGTGATGCTCGACATTCAGCAGGAGGTCAGCAACGTTGCCGAGACGAAGAGCTCCGGCATCGACTCACCGACCATACAGCAGCGCAAGATCCAGACCCGCGTGCTGGTCAATGACGGCGAGAGCTTGGCGCTGGGCGGCCTCATCCAGCAGAACAACAGTGTCGGCCGCACGCAGGTGCCAATTCTCGGCGACATCCCCATAATCGGCAACGCGTTCAAACAGAAAAACGACAAGATTGTGCGCACCGAACTGATCATCTTCATCCGGCCGCACGTCGTGCGCGACATCAACGAAGCCCGCGAGGTGACCGACGAATTCCGCGGCAAGATCAGCCTGCAGACGCCGATCCAGAAACGCCGCGGCGGCACCAAGCTGCAGCAGGATTTGAAGAGGCTGGCCTATTGATCGCGGCTGCGCACCCATCGCTCCTGCTGGCTGCCACGATCGCCCTGGCGGCAATTCTCGCCGCCATTTCGATCGCCGATTTCCGCCGCCAGATCATCCCGGACGGGTTGAACCTGGCGCTGGCGGCAACGGGCCTTGGCTATCAGGTGGCGGCGGACGGCCTGCCGCTGCATCTCCTGTTTGCGGCTGCCACATTCGCCGCCGCCTGGCTGCTGCGGCGCGGGCACTTCCTGATGACCGGCCGGATCGGGCTTGGCCTCGGCGACGTCAAGATGCTGGCCGCCGCCGCATGCTGGATCGACCCGTTGCTTCTGCCGGTGTTGCTGTTCATCGCCAGCGCCACCGCGCTGCTGTTCGTTGGTGGCCAGGTGGTAGCGAGCGGTCCGGCAGCCGCGCGGGCCCGCATTGCCTTCGGCCCGTTTATCACCATCGGCCTCGGCGCCAGCTGGGTGCTGGAACAATTCGCCGGTTTGAACATGGGACTGCTCTGATGATCATGCTTCGCTTTAAGCAAGCTTCCGAAAAATCCGGCCGCGACACCAGCGAAAGCGGGTTCACGCTGGTCGAGCTTCTGGTCGTTCTCGCCATCATTGCCTTGATCGCGACGCTCGCCGCGCCTCAGGTGTTGCGCTATCTCGGCTCGGCGCGGACCAACGCCGCCAAGGCGCAGATCCGCAACATCGAAAGCGCGCTCGAACTCTATTATGTCGACAACGCGAAATACCCGACCGACGAAGAAGGGCTCGCCGCCCTGGTCACACAGCCGGCCAGCGAAGCGCGCTGGAACGGCCCCTATCTCAAGGGCGGCCTGAAGGATCCCTGGGGCAAGCCCTATTCCTACGAGGTGAAGGCCGATGCGAGCGGCGTCGTCATCCGCACGCTTGGCAAGGACGGCAAGCCCGACGGCACCGGCGAGGACCAGGACATCACCAACTGATGCCCGCCAACTGAAGCGAGACGGGACGCGTTATGGGTCAGGCTCTTCAGCTCACCGGCGGCGGCACGGCGGTTGCCAGATCGAGGCGGGCAAAGCCCGTCGACGAGTAGGTCGCGCCGTCCCTCGCCACCGAGATGGTGAACCGCACGGCAGCAGGCAGACGCCGTGGAGCGGACCAGCTCGCCGACCATGACGGGACTTTGGCCGAGGCGTCGAGATATTCGAACCTTACCGCGCTGACGCCGGCGATCAGCAGCACCGGTTGGCCTCCAGTCGATTTGGCGGCATCGCTGCCGCGTCGGATTTTCTGCACGATGGTCAGGTCACTTCCAAGCGAAACGGCGACCTCGCGCAAGGCTGAGGATTTGAAGCCGATGGCCTGAACGGCGTTGAACTCGATGCGCGCGCCGGTGCCGCTGAGATAAAGCACCATGTCGGGCGTCGACTGCGACAACGGCAGCGGCTCGGCGCTGCCGATCGCCGTTTCGAGAAACCGCGCCGCGGCATCGACCTCCATCTGCATCTCGGTCGTCTTCTGGATCCGCATCATGGTCCGCGCCTGTCCGAGAAAGACGATCATCAGCGCGGAGATCACGCCGATCATCGCCAGTCCGACCAGCACGTCGATCAGCGCGAAGCCTTCGACCGATGCCGATGATTTGGGGCGCCGGTCGGTCCCGAATATTTGCTTGAGAACACGCTGCCCGGATGGCCGGCCCCCACGACGCGCATGGGCTTGGACCAGCCGCCGGATCATTGCCGATCCTTCGCGGGCACGAAGGTCAGGAACGGCTGGCCGGCGCCGTTACTCCTGCCAATGACGACGGCAACCATCTTCGTCTTCGACACCACGATCGGGCGCGTCTGCAACTGCCAGCCGGATCGCCTGCTGTCCGTTCCGGCCTCGTACTCCGACAGCATGATGCGCGCGGCCCTCGCCGCTTCGATCTGCGCCTTGGCGATGGCGATGCTGCGGCTGGCCAGCACGATCGACTGGCTGGCGATGCCGAGCACCAGCGCCAGGATCGTCATGGCGACGATCATTTCCAGGATCGAAAACCCGTCTTCGGACGAAGGCTCTGTCACGGCAATGCCCGCCATGTCGGAAGTCCGGTCAGCCAGTTGACCGCAATGCGCGCGGTCCGCGCCTTTTGCTGCAGCGAAATATCCATGCCCGACGCGCTGCCGTCGGGCAGGAAAGTCAGCACCGTTTGCCGTCCGGCGACGACGGTCTCCTGGCCGGTAACGACCGTCAGTTTGACGTCATCCGGCAATGCGAAAACATCGCGCTCGCCAAAGCGAATGGTGCGGGCGCCGAGATCGACGAGGACCTCTCTCGGCCGCGCGGTGGCAATGGCCGAGGTGCGCGACAGGCGCAGCCGCATGGTGATCTCGCCGGCCAGCGTCTCCAGGCTCTTGCTGCGGTAGTGGCTGACCAGCCCGGGTGCGGCGATGGCCGCCATGAGCGCCATGATCGCCAGCACCACCAGCATTTCGACCAGGGTGAATCCGGCCTCCGCCTGCTGGCTGGCTTTCGCGGCGGCGGCGGTCATTGCAGCGCCAGATCGTTGATCGAGAGGATCGTGGTCATCACCGAAATGACCAGGCTGCCGACGAGGAAGCCAAGCGAAATCGTCAGCGCCGGCGTCAGCAGCTTCAGCACCGTGTCGATCCGCCGCGTCAGCGTCAGCTGCAGCATTTTCGCGGCGCGATCCAGCACCACCGGCAGCGCGTTCGCCTCTTCGCCGAGCGACACCAGCGACATCGTCGCATGATCGAAAATCCCCGCCTTGACGACCGCGCCGTGCAGGCGGGCGCCGTTGGCGACATTGTCCTCGATCGAGGCAAAGCTTGCTGCCAGCGAGCTCTGCCTCGACACATTGGCGGCGAGCCCAAGCGCCTCGGTCATCGCCACGCCATTGCCGAGCAGCAAGGCCAGCGTTTCAAGGTAGCGCGCGATGACGGCATCCCTGACCAGCGCGCCGATCAGCGGTATCTTCAACACCGCGTGCGAGAACTGTTTTCTGGCGCCGGCAGAGCGAGACAGCACGAGATAGGACAAAAGGCCGAGCACTGCCGCCAGCGGGAAGACGAAGGGGTAGTCGCGGAACACCGTGCCGAAGACCGACAGCATCTTCATGGTGAACGGCTTGGGCGCGGATGAGCCCTCGAAGATCGGCTCCAGCGCCGGCACCAGCACGGTCGCCAGAATGACCAGCGCCCCGCTCATCACCGAAAGCAGAAAGGCCGGATAGGCCAGTGCCTCGCCGATTGCCGCGCGGCGCTTGGCGGTGGCCTCGAACGTGTCGGCCAGCCGCTGGCAGATATAGGCCATCTTGCCGCTGCGCTCACCGCTGGCGAGAAGTGCCGCGACATCGGAGGTGATGCCCGGCAGGGCGGCAAAGGCCTCGGCGATCGGCCGCCCGCCCGTGGTGAGATCGAGCACCGATTGCAGCTGCTGGCGCCGTTGGAGGTTCGCCTCGCCGGCGATGACCGCGCCCAGGGCCCGGTCGACGGTGAAGCCGGCGTTGAGCAGCACCGACAGCTCGGAAAACAGCCGGCTGAGATCGACCTTCCGGGTAAAGGTCAGCGCGCTTCGCCCCGGCAGGCGCAACTGCGGTCTGTCGCTGCTTACCGGGGCGAGGTGATAGGAACGGCGCCCTTGCTGCGCCAGCTTGCGGGCGGCCTCCTGCTTGGTCGAGGCATCGAGGACGCCGCTCTCCGTGCTGCCGTCGACGAGATAGGCGCGATAGGCAAAGGCCGGCATCAGCCATCCCCCGCGAGATCGATGACGCGGCGGACCTCGTCCATCGTGGTAACCCCGGAGCGGGCAAGCGCTGTGGCATGGATCGACATCGGCACCAGATCGTCTTGCGCGGCTATGCGGCCGATCTCCATTTCGCCGGCGCCCTGGTCGATCAGTTCGGCAATGCGCGGCGAAACCTGCAGCATTTCGTAGGTCACCGTGCGGCCGCTATAGCCCGAGCCATTGCAGGTGCGGCAGGGCGAACCGGGCGGCTCAACGCCGTGGCAGGCCGGACAGACATGGCGCAGCAGCCGCTGCGCGATGACGCCGCGGATCGTCGCGCCCAGCAGGTAACCATCGATGCCCATGTCGCGCAGCCGTGTCAACGCGCCCGCCGCGCTGTTGGTGTGCAGCGTCGAGAACACCAGATGCCCGGTCAGTGCTGCCTGCACCGCGACCTGCGCCGTCTCGCGGTCGCGGATTTCGCCGAGCAGGATGATGTCGGGGTCCTGGCGCAGGATCGACCGCAGGGCCGCGGCAAAGTCGAGGTCGATCGCCGGATTGACCTGCAGCTGGGTGATCCCGGCCATGCGGTATTCCACCGGATCCTCGACGGTGAAGATCTTGACGTCGGGCCGCGACCGTTCGGCAAGGATCGAATAGAGCGTCGTCGTCTTGCCGCTGCCGGTCGGCCCGGTGACCAGCACGATGCCGTTGGCCGATTGCGACATGGAGCGGATCTTGGCTTGCGCGGCGCTGTCGAAGCCGAGCTTCTCCAGCTTCAGCTCGACCCCGGCGCGGTCGAGAATGCGCAGCACGATGGCTTCGCCATGGATGGACGGGATGACCGAGACGCGCAGGTCGATATCCCTGCCGCGCACGGCAATGCGCATGCGCCCGTCCTGCGGCAGGCGGCGCTCGGCAATGTTGAGCCGCGACAGGATTTTGATCCGCGTTGAGATGCCCGACAGCATCGCAATCGAGGCGGTGTCGACGGTGGACAGCATGCCGTCATGGCGGAAGCGGATGCGGACATGATCCTCGAGCGGCTCGATGTGAATGTCGGTGGCCCTGGCATCGACCGCCTTGTGGATGGTCTCGGCGACGAAGCGCACGATGGGCGCCTCGCGGGCGAAATCCTTCAGCCGCTCGAGATCGTCAGGACCGAAATCCATGATCTCGCCGGCACTGCCGCCATTCGACGCCGCCGCCAGGGCCGACTGCTCGACACGGTCGATGCATTCGGCGATCACGCGCCTCGGCAGAATGCGCAGCGCCAGCGTCCGCTCATAGTGGAAGGCAAGCGCATCGATGGTTGCCGACGAGAACGGATCGGCGACGGCGACAACCAGCCGCTCGGCGTCCATCTGCAAGGGCAGGATGGCGTTCTCGCGGAGATAGGCGAGCGGCACGCCGGCCAACATTTCGGCGCTGATCTGCTCGGGGACATCCACCGGCGTCGGCGCTTCAAGGTAACTGCTGAGGCTGTTGGCAAGCTCCTGCTCGCCGATCAGCCCGAGTTCGGTCATCACCGTATCGAACGGATGGCCGGATGTTCGCGACGCGCCGAGGGCGCGCTGGGCGGCATGCGCGGTCAGCACTTTCTCGCCTTCGAGAAAGGTGAGAAACGCCTCGATCCCCTTGGCCTGGGCGGAAGCGTTCATACGCTCAACCTCGCCAGCAATTGCGCGGCTTCAGTGCCGAACAGCATCTCACAGCCGGCAGTGGCCGTGGACGGTGGCAGTGCGGCGGCGGAGCCGGCCGGGCTACGCGAGACGCGCGAGAATGGCGACGAGTTGGCTTGGGATTTCTCGATGATGAAGCCGGCCTCGCCCGTAATGCCGGAACCGTCCCGCCTGATAACGATGTCAACCGTGTAGGCCGATACATCGCTCGCGCCCGCAACGACCGATGCGTTGGGGCCGCCGACGAGAACAGCGCGCAGCCGGCGCGGCGCCCGATCGGAGCTGACCGTGCCGCGCTTGGAGTTGACGGTGAAAATGCCCTGCAGGCTGCGCAGCGGGATTTGCGCAAGTGCAGAAAATTCCTGCAGCTCGGATACGGATTCGAACGGCGCCTGCTTGTCCTCGGGCGGCCCGACCGGGCTTCTGGCCTGGGGCAGGCCGGCGAACAATTTGGCGCTGTCGCGAAACCGGATCGCGGCCTTTGCCAGTTCGTCCGCCATCTGCTGGTCGAAACCGAGCGCAGCAAAGCCCAGCCCCAGCAGGCGGTCATCGGCGGCATTGAGATCGATCAGCCCGCCATGATCCTGGACGCGCAGGACAAAGCTGTATTTTCCCGACCGGCACGCGGCCGGCGTGGAATCCAGCGGCAGCTTTTCCGCGGGCTGGTCACTGGTCAATTCGCTCGCCACCAGATTGCCGAGACCCTCGGCAAGCAGCGACAGACGCTCCTGCTCCAGCTCGTTACTGGCAATCATCAGCCGCGTCCTGGCGGTGACGGCGAAGGGAACGACGATGGCCGAGACGATCAGCGTGAACACCAGCACCGCGACCAGCGAAAAGCCGGCGCTGGTGCTATCTGCGTCTATGGCTGGGAGAGCTTTGCGTTTTAAGAATACCCCTACCCTTGGCCCCTTCCCGCAAGGGGAAGCAGGGCAATCGCATATGGCGTTCCCCCACTGCGTCTCGGCTTCGCCGAGCCATCTCTCCCCCACATTCGTGGGGGAAGAGGAAATGCCAATCGCCGACATCGCTGCCTTGAAAGGCTTGGGTTTCCTCTCCCCCATGGACATGGGGGAGAGGTGGCCGCGCAGCGGACGGATTGGGGGACTGGCACAACCAAATGCGATTGCCCTGCCTTTACTCTCGGCAAACATGCGCGCGCTCATAGTTCCGGCTCAGGTGGCGGCGGTGGCGGGGCTGGCGCTGGCGGCGGCGCCGGTAGCGGGTTCTGCCATGGCGGATGAAGCGGGATGCGCGCCACCTTGCCGTCGCGCTCCAGCACGGCCTGGTCCTTGTCGATCGTCGAGACCGTCCAGCCATCGACGGTCTCGCCACTGGCATACCAGAGCGCTTCATCTTTGCCGGCGACGCGCAACAGGGCTTTTCCCGCTCCGCCCTGAATGCTGATGCCCAGCAGCGATGGCGCAGCCGCCGGTGCAACTTCCACTGGCGCCGGCGCCTGTTCGACGGGTGCCACGGCAACCTCCACCGGCAGAGGTGCTGGCGGCGGCGGTATGATTTTCCGCCGCGACGGGGTGAACAGCGGCCGCTGGAACGTCTCGCTGAAATCGCCGGCCTCGGGAAATTGCAGCGCGCCCGTCGCCGAAGCCGGGCCGCCATCATGCCCCTTGCCGGAGGCGATCGGCGAGATGTCGACCGGCGTGTTGTAGAGCGCGACATTGATCAGCACGAGAACCGCGATACCTCCAGCAATCGCCAGGCCCGCGAATTTCCCGCTCATGGCTTGACCCCTGCTGGCGGGCTCGACGTCTGCAGCGGGCCGTAAAACAGGATCTCGGCAGACAGCTCGGGGTCGCCCATCCGTCCCGCGGCAGGGCTGACATCGGTGGTGCGCAGCGTCGCCTCGCGGATGAACAGCACCGGCAGCGAGGTCTCCAAGGCGAGCACGGCGTTGTGGATGCCCTCCAGCGACCCCGCCAGATTGACCCGCAGCCCGATGAAATCGACGCCGCCTTCGCTCAGCACCGGGGCGTTGCCGGCCGACAGCACGCTGACGCCATTGGCGGCGGCGATGGCGTTCAGCCGCTTCTGCAGCCCGCCGCGAATCATCGCTTCGCTTTCGCCGGTGAGGAATTCGGGATTGGCCGCTTCCACCGGGCTGGTGTCGCCGTCGAGGCGCTTGGCAAGGGCTGCCACGTTTTGCAACTGGCCGAGCAGCGCGCGCTTTTCCTCGATGCCGGCCCGCGCCGAGGCGACGCTGTCGAATGCCGCGAACACCAGCCAGACACACAGGCAGGCCGCCACAGCCGCCAGCGCCAGCGCGATCAGGCGGCGCAGCGGCGGGCTGGTGTTGAGGATGGCGGAGAGCATCGTCAGAGCGCTCCGATCTTGGCCGAAATGGTGAAATGTTCGCCGTCCTGTCCGGGCACCTTGACCACGGGCGAGGCAAATTCCGGCGCCGAAAACAGCGGCGAGGCATCGATCGGCTGGATCAGTTCGGCGGCGGACGTGGCAAAGCCGGTGATGGTCAGGTCGTCGCCTTTGGCCGAGAGATCGGTCAGCCAGGCTGTGTCGGGAAGCAGATGCGTGAGTTCGGCCCAGACCCGCACCAGCGAGGCCGTGGTCTTCTTCTCCTGGCGGATTTTCTCGACCCGCTCGATGCCGGCCTGGCGCTTCTGCAGCGACGCGCGTGCCGTTTTGGCCAGAACCTGCGCATCGGCAATCTCGGCGTCGAGTTGGCCATCGGCCTGCCATATCAGCCAATGCGCATGGGCGAAGGTGATGAGCAGTGCCGCCGCCAGCGCCGAACAGGCCGCGATCCAGGTGCTGCGCTTCCGCCGGTCGCGCGCCGTCGGCGGCCAGATGGCGGCCAGGCTGAGCGGATCGGCGCGCAGCGTCTCTTCGGGCTGCGCCAGCGACAGGCTGCGCACCGACCCGCCGGCGCGGTGCACCGCATCCAGCACCGCGGCAAGCGTCTTCCCCTTGACGACATGATAGGAACTGTCCTGCCCGGCAGGCCTGGCCCCGGCATCCCTGGCAAACACGACATGCACCTGCGCCGGGTCGAGCGGCGTTGCGGCCAGCAGGTCGAGCTCGGCCATGTCGCGCGCCTGCCGAACCGGCAGAAGCCGCGGCGCCAGCTGCCTTGTCAGGAACAGGCCGGGCTGAATGACAATATCGAAGCGCGGCCGCCTGACGCGGCGCCCGCCCTGCAGCAGCGCCAGGATTTCGTCGGAAGAGGCGGTCAGCGCCAGCGGGATCGACTGAAACTCCGGCGCCCCGGCCTCACGCACGCGAATGCCATCATCCGCCAGGCTGACGATCCAGTCGCCGGTGGGCGCCTGCTTCTGCTTCGGCGAAAGCCGCGCCCCTCGCAGCTCTTCGAGCCACCAGTCCCGGAAATCCAGACATTGCGCGCCAAGTCCCGCCACGACCCACCCCACCCCGGCTGATTCTAAGCCGAGGGTTTTCAGGCTGAGGTTACAGGGGCTGGTGTGACGGGGATATCAGCGAAGGCGCGGGGAGCGGATTAGCCACAGCTTTTGTTATTTGGTTTGAGCTGACACGGTCCGGCATCAGCCACCAGGCCCAGATGCCGACATCTGTGACGCGGCAAGGCTCGACTAGCAGGGTCTTGTAGAGCGCATGGCCCCTTACCGCGCTGCGTGATGCGGCGGAACGACAATGCGAGCAAGGAGGAGCATGCGGTCAATCTATACGCAGCTCAGCCAAGGGCAGGGTAAAATATGCATTGTTGCTGTAATTACTGCTATTCGAAGAGGAAGATTCCAGCGAAAGAATCCTTCATTTGGAATCACTGAGCGCAAATATTACTGCCTCACCTAGGCCATCGTCGGTCTCGCGCAATGTCTGACTTTTATCCTCTAGTGGCGTAAAGCCAATTTTGCTTCCGCGGTTCTGTGTAGGAACAAGCCTAATGATGCCACCATCTTGACTGATGTTGACGCATCTAGCAGTTTTGGCAAAGGCGCTGAAGGATTTCACGCCAAGAGATTCGGCAAACTCTTTATTCAACTTAGGCCAGTCCTCTTGCCGAGGATGAGGAACGCCATCTTTAGATAGATGGAGACAGTTCAAAACGGCCTTCCTTATTTCAGCGACCTCATTCTTTTGAATGACTAGAGTTGGGCGCTCCTCAATCCACAATCCCATAATTGTCTTCGACTGACCAAAGATAAAAAGCTTCCCATTCCGCTCGTAGGCCGTTGCAGATTTCAAGCTGTACTCCTCCTATTGTCATGGAAATGTGGAAACGCTCACAGCAACACCTCGCGATGCCCCATATCGCATAGCTTCGCTAATAGCTGCCTGCTGTGCCGCATTACCGCTATTGGGCACAGCAACCTGCAACGCTCGTTCAGATATTTGTGCCGAGTTGATTGTCCGGCCAGCGTAGGTCGCACCATTGAACGCTTTGACCTTGTCCACATATCCTTTCAGTACTTGACTTAGCGTACTAGCATTTTGGTATGTCTTCGCGTTGAGGTCTACGCTCTTGATGCTCGTGACAGTGCCGCCCGCAATTTTGTCGACCACCGGGTAACTGTCAGGCAAATTTTGCCCGAGCGCCTTCTCAATCGCCTTTCCCCGGGGCGCCGGACCAAGAGACCAAACGCTTTCCACAGCTTTGGGAGCGACTACACTCGGGGCAGCAGCAATTGCTCGTGCGCCGGATACCCACCCAACGCTTTCAAGCACTGACATGGCATCCATCGCCATCAGTTCGGGTGTCGTCTTGCCAACACGCGCGCGGCTCTGGCGTGAAAATTTGTCCCAATCTGGCGCTACATTGTAAGGATCACCTTCTTCTCTCGCCTTTTGTGCCTCAGTATCCGCATGATCAGCGTTTGAAGAGTTTGTCGCATCTCGATCCTCAGATTTCGAGAACCAGTCGCCGAACATATGTCCATTTGGGTCGCTCTTGTTCACGGGATCATTTCGAGCATAGGCATATCGGTTCGTCCCAACGCCGGGCAGTGTCGGGTCCCAGTCATCCGGCGAGATGAACCGCCCCAGCACCGGATCCATGTAGCGTGCATTGAGATAGAGCAGCCCGGTCTCGGGGTCGAAGCGCTCGCCGATATAGCTTTTCTGCGTCTTGAAGCCGGTGTTGAGCTGCTCGCCATAGGTGGCGTAGTTGGTGTACTCGACAATGGCGCCCGACATGTCGGTGACATTGCGCACCGAGGCCAGGTGCTCGCGGTGCAGGAAGTATTTGGTCGTGCCGACTACCTTGATGTCTGGGTGGGGATAGCGGGTGTAGATCTCCGCACCCGGCGTCGCCGGATTGATCTCGACGGAAGCGTCGGGATAGAGCGTGGTGGCGAAGGTTGAAGCCTTCTTTACCCGCGCACCATCTGGGCCATAGAACAGCGAGACACTGTTGGAGGCCCGCGTGACGGTCTTCAGCCGGTTGGCTTCATCCCAGGTCAGCGTTCGAGTGCCGTCGGAGGTTAGATTGCCATTGGCGTCATAGGCCATGGCATTGGCGCCGACGGATGTTGGCGCATGCGGACGTGCCGCGTTCCCGGCGGGATAGACATAGCTCCCGGCAACGCGCGTGCGCGAGATCATGTTGTCGTTTGCGGCATAGACGAAGGTTTCGTCCAGCGTGTTGTCGCCGGCATTGTCGGCCGAAATCAACCGGTCGGCATTGTCGTAGCCATAGGTCCAACTGGCCGAGCCTGCAGGGTCGATGCCGATGATGCTGGTGATGCGGCCGATGGCGTCACGCACGTACTGACGATCCATCAGAATGGTGGCATCCTTGGCGGTGGTTATTCTCGTGAGCCAGTGTCGGGTCGGCGAATAGGCGAAGGAGGTCTTCACGCCGTTGGCGTAGGTGATCTCTTTGGTCTGGCCATCGGCCTCGTAGACCGTCGAGGTGATGAAACCGGGAGCGGAGACGAGCCTGTTGCCGGCGCTGTATTGCAGCGGTGCGGCTGACGTGCCGAAGTCGAGCTGCACCGGCAGATATTGCGTCGCCAGTGTTTGCCCCGACGCATCGCGTACGCTGGTCGTGGTGTGGGTCAGCGTGCCGATGGTGGTATCCTGCCGCGCCGGCTTGCTGAAGCCGTCATATTTGTACGCTTGCGTGGCCGCCGGATTGGTCGAGGCAGTCAGCTGGCCGATGTTGTAGAAGCCGGCAGCCGCCTGGTCGTAGCTGTTCTGCATCTGCGTCACCGCACTGCCACCCGGCGCCGTCGCCGTCTTCAGCGTCAGCCGGTCCATCTGGTCATAGCTCAGCGTGGTGACCGTGTCTCTGGCATCAGTCTGGCTGACCAGCCGGTTGGCGGCATCGTAGACGTAGGACCATGTGCCGAGATCGGGATCGGACGCCGTCAGCCGGTTGCCGACCATGTCGTAGGTGTATGTCCAGTTTGAACCACCGGGATCGGTCACACCGATCAAACGGCCGAGCCTGTCGTAGTTGCGGGCCTCCATCAGGCCGAGACCCAAAGTGTCGCGATAGACAGCCACAACATCGCCCCGTGCCGAACTGACCGTTGTGCTTTTATGGCCGAGTTCGTCGGTCAGCGTTGTTCCCCACAGCCGCGGCGGGAGGGTTTCGGCGGTGGCGAGATAGGGTAGGTAGCTGCGCTGGCTGGCATCCGGATTGACCGTCAGCAGCAACCGGTCGGCCCAGTCATAGCTGTTGGTGGTCCACTGCGCGGCCTCGCCGACAAATCTAGGGAAGGCGCTGCGCAGGACATTGCCGCGAAGATCGTAGTCGGTCTCGGCAATGCGCCTGGCGCCGGCCGCTGTCTCTCCGGGAGTCTCTACCCGATAGACCCGGCCGAGCCCGTCATAATACGAGCGGATAAAATCCTCACCGGCGCCATTGGGCAGCGGCGTGTACTTGACCAGCGCCTGAGTTGCCGGATTGCCCTCGTTCTCGAAGCGGATCTTGGCATAGGCGCCGGTGACGCTCTGCGAGACCTGGTAGAGCCGGCAGAACGGATCGTAGGTGAAGGTTTTGACGAGACCATTGGGGTCGGTCTTCGTCGCCAGCAGCCCGCAGGTGGCGTTGTATGTGGCTGTCGAGACAAAGCGCGTGTCTGCTGGTTGCCCGCCCGTGGCAAAATACTTCGGCGCCCGCTCGGTTACGGGATAGACGTGATAGGTCGCGTCATAGTCCCACTCGGTCTTGTGGCCGAGCGCGTTGATGGCGGAGATCTTGTTGCCATAGGCGTCGTAGGCGAAGACCTGATAGGAATATTTCTGCGGCGTCGAGTAGACATCGGCATAATCGATCGACCAGGTCAGATTGCCCTTGGTCGGCGGCGCACTGTTGTCGCCATGCTGGTTGTCATAGAAAAACGCCTTGTAGCTGATGAACGGGAATGTCTCGTCAAGACCCGCCTGTACCGTCTGGATGCGCGGTAGCGACACGATATAGGCCGACGTGTTGGGCGCAAACCACCGCCCGGTCCGGGTCTCGTCGCCACTGACATCGGTGCGGCCGTAGTCGTCCTGCAAGAAGATGTTGTTGTAGGCATCGAACCAGCGTTGGACCCGCAAGGTGCGGCTGATGTTCTCGGTCAGCGTCGTGTCGGTGACCGTGTTTTGCACCGTGTAGGGTTTTGCCGTGGTGTTGACGACATAGGTCTCGGCCACCTGCTTATGGACCGTACCAGCGCCATCCTTCCACACCGTCAGTGACGGCAGGCCATAGCTTGCGAGATCCTGGCGGAAGGTGGTCTCGATCTTCGACGGCGCCGTCTCGCCATTGGCCAGCGGCTTTGTCTCGACGATCGAGGCAAAGCTCAGGAACTTGCGCGCCGCCGGATCGTATTTGCCGCCGGAATAGGCGTAAGCGCTCACCGCCGTCTGGCCACGGCCATCGCTGACCGACAGCTTGGTCACCGCATGCACGACCTGCGGCAGGTAATTGTTCACCCAGGTCGAGGACGGCGAATACTCCATCGCCACCGTGCCGCCAAGTTCCGTCACGATCTGCTTCAGCAGGTTCGGATTGCCCGTGCCGGCATTCGAGATGAACATGCTGTTGTAGTTGGTGAAGTCTGGCAGCCCGTCGCCGTTAAAGTCGCCGATGACTGTGCCGACGTTCGCTGTCGTAGGCATAGTGAATTGCACCGGCGTCATCGCCGTCGAGGACGGCTGCAGCGAGTAAATCTTGATAGGGCCGATCGACAGAGGCCAGGGTGGCGGCGCCGACTGGTTGCTGCCGGCTGTGATGACATCCATGCGGCCATCATTGTCGAAGTCGCGAAGGACAGCGGAGGCACCAGAGACCGAGGATATCGAATAGCTTTTGAAGCCAACGCCGGTCGACAGCCAAATCGCAGGGCTGGCATTACGACCGTAGCGGAAGACATCCGTTGCCCCATCGCCATTGATATCGGCAAAAACGCATGTGCCGGAGGTCTCAGATTCCTGTGCCGGGCAACTGATGCTGAAGGATGGTCCACTCTTCTGCCAAACGCCGTTCGACAGCGCTCCTTTTCTCGCCGTCCCGCCGCTACCCCAAAAGAGTGGTTGCTGCCGGCCGCTACCGAGAAAATCGCCGACGCCTATTGCTGGTGTAGACCAGTTGCCAGCGACAGCATTGACAACGTCGATGCCGTTGCCGCCTGCATCGGCAACGAGTGATGCCCCTGCGGTGATAATCCCCCCGGCCCAACGTTTGGAAGACCATCACACACCGCCTGATAACCGGTTGGAGTACAGGGTATCTTTGACAGACCCAGAGAAGCATCAGCCTTGATGATTGATTTGGTGGCCGTATAGGTAATCCGACCGGTTGCACCGTCTACATAGTTCTGAATGGACGTATCTGCGAAATCCGTAGAACTCTTAGTCGCCAAGAAGTGACCAGCTTCTGATGAATACTCAGGGGGATCTGGATCACTGTTAGGGTTAGCTAACGTGTCTAAAAGCAGGGACACGGTTCCGGCCGGATCGCCGCTCGAACTGAATTTGTATATGTACTTGGTCCGCTCTAGAGCTGGGCAAGGACCTTGATTGTGCGTGCAGGTGTCCACGTTCCTGATGGCGTCGCCAAAGATCTCATCTCGACCGTCTGCATCCAAATCCCCAACCTGCCTCGGCGAAGACACACCTCCACCCGCAAATGAGGGCGCTGCCACCGACCCATAGACCCCATCGGTGTTCTGATAGGTCATCTGGCCGAGCACCTTCGAGGTGCCACCGGAGATGGCGCCGTCTGTGGCGACGCTGGCGTCCGTGCCGTAACGCGTGACGGCGGTCAGCCGTGAGGTGTTGGAAAACGGCGCCTGATCGTAAGTCAGCTTGTAGGCACCCCGCAGCATACCTGAGACCGTGACGCCGATCGTCTTGATGCGCTTGTCGGTGACGGAGATGTCGCGGCCAT
The DNA here is from genome assembly GCF_040321305.1 of Mesorhizobium sp. M0478. NCBI lineage: Bacteria > Pseudomonadati > Pseudomonadota > Alphaproteobacteria > Hyphomicrobiales > Phyllobacteriaceae > Mesorhizobium > Mesorhizobium sp. M0478. The sequence goes on from NZ_JAMYRH010000004.1 coordinate 352,290, forward strand.
TGCCCATCAGGATCAGGTCGGGACGCGTCTCGTAGTAGAACTTGACCACCGTACCGTTGTAGCTGACGGCGTCGGGATAACAGACCGGACTTGCCGGACAGGTGTAGGTATAGGTTACGCTATTGCCATTGGTGTCGGTGACCGAGGTCAGCAGCCAGCGATAGCTCATCGCCAGATCATAGGCCGGCGTGCCGGCGGTCGGCGTCAGATTGGCTACCGCCGCCACCGAGCGGAAAGTCGAGACCGTGCCGTCGCGGTCGGTAACCCTCCATTCGTTGCTGGTGCTGTTCAGCGCAATGCGGCGATAGCTTTCATTCTCGGTCGCATGCGTACCGCCGGTCGCGCAGGAAGGCGACACCATGCCGGCCGCACAGGCCACCATCGCCTGGCCGTCGAGCAGATAAATGTCATTGGCATCGTATGCCGGCATGCCATAGCCAGGCGTGGCCCGCTCAATGACATCGAAACCATCGAGACCCCAGCCATAGCCGAGCCAGCCCTGGTAGAGGCCACCGAGCTTGCTCTTGCGTGAGGAATTGTAGTTCAGCGCGATCTGCGGCTCGATGCCGTGGAAACCGGGCACGTCGATGCCGATGTCGTAGCCCAGATTGCCGTTGCCCCCAGCCTTGGGTAGATCCACCTTCGGCGTGCCGATAGCTTCGGGATCGCCGCTGTCGGTTGCCGTGGCCGCTTCCACTGCCCCCGCTGCCGCGGCAGGTTCCTCCGGCGCTGCTTCCGTATCGGCCTTCTTCTCTGTGGCCTTGCCCTTCGCGTCGGTCGTTTTGGCATCGGCAGCCTTGGCGTCGCTCGCATCATCAGCCTTGGCGTCCGCCGGCTTGGCGCCGACCTTGGCCGCCGCATCGGGACTGCCGGTCGCGGTTGCCGTGTCGCCTGGCGCGCCCACCGGCGGCTTCGCCGAGGAGCCGCCTAACGCCGCCCCGCCATTGCCGAGCCCGCCACTGGCTGGCGCAGCCGGCGAGGTACTCTGCGCAAAGGCCTCTGTCCCTGCGCCACCTCTAATATAAGAAACGAGAGATGTATCCGCGCCGAAGACGCCAGCGGCAAGCACAGCCGCGCCCAAAAGCAACCGCTTCATTGAGTCCCCCTAGCCAAGTTGCTTGACGCTACTCCGGCTTGACTTGGTTTATACGACGGCAACCCGTCACAACCCAGATATCCACAGCTTTATTTTGCACGCATGGGTTGCGCAGAGAGCGCCAAGCGCCCTGCCAGTGGAGCGATCACATATGGGCGCTCCCCGTCGGAGAGTTCGTCGCCCCTGCCTGCCGAAACAGGTTCGGCATATCGGGAACGTCCAGGCTATTGCGCTGGTCGCCGGCAATGTCGAACACGATGGTGCCTTCGTGCAGCATGAGGTACGGGTGCCGTGGTCGAGCGCGTCGCGCATCGAATCCGTCACCATCAATGCCGTCAGTCTCCGCTCCTCGACGATCTTGCGCGTCAGATCGAGAACGAAGGCCGCCATGCGCGGATCAAATGCGGCGGCGTGCTTGTCCAGGAGCAGGATCTTCATGCCGGTCAGCGTCGACATCAGCAGGCTGACGGCCTGGCGCTGGCCGCATGGTCTTCGACGATGTGCTCAGGTCGCGTCGGATCGTTATCGGTCGAAGAAACCGGCGTCCTCTTCCGCCAGGTATTTCTTCGCCGCTTTGGCATCGATGTCGAGGCCGAGTCCCGGAGCTTCGAGCAGGTCCACCATACTGTCCCTGACGATCTGCCCCTTGGGCAGGCCGATGACGATGTCCTCCCACCAGGGGTCGGAGGCGCTGGGATATTCGAAGGCGATGTAGTTGGCCGGCAGCGTGGCGCAGACATTGATCAGCGCGCCGAGGCCGAGCAGCCCGTTCGCCGTGCCGTGCGGCGCCATCATGATCGAGTGCATGTAGGCGTGCTCGGCCACCCATTTGAGCTCGGCGATGCCGCCGATGTCGGCGGGATCCGGACCGATGACGCGAACCGCCTGCGTCTCGATCAGTTCCTTGAAGTTATGGCGCAGGTAGATCTGCTCGCCCGTGTGGATGGGGGTGGACGTCGATGTGGTGAGTTCGCGGTAGGCTTGCGGGTTGACCCACGGCACATAGTCGCCGGTCAACATGTCCTCCAGCCACATCAGATTGTATTTTTCGACGGCCCGCGCGAAGCGGATGGCGTCGGGCAGGAACCAGCCGGGGCCGCAATCCAGCGCCAGCGAGACCTTGTCGCCGAGCACCTCCTTCATGGCGATGACGCATTCGATCATATGCGCCATGCCGCGCTCGCTGATCTGCCCCTGGTCCATCGCGCCGTGATAGGTCGGCGGCTGACGCACGCCGTAGTGGAAGTCGGGGACGCTGGTCTTCATGTTGGAATGAAAGCTGATGCCTTGCTTGACCATGAAGAAACCTTCCGGCCGCTCCATCATCCATTTGACGTCGGCCGCGTAATCCTCCGGCCTGTCGCCGGTGCGCTTCTTGCGGATGGAACCGTTATAGACCCGCACCTTGTCGCGCACCTTGCCGCCGAGCAGCTTGTAGACCGGAACGCCTGCCGCCTTGCCGGCGATGTCCCACAGAGCATGCTCGATAGCGCTGACGGCGGCGCCGTAGGGCTTGAACGAGCCGCGCTGGCGGATTTTCAACATCACGCGTTCGACATCGGTCGGGTCCTCGCCGATCAGCGCGTCGCGGAAATGCAGCACCCAGGGCTTGAGATAAGACTTGGTGTACTCAACCTCGCCGAGGCCATGGAGGCCTTCGTCGGTGACGATGCGCACGATGGGATGCTTGCCGATGACGGCGCACCTGAGATCGGTGATCTTCATGATGTCCTCTATTTCACCGACGAGAAGGCGGTTGGCGCGAGAAACTGGCTGGAAATATTGGCCAGGATCGGGCCATCGCGCTCGGACTCGTCGCGGGCCTCGAGCCATGCCGGATCGGTGGTGAAGGCCTTCCATTTCACTTCGCGCTCGGCAAGGGATTCCCAGGCGATGAAATAGGTCAGTCGATTGCTGCTTTCGCCGACCACCGTGGTGAAGAACCCGGCCTGGCGAATGCCATGTCTATCCCACAGCGCCAAGGTATGGTCGTTGAAACGCTTGAGCAGCGCCGGCAGCCGGCCCGGCACGCAGTCGTAAATGCGAAGTTCGTAGATCATGGTCCATCCTTCTGTTCACCTCTCCCTCCGAGGAGAGAAGTGTAGAGTCAGCTCCAGGTGCGGTCCCAGGAGTATTCGTCGTCCCAGTGATCGGTCGGTTGCCAGATGCCGGTGACGCCGGGCTGCAGGTGCTGGCTGATCACTTCGTCGACGATGTCGTCGATGCCCAGACCAGGCTTGTCGGGCACGGTGATGAAGCCGTCCTTGACCAGCGGCTTGGGCAGGCCGGTGACGATATCGTCCCACCAGTCGACTTCGACGCTGTGATATTCGAGCGCCATGAAGTTTTCCGTCGCCACCGCGACATGCGCGGCGGCCATTGCCGCGATCGGGCTTTCCGCCATGTGAATGGCCATGGCGACGCCATGCTCCTGCGCCGCGTCGCCGATCTTCTTGGTCTCGAGAATGCCGCCGGTGGTCAGCAGATCCGGATGGATGACCGAGATGCCGGCGTTGAGCAGCGGCTCGAAGCCTTCCTTGAGGTAGATGTCCTCACCCGTGCAGATCGGCACCGAGGTCGCCTGCTGCAACTGCCGATACTGCTCGGTGTACTGCCAGGGGATCACGTCCTCGAGCCAGGCCGGTGCGTATTTCTCGATCCGCCGGGCCAGACGGATGCCGTCCTGCAGCGAGATGTGGCCGACATGGTCGATGGCGAGCGGAACCTCGTAGCCGATCACCTCGCGGACCTCGTGGATATATTGGTCGAGCAGGTCGATGCCCTTTTCGGTGAAGTGGAGGCCGGTGAAGGGATGCGGCACGTTTTGCGCGTCATAGGCGGCATTACGCGCCCGGCGCTCGTCCAGCGTGCGTGCCGGACCGCGCGCGGCATGGCTGCGGAAACCGTCGAGCACGCCGGCCGGCGCCACCACTGCGCCCGATATGTGCGAAATCTGCGCCAGACCGAGATCCATCTTGAGGAAGGTGAAACCGAGATCCATCCGCGCCTTGAGCCGCTTTCCGGTCTCGGTGCCGCTGGGCTTGTCCGCGTCGGTGTCGCAATAGACACGCACCTTGTCGCGAAACCGTCCTCCCAGCATCTGGTAGATCGGCACGCCATACGCCTTGCCGGCGAGGTCCCAAAGCGCGATCTCGATTGCCGAGACACCGCCACCTTGCCGCCCATGGCCGCCAAATTGTTTGATGCGGCGGAACAGCCGGTCGACGTCGCAAGGGTTCTCGCCCAGCAACCGGCTCTTCAGCATCAGCGCATAGGTCGCGCTGGCGCCGTCGCGCACTTCGCCCAGGCCGACAATGCCCTGGTTGGTGTAGATCTTGACCAGCGCGGAGGTGAACGGCGCGCCGACGATCTCGGCAACGCGCAGGTCGGTGATGCGCAGGTCGCTCGGCCTGGAGTTCGTATTTACCCGATTGAGCGCCTCGCCGGCGCTACCCGTCTTTGCCATAGCTTATCCTCGTTCTGATTGGTGGCGCCCCGCACCCCGGCCTGCATAAGCGTTGCTAGCCAAGCTCTATCTCGTGGGCCTGCAGGTAGTCTCGGTTCATCTCGACACCGAGACCCGGCTTCGACGCCAGCTTGAGGCTGCCGTTCGAGACATCGAGTGGCTCGTCGATGAGGTGATTATATTTGTCCAGGTTCCACTCCGACGTTTCGAGCTTGTAGAAGTTGGGAACCGTCATCATCACCTGCGCTCCCGCAACCACATTGATCGGTCCCGCGGCGTCATGGGGCGAGACCGGGATGTAGTAGGCTTCGCACAGGGCGGAAATCTTCTTCAGTTCGGTAATGCCGCCGGTCCAGGTAACGTCCGGCATGATGTAGTCCGCAAGCCTGTTCTCGAGCACCGGCACGAAATCCCATTTGGTGTGGCCGCGCTCGCCCCACGAGATGGCGGCACTGACCTTCTCACGCACTTGCTTGAGAGCATTGAGGCTTTCTGGCGGGCATGGCTCCTCGAACCAGTCGATCTGGCCGGCTTCCTCGAGGCTTCGGCAGAGGCGAATGGCGGTGGGGACGTCGAAGCGGCCATGCGCGTCGATGAGAATGTCGACATCGGGCCCCGCCGTTTCACGGATCAAAGCCGTTAGTTCGGCAGCCTCGCGCTCGTCCTTGCGGGTCATGCTGCCATCGAGGTAGCCGTCCCGCTGTTCGCGCGCCAAGCCATCGGCGATGCGGCCCTGGTGGGGGAAAGGATCGAACTTCAGCCCGGTGTGTCCGGATTCGACGATGTCTCGAATTTCGCGGACCACAGCCTCCTTGCTGGTAAACTTGGCCTGGTTGGGATGGGTATAGAGCGCGATTTCATCGCGCACCGGTCCGCCCAGCAGCTCGTAGATCGGCTTGCCTAGAACTTTGCCGCGAATGTCCCAGAGCGCTATGTCGATAGCGCTCACGCATTCGACTGCGGCGCCGCGGCTGCCCATATAGGTGAAGCTGCGGAAAATCTTGTGCCAGAGATGCTCGATGCGCACCGGATCCTCACCTGTGACGGCAACACCGATCTGCCGCAGGATCGTGCACAGCGCGCGGTTGGCGAGCCTTGTGGTGGTGGTGATTTCCCCCCAGCCACTCACCCCTTCGTCGGTCGTCACCTCGACGAACAGGAACTCTCCCCAATAGGAAGCATCGGACTTGATCAGCCACGGCCGAACGCTCGTGATTTTCATCTCTCAACTACCTCTGTCTGATGGCTGGACCAATGATGTTCTGGGCTGGAAACTCTATCCGGCCCGAGCGGCATTGCGCGCACGCATCTGTTCGAGGACGTGCCGACCGGAACCCTCGACATGGCGGGAAATGAGTTCGGCCGCCTCGTCGGCATTTCCCGCTCTGATATGCGCGATGAGCTCGCGGTGTTCACGCATAATGGCGGCCCGCCGCGCGAGCGTGAAATTGAAACGCCGGCTCACGGCTCGCAGCACTTCGCGATGCTTCCACCAAAGCTCGGCGGCATGGCGGTTGTAGTGGCGCTGGTACATCACGGTGTGGAAGGCGGTATCCAGTTCACTGTGCCGCAATGTGTCGGTGAAGTTGTTCTCTTCGATCAGAGCCTGGATGCGTTCGAGTTCGGCGATGTCCTCGCCGGTCGCCATGTTCACGAACCATCGCGTCAGGGCCGGCTCGATCAGGACTCCGATCTCGTAGATATCCCGGACAAAATCCTGGTCTATGGGCCGGACGCGCGCGCCACGGTTGGCGACAAAGGTGACGAAGCCCTCCCCTCGCAACAGCTGCAGCGCCTCGCGTACGGGGTTGGTCGAGGTGCCGTGACGCCGGGCGAGATCGGTGACCACAAGCCGTTCGTTGGCGGCGAGCCGTCCCTCGATGATGTCTTCCCGGATCAGCTCATAAAGCGAGGCGCCCTCGCTGGACGCCCCGATGGGATCAATCCCCACGGGTGGCTCTGCTTTGAAATCACTTGTTTCGGCCAAAGCCGGCTCCCCCGATTAGTACATCGCATGCTCGATATCATACACGCGTTTTGCAAACAATGTACGATCGGGTGCGTTGACAGGCAATCCACGATCTGAAAACGTACCAGATGATCGAAGGGATACATTGAGCAGAAGGACGCATCCCGCACGGTCGGACGAGCCCCTTGGCGCACAGCGGCATGGGAGAATCTGGGAGGATACTATGACGAGGATTACACTCGGCGGTGCCGTCCTGCGCGGCACTGTCGCCACTGCTTTGATGGCGTCGCTCATGTCGGGATCGGCGCTGGGTTCGCCGCCAGTCGATTTGAGCAAGTGGTCGCCGGAATATGTGCGCTCCATCGCCGGCACACAGGATTTCGACACGGCCGCCGATTGCGGCAAGGTCACTCCGCTCGACTACAAGGGGCGACTGACGTTCTGGTATCAGGGCGTGTTCGAGGGCGACCCCGACCTGCTGCGTCAGTACTACAAGGATTTCTTCGAGACCTTCCGCAAGACCTATCCGAACATCCAGCTCGAGGATCAGGCCCTCACCTACAACGACCTTCTCGACAAGTTCCGCACGGCGCTGCTGGGCAATGCCGCGCCGATGGCGGTCCGCCTGCAAATCCTGGGCGGAACCGAGTTCGCCTCGAAGGGTTATCTGCAGCCGCTCAAGCCGGAAGATGTGGGCTATCCCACAGAGGATTTCTGGCCCGGCGCCATGAAGGCGGTAACCTGGGATGGCGTGACCTACGGCATTCCCACCAACAATGAGACGATGGCGTTCATCTGGAACGCCGACATTTTCAAGCGTGCGGGCCTCGATCCGGACAAGGCTCCGGCTACCTGGGACGACGTCGTCAAATATTCCAAGCAGATCCATGACAAGCTCGGCATAGCCGGCTACGGCCTCGTGGCGCGCAAGAACGCCGGCAACACGCCGTACCGCTTCATGCCGCAACTATGGGCCTATGGCGGCGGTGTCTTCGACGAAGCCTCCGCGAACCCGACCTATAAGGAGGTCGAGCTCAATAGCCCGCAGAGCAAGGCGGCGTTGCAAGCCTCCTACGACATGTATGTTCGCGACAAGTCGGTTCCGGTTTCGGCCCTCACCAACCAGCAGGCCGATAACCAGCCCCTGTTCGTCGCCGGCCAACTCGGCATGATGGTCTCGCACCCGTCCGACTATAACGTCATGCTCGACCTGCAGAAGAAGGCAACGGGCGCCGACAAGGACAAGGCGCAGACTGTCATCGACAACATGCGCTATGGCCTGATTCCGACCGGCCCCGACGGCAAGCGGGCCGTCGTGTTTGGCGGCTCGAACATTCACATCCTGAAGCCCGAATATGTCGAGGGCGGCAAGGTGGACGAGCCGGCCGCAAAGGCCATCATCTGCATGTGGACGAGCCCTGAATGGTCGTTGAAGATGGCGTATGCCGGCTCGAACCCGGGCAACCTCAACGGCTTCAAGACCAAATGGATGAAGGAACGTCTGGACAACATCAAGTTCCTCGATGTCACCACCTCGATGTTGCCATACGGCATTCCGTTCCCGGCGCTGCCGCAATCGCCCGAGATCATGAATATCATCGTCCCGGACATGCTGCAGAACGCCCTGACCGGAGCGATGACCGTCGACCAGGCAGCGGACGACGCGGCCGAGAAGGTGAAGAACCTGATGGACGGACTCTAGTCCGGGCCTGACCTGCGATCCGACCGGCTGTGCCGACAGTGCGTGCAGCCGGTTTGCTCCTAACAACAAGGGCACGCCATCGTGACGATCGTGACCGGCAAGGCCGAGGCTCGCCGAAGATTGCAACCCGGTAGCTCCGGCATGCTGCGGAATATCTGGGAGCATCGCGCCGACTACGCATACGTGCTTCCAGCGATCGCCGTGATGCTCATCGTCATCGCCTATCCGATCTACTACACGGTCGAGCTGTCGTTCTTTAAGACGCCGCCTGGCCTGCAGCTCCGCGACAAGACCTTCATCGGATTGGACAACTACACGGCCATCCTCACCAGTCAGGTGTTCTGGAAAGTCACCTTGAACACCCTGATCTGGACGATCGCATCTACCTTCGTTGCCTTTGCCTTGGGATTTGCCGCCGCGCTGGCCCTCCACCGCGAGTTTATCGGCCGGGGTGTCCTGCGCGCTATCCTGATCATTCCCTGGGTCATCAGCGCGGTTGCCGCCTCCTATATCTGGAAGTGGATCTACCATTCGGACTTCGGCATCATCGGCGCGGTGCTGGTCGGCCTCGGATTGGCTGACCGGCCGCCGAACTTCATCGACAACGTCAGCACGGTGCTGCCCTCCTTGATTGTCGTCAATATCTGGCGCGAGTTTCCGTTTGCCATGATCATGATGATGGCCGGTTTGCAGACGGTCCCCGACCAGTTGTTGCGCGCCGCGGAAGTCGACGGGGCCAATGCATGGCAGCGTTTCTGGCACGTCACCTTCCCGCATCTGCGCAACGTCTCGACGGTGACGATCCTGCTGCTCGCAGTGGCCAATTTCAATTCCTTCATCATCCCGTGGATCATGACCGGTGGCGGGCCGTCGAACGCTTCGCACATCTGGATCACCCACATTTATGAGCTCGCCTTCGGCCGGCAGCGATGGGGCGTCGCATCGGCCTATTCGGTACTCCTGTTCCTCATGCTGATGGTGCTGGGCTACTTCTACGTCCGTGCGCTGGCCGGCAACGAGCGCAACGAGGGGAGCGCATGAGCACGATCGTCGAGACAGTCCCTCGACGTCCGGCCCGGCGCCGCATGCGCATCGACGGATGGCGTTGGGCCGGGCGCATCTTCCTCGTGTTCATGCTGCTTTACACCGCGTTGCCGATGATCTGGATGCTGATCACCTCGATCAAGTCCGGCTTCGCGGCGATGCAGTTCCCACCGCAATGGTGGCCGGAAGAGCCTACCCTGGCCAGCTACCAAAAGCTGCTCGATCCGCAAAACAGCGTCGGCCAGGACTTCCTGCGTTTTTTCTGGAACAGCCTCTACGTGTCGACCGTCACCACAATCCTTTCGGTGATCGTGGCCGTTCCTGCGGCCTACGCCTTTTCGCGCTTTCGTTTCCCCGGTCGAAACTTCCTGTTCTTCACCGTGCTTTTGCGCAACATGTTCCCGGCGGTGATCTTTCTCGTGCCGCTCTTCATCCTGATGCGCGCGATCGGGCTGGTGAACACGCATGGCTCGCTCATTCTCACCTATCTCACCTTCGGCCTGCCGCTGGCGATCTGGCTGCTCAAGGGCTTTTACGACAACATTCCGGTGCAGCTCGAGCAGGCGGCGCGGATCGATGGGGCGACCCGGTTCCAGGCCTTCATCCTGATCGTGATGCCTCTCTCGACGCCCGGAATCATCGCCACAGCTATCTATTCCTTCATTGGCGCCTGGAACGAGTACATCTATGCCTACACCTTCCTTTCCAAGAACGAGCAGTTGACCCTGCCGGTCGGCATACAGCGTTTCTTCTCGGAGAATACGACGGACTTTCCGGGCCTGATGGCGGCCAGCTTCATGATGAGCGTGCCCGTCGTGGTGCTGTTCCTCCTCCTGCAACGATACTTCGTACGCGCCCTTACAGAAGGCGCGGTCAAACACTAGAGCCGGATGATTTCAGGTCTGTTCGACCTCAAATCTGAATCCGCCTCTAAATCAAAGAGATAGAGCATGATGTCGTCCGAAAACCGCTTCACACTTTTCGGCATCATGCCGTAGGGAGTTGCCGATGGCCCACGTGGACCTGAGAGATCTCGTCAAGACCTATGGCGGCTTCAAAGCTGTCAACGACGTTTCGCTGACGGTCAATGACGGCGAGTTCGTTGCGCTCGTCGGCCCTTCGGGCTGCGGCAAGACAACCACGCTCAATCTTGTCGCGGGATTGATCCCGGTCACATCGGGCGACATCGTCATCGGCGACCGCGTGGTCAACGACCTCGACCCCAAGGACCGGGACATCGCGATGGTGTTCCAGAACTACGCGCTCTACCCGCAGAAATCGGTCTACAAGAACCTGGCGTTCCCGCTGCAGATGCGCAAGCTGCCCAGGGACGAGATCGACAGGAAGGTCAAGGAAGCGGCGCGCGTGCTCGACATGACGCACCTGCTCGAGCGCAAGCCGCGCGAACTTTCAGGCGGGCAGCAGCAACGTGTCGCCTTGGGGCGCGCCCTCGTCCGCGACCCTGCCGTTTTCCTTATGGACGAGCCGCTCTCCAACCTCGACGCCAAACTGCGCGTCCAGATGCGCTCGGAGATCAAGCGCTTCCACCAGGATCTCAAGGCGACCATCATCTATGTCACGCACGACCAGCTCGAAGCCGTGACCATGGCCGACAAGATGGCGGTGATGAACGGCGGCTACCTGTTGCAATACGATTCTCCGGCGCAGGTCTTTGCCCATCCGGTGAACATGTTCGTCGCCAGCTTCATCGGCAGCCCGGCGATGAGCCTTGTTCCACTGGAGGCATCGACAGCAAACGGCAACACTGCGTTGACCGGCGCGGAGGGCTGGAGCCTTGAGCTCTCGCCGCTCAACGCCCGGAAGGTTGCGGGGGCAACGTCGAGGAAAGTCGTGCTCGGCGCACGTCACTCGACCATCAGGCTCCACAAGAGCGCGGTGCCAGGCAGCGTCCCGGCCAGGGCCTATACAGTGGAGCCGACCGGAGACGTCACCTTCGTGCAGGCGTTGCTGTCAGGCGCCATCGTCAACATCAGCGTGTCCCCCAACATCGCCGTCGCACCTGACGAGCAGATCTGGCTCGAGTTCGACCAGGAGCGGCTGCATCTGTTCGATGGCGAAACTGAACTGGCCCTCAAGGCCGGCTGAGACAAGACGGGGGTTCATTGGGAACGTTGGGGATGACTGAAAAGCTTAAGATCACCGCGATCAAACCCTATCCTGTATGGGTTGGAACGCGTAATCAGATGCTCGTCAAGATCGAGACCGACCAGGGCGTCTTCGGCTGGGGCGAGAGCGGCTTGAGCGGGCGCGAAAAGGCCGTTGCCGGCGCGGTCGAGCATTTTCGCGAGTTTCTCATCGGCCGTGACCCGATGCAGATCGGGCGAATCTGGCAGGAGGCCTATCGCAGCCAGTACTTCGAAGGCGGGCGCGTTCTGCAGGCGGCTATCTCCGCCATCGACATCGCCCTTCACGACATCAAGGGCAAGGCGCTGGGGGTGCCGGTCTACGAACTGCTGGGCGGCAAGCAGCGCGACCGCATCCCCACCTTCGCCTCGACCGGAGACGAGGCCGAGGGCGACCTCGCCATCGAACGAGCCCGGGAGCTGCGCGCACGGGGGTGGCAGGCGATCCGCTTCTTCCCCGCAGGGCAAAGCAGCAGGGACATCTTCGAACCCCGCGAGTCGATCGGCGCTACCGCGAGCATGCTGAACAAGGCGCGCGAGGCGCTTGGCGACGACGTCGTTCTCGGCATCGACTATCATCATCGGCTGTCGGTGGCAGAGGCGGCGAGCTTCTGCAACAAGCTCGGCCGCGGCGTGCTTGATTTTCTCGAGGAGCCGATCCGCGACGAGACACCTGAAGCCTACGAATCCCTGCGCAGGATGACCGACATTCCCTTTGCCATCGGCGAGGAATTTGCCAGCAAGTGGCAGTTCCTGCCCTACATCGAGCGCGGCATCCATCAGTTCAACCGTCTCGATGTCTGCAATGTCGGCGGGCTCACCGAGGCGATGAAAGTCGCCGGCTGGAGCGAGGCGCACTATGTCGACCTGATGCCGCACAATCCGCTTGGTCCGGTGTGCACGGCCGCGACCCTACATCTCGCCGCCGCGGTACCCAACTTCGCGTGGCTCGAGACCAGGGAACCCGAGACGAAGCTGGGCTTCGACAATTCCGACTTCTTCCCCGTGCAGCCACGGCTCGACGGTCCCGACTATCCGGTCAGCGACCTGCCGGGCCTCGGCGTCGAGGTCAACGAAGCGGCGGTCCAGGCGGAGGCTTTTCGTTTCTGGGAAGCGCCTCACCTCAGGCGCCGGGACGGGTCTGTTACGAACTGGTAGTTCCATCTCAACCGGAGTCCACGATGACGCATATCCCTGACATCACGCGACCGCCCAAAGACCTCATTGACGCCCTGAGGGAAATCGGCGCCGCGACGGTCGCCGGCACGCTTGGCCATATGGGTTTCCGCAATCCTCACATGGTCGGTCCGGTGGCGCAGAACCATGGGAAGTCGATCGTCGGGCCGGCGCTGACGCTGCAGTTCCTGCCGCAGCGGCCGGACCTCTTCAGCGAGGGAGAATACGCCGACCCGGAAACGCAACTGCACCGGCACGTGCTCTATCACGCGCAGGAAGGCGATGTGGTCGTCGTCGACGCGCGCGGCGACATGAGCTCGGGCGTCTTCGGCGATATGATGTCGACCTATTTCAAGGGCAGAGGCGGCGCGGGCATCGTAATCGACGGCTGCATGCGCGACCGGCCCAATGTCGAGAAGCTCGATCTGCCCCTATGGCTGCGCGGCTGGACGCCCAACTACCATGTGCAAACCAGCATCTATCCGAACGCCGTCAACGTTCCGATAGCCTGTGGTGGTGTCACGGTGATCCCGGGCGACATTATCATCGCAGACGACGACGGGGCGGTTGTGCTTCCCGTCGCAATGGCGGCAAAGGTAATTGAAGAATCGAAAAAACATCACGATTGGGAGGAGTTCTCGCGCGAGAAGCTCATGCAGGGCGCCCCGCTGCAGCGCTACTATCCGCTGCACGACGATGCTCGCGGCGAATATGAGGAGTGGCGCAAAGCCAATCCAGTGAAGGGCTGAGGCCCGGCAGCAACGGCATTCGGCATGCAGCCGTTCAAGAGGTGATTGTTGCCCGCAATACGTGGGTTTTGAGACCCTTGCCTTCGGCTACATGCCTGGTCCCACTCGAAAACCCTGCCGACGGGCCTCCCGATCCAGAAAAACGCTTTCCTCGGGTGAAGCGGCGGCTCCGATACGGAAGGTGAAGGACGTCACATGCGTCGCATTGGTGTCGATCCCACAGTGAAAGCGCACATGATACCAAGTCGTCGCGGTACGAAAAGCGGTATCCGGGGCGTCCAGAAGATTGCCGACCTCTAGTGGAATGCTTGGGAGCAATACGGGGCGATAAGCGGCGTCGTTCAGTTGCTGACCCAGAAGATTGGAGCAAAGGTCGGCTACGCGTTGCCCCCGTGGCACGTCGGCCATCGAGTTCGTTGCGAAGGGATCGCCGGTAGCGCCTTTTGAAAAAAGCTTGCGAACACCCGGAAGCCCCGCATACGCTAGTGAGTTGGCCGTGGGGTTTGGCTCTGCGGCCTTTGCGCGCGGCGGCTTCGCGGCCTTCGCCGGGCTGGGTTTCGGTGCAGTGTCGGGTCTGGCCTCAGGCGCCTGAGCCGACGCAGGAAGCTCGATCTCACCGCCATCATCAGCCGAAGGTGTTGCAGCGGCCGATTCGTGCCTGTCGGCGTCAGGAGCTCCCGCCTCCTGTTTGTCAGCTTCCGGCTTCTCATCGATGCTGGCTGGCTCCGCCGGCTTTGCAGCGTCGGGCGTCGGTTCAGATCTGCTCTCCGCATCGGTTGGCGTGGCAGCCGGCTTGGGCTCGCTGTCCTTGGCGGTGGACGACGCTTGGTCCTGAGCGCTTCTCCCATCCAGCGATTTCCTGGGGCCGGTGTCTTTGTCACCGAACTGGAATGCAGGCTTCAGGACTTTCTCTGACGGCAGGTTGTCCGGTACCGACTTTTCGACCTTCTTTTCAGGCTGACTTTTGGCTTCGGGTTTCGGCTTTGGTGGTTCGGGCGGCGGCACGAGTGCGACATTGATAGGTTGCTCCTCCTGCGGCTGCTGGGCAGGAACGGGCAGGCCATAGACCAGGAACGCGGTGATGAGCGCATGCAGGACCAGCGATGCGGGCAAGGCCCACAGCAAAGTCCGCCGCCGCTCGGATGTCTCGGTCTTCATCCCTCACGATGTGGAGCGAAACTGCGGCGGCATCAAGCGTGGCAACCGTATTGGCGCATTCAGCCGCAGCTCAGCAGTGAGGAGACGACGCATGATTGCTTCTCGCCGCAGGCTCCATTCTCTGCATGCCCGCCTCCAATCTCAGCGACGCAGGCTGGCGTCGCGGGCACGCTCGCGGAGCTCTTCGCGAGAAAGGCCCGCATCCGCCAATATGCTGTCTGGAAGCCGCCTCAAGCTCGCAAGCGTCTGGCGATAGGCAAGCCAGCGGGCGAAACGGTGTCGAAGTTCATGCAACATGATCGTCTCCTTGGCGAGCGGGATACCCACGCTCTTGGATTGGTCGAAAACGCAAAGCAATCGCGCAAAGCGTATGCACGATCGAACGGATTGCGCTGACTGCCTGGCCAACCGAGGTGCCTGTCATTTTCCCGCCAGGGCAGAATTATCAAGCGCTTCCAATGCCTATATACTTGCGCGTGATGGCCGCTTCGCGCTACAGCCACGGTCGCAAGGAGTTTTTCATTTCTGCAAAATGGATATTGGCTGGGACGATCTGAGGTTGTTTCTCGACGTTGCGCGGCTGGGTGGCCTGAGCGCGGCGACGGCAACCACGCGCCTCAGCGCAGCCACACTCGGACGACGCGTCACCGCGCTCGAAAAGCAGATCGGCGAAGCGCTGTTCGTACGTCAGCAGACCGGCTACCGACTAACCCCGGTCGGTGAAGAACTGCTGCGGCGCGCCGAAGACGTCGAAGCAGCAATGCAGTCGCTAACCCGCTGGCGCGAGGGAAACCTGCCCGACCGCATTGTCCGCGTCTCGGCCGGGCCATGGACCTCGGCCTTCGTTTCCACCCATATCGGCGAAATCTGGACCGTCGATGACGGCATCAGGGTGGAACTCGTCACCACCACCGACCGGGTCGACATCGGTCGCCGCGCCGCCGATATCGGCATCCGCAGCGAGCGCCCGACCGAACAGTGGCTGGCCGGCCGTCAGAGCGGCAAGGTCGCGTATGCCATCTATTCCGGACGCCACCTGATCAACGGCATCGCCGCCGGGTTGTTCGTCGGCGTCACCGGCGAAGGGGCAAACATTGCCTCGGCGCGCTGGCTGCAAGCCCATCACGGCGATCGCATCGCCGTGCGCGGCAACAACACCCATTCAGTGCGCGAATTGGTGGCCGCAGGCGCCGGCCTTTCGATCTTTCCGTGCTTCGTCGGTGACAGCGATCCGCGGCTGGTTCGCGTCGCTCATCCTATCCCAGAACTCGAAACCGACCAGTGGATCGTCACCCACCATGAGGAACGCCACTCCCCGCCGGTACGAAAGATTGCCGACCGGATTGCCGCTCTGATGCGGGCCCATCAGCCGTTGTTTCGCGGCAAGATGCCGATCCGCTAAGCGTCAGGCGTCGATCGGCCGCCAGATTCTCAAGGTTCTGGCGCGTGAGGCGGGCGCGTGAAGCTTGAAGGGGTTGGATCCCGGATTGTGGATTTTGGCTGGCCAGAAGCCGGGCCAATCCCGGAAATCGGCTGGAGACTCGTCCAAAAGGTCGGCTCGTTCAGGCGTATATGGTACAAGTCCCACATCTTGTCTTGCCGCAAAGTTCACCCTCTGATTCCCTGTGCCAAGGCGATAGAACCTGATTCTTGCACCTGGCGTGTTCAAGCGGCGCGTTCCGGGAACTTTTTTGTCGATCAATTCCAAGGAGACAAGACGATGAGCACCGCGGCAAGGCCCGTCATCTCGGAAATGCGGCCGAAGATAACCGTTATCGGTGTGGGCGGTGGCGGCGGCAACGCGGTCAACAACATGATTGCCGAAAATCTGCAGGGTGCGGAGTTCATCGTCGCCAACACCGATGCCCAGGCACTGACCATGTCGAAAGCATCGCGGCTGATCCAGCTGGGCGCCCATGTCACGGAAGGCCTGGGCGCCGGGTCGCTGCCCGCGGTCGGCCGCGCGGCAGCCGAGGAATCGATCGACGAGATCAGGGACCACCTTGCGGGAACCCATATGTGCTTCGTGACCGCCGGCATGGGAGGCGGAACTGGAACCGGTGCCGCGCCCGTCATAGCGAACGCTGCACGGGCAGCCGGCATCCTGACGGTGGCGGTCGTCACCAAGCCGTTCACCTTCGAAGGGAAGCGCCGTATGCAAGCCGCCGAAGAGGGCATCGAGCAGCTTCGCGAATGCGCCGATACCGTGATCGTTATTCCGAACCAGAACCTCTTCAGGATCGCTGACGCAAAGACGACTTTCGCGGACGCCTTCGCCATGGCTGATCGCGTCCTTTATTCCGGCGTCGGCTGCATAACCGATCTCATCGTCAAGGAGGGGCTGATCAATCTCGACTTCGCTGACGTGAAGTCGGTGATGCGCGACATGGGCCGCGCAATGATGGGTACCGGGGAAGCCACGGGCGAGGACCGCGCCAGGAAGGCCGCCGAAGCGGCGATAGCCAACCCGCTTCTCGACGAAGCCTCGATGATCGGCGCCAAGGGCGTCCTGGTCTCGATCTCGGGCGGCATGGACATGACGCTGTTCGAAGTCGATGAGGCCGCCACCCGCATCCGCGAGGAGGTCGACGCCGACGCCGACATCATCGTCGGCGCCATATTCGACCGGGCACTCGCCGGAAAATTCAGGGTCTCAGTCGTCGCGACAGGATTGCGGCAGGGCCTGGAGATACCGCAGTAGGCAGGATCCGGGCTGCTGATTTATGACTCTGGTGGACGTGGTCATGG
Source organism: Mesorhizobium sp. M0478 (assembly GCF_040321305.1). Classification (NCBI taxonomy): domain Bacteria; kingdom Pseudomonadati; phylum Pseudomonadota; class Alphaproteobacteria; order Hyphomicrobiales; family Phyllobacteriaceae; genus Mesorhizobium; species Mesorhizobium sp. M0478. The sequence continues at coordinate 369,542 of NZ_JAMYRH010000004.1, forward strand.
GCTTCGCCACCGAAAAGTCGGCCCGCAAGCCGCACCATTGAACTTGCCGGTGAATTCGCGTTGCCGGCCTAGAGACCGAATTTGTTTCGAGGCAGCTGCCACGAATGCGCGAACTCGCGTCAGCGCCGCCGCGGAACCGCTCCAACTGCAACCGCGCCGCGAATGCGCTTCGACCACGATCCCCAACAGGAGGCCATACAGATTGACCACGGCAGACATTTCGCCTGCGATATGGCCAGCATCTGCTGACCACATGATCGGCCCTTTCTGATCGGTGATGCGGGCTCGCTGGATATGGCACAATAAACCGGCATGGGTCAGGCGTCGGGAGCATCCAGTGGCGGCCAGCCTCGCAAGCACTATATCGAAGAAAAACTCAGGTCGACCCGACAGGAGCATACTCCATGGCTGACACGCCGATACCCGATGCTTCGTTTCTCGCGGCCCTGACGACAGAGCATTTCGTGCAGCAGACAGCGATCAGCACGTCCATAAGTGAAATGGCGTCGCGAACGACCATCTACATTATGTCTCTGTCGAGCGCTCTGGTGGCAACGGGCTTTGTTACGCAGTCCTCCGAGTTCTTCCTGCCGTTTGTCGCGGTTGTGCTGCCATCGGTCTTTTTACTGGGTGCCTTTACCGTCTTGAGGTTGGTCGACATCGCCGCTGAGAACATGCAGGCCCATATCGGCATTGCCCGGATCAGAGCCTACTATCGAACTTTGGGCGACGAGGCTGCCTTCCAGTTTTCCAAGGAATTCGGTCGCTGGCCCGAAAATGACGCCGAACCTTCTCTTCGTACTGGGCCTCTCCTGGCGTACCTGACCACTGCAGCGACTATGATCGCATTCATAAATGCCATCGTCGCTGCGGCCGGCGTTACTCTGCTTGCGTTTCGTGTCGGTGCAGAACTATTGCTCGCGCTGTGTCTTGGTGCTGGAACAGCAATCGGCTTGATGACGATTTTCTATTTATACCAGCGCCTCCGGACGAAAGGCATGGTCCGCATTGCCAAACCCTATGGTTCTGAAAAGAGCGCGCTTTGAGCGGGTAATGAATGTGGTGTTTGTCTGAACGCCACCGGCATGGCAATTCCGGTCTCATTGACGACCAATGCTCCACGCTCCTCGCGGGCTGTTCGCAATGGCGAGCCCTTTCGGGATCGAGATATTTGCGCAAACTTTTTTGCCCGGCATGCGTTGTTCGTTCTCCGAGCACAGGAGAAAGCCATGCAGACTAAGTCGCAGACTTCAGCTGAAGCCGCCAAGCAACGCCATATCCAGCGTGGTATCGACGCCAAAGACGAGACGAAGAGCAATGGCAAAATGCAACAAGCGATGCAAGCCGGCGCCCGCAAATATCCCGAGCCGCCTTTTCCCGAGCAGCATCAACCCAAACCGGGGCATGAATGGGCGATCGAGCCCGCTCCGCTCTACGATGCGCCTTACTACCTCGGATCGAAAAAACTCGACGACAAGGTAGCGCTTATCACGGGTGGTGATTCCGGCATCGGCCGTTCCGTGGCAGTCTTGTTCGCCCGCGAGGGCGCCGACATTGCGATCGTATACTTGAGTGAAGACAGGGACGCCGAAGCGACCAAAAACGCCGTCGAAAAGGAAGGCCGGCGTTGCATACTGATAAAAGCCGATCTCAGTGAACGCGAGCATTGCCGCAACGCCGTGGCGCTGACGGTCGAAAAATTCGGCAGGATCGACGTGCTGGTCAACAACGCCGCTTTCCAAATCCATTCCAGTGACTTCAACGACCTGACCGAGGAACATTTCGACACGACGCTGAAGACCAATCTTTACGGCTATTTTCATATGGCGCAGGAGAGCGTGCCGCACATGGAGCCGGGCTCCGCGATCATCAATACCGGTTCGGTGACCGGCATCGACGGTTCCAAGCAACTGGTTGACTATTCGATGACCAAGGGCGGCATTCATGCCTTCACGCGAGCGCTTTCGGGCAATCTGATCGGCAAGGGCATCCGGGTAAACGCGGTCGCGCCAGGTCCGGTGTGGACGCCGCTCAACCCTTCGGACAAGGAAGCCGACGACGTCTCGAAATTCGGCGCGGATACGCCGATGAAACGGCCAGCGCAACCGGAAGAACTTGCCCCGGCTTACGTGTTCCTCGCCTCGTCGCATTGCTCGAGTTACATCACGGGAGAGATCCTGCCGGTGGTCGGTGGCTACTGAGGTCGCGGAACGTATTTCGTTGCATTGGGCTACCGAGTAGACGGCACGCGACGACGTCGTCTCCAGGGAGACGCTTGCCGCGCTCGATCGCTTCAAGAAACGCGTGATCGGTGCCGTGCGCCGCCGCTACACGGCACCCGCCACGGCTCCGGAGCAATAGCGCTCCGTGTTGGTCGAAATCCTCGCTCGCGTTTTCAATTTTCTGAATTTCCGCTTGGAACTCTCCCGCCGGCATACCGTTCAAACATCATTGAGCCAGGAGAACGACCATGCCACGAGGCGACAAATCGAAATACAGCGACAAACAGGAACGCACAGCCGACCACATTGCCGCAGGCTATGAGAAGCGCGGTGTTTCCGAGAAGGAATCCGAGCGCCGGGCATGGGCGACCATCAACAAGGACGATGGCGGCGGCAAGAAAGAAGGCGGCTCGGGTCGTGGTAAACACACCGGACACCCCGCGGCCCACAAGGGTGGGAAAAGCGGCGGCAAGGCATCGGCTTCACGGTCAGCCGAAAGCCGATCGGAATCGGCAAAGAAGGCAGCGGCAACCCGCAAGCGGAATGCCGAGCACCATGCCCATTAACTGCCCCGCAACAGGTTCGGAACGCCATGAAACCCAAGCTCGTCAATCAGGTCAGCGGGCAAAGGACTTTCGTCGTCGTGCTCGACCTCGGCGACGAAGGCTTCGGTGCGCTGACAGCCTTCGCAACCGACCAAAACCTCGGCAGTGCCTCTTTGACTGCGATCGGAGCGTTCGGCGCCGCCTTGATCGATCTTAATGCGTGAGGTTGGCAAGCGCCTACCCGGCTCCTTGGCCATCAAGGGCGGATGTCTCTGTGGCAGGATCCGATTCAGCGCCGGGATCGAACCGAGGGTTCACTACTGCCACTGCGATATGTGCAGACGAGCGACCGGCAGCGCGTTTGCAGTTCTTGCCTGGATGCCCTGCCAAAGCCTGACCTGGAATTCCGGAACGCCAACATATCGAAGGTCTTCGCCGATCGCGCAAAGAGGCTTCTGCCCAGAATGCGGGTCGCCGCTCAGCCTTTGCTATGACGCGTCGCCAACCGAGATCGCGCTGCACGTCGGTACCTTCGATGATCCGGCTCATCTGGAGCCTCGGTACAACTATGGTTCAGCGCAGCGCCTTGGTTGGGTGTGCTGCGGAATAGACCTACCGGACCGCGACACCGAGGAACGCTGGTAGCGCCGCCTGTTGCGAATGACCAAGATTGCCGATCAGGAATGCGGCCCTTTGCGACGTGGCCAGACCGTTGACAACCCCTAAGCGCTAGCCGGTTTTGATCCTTTGGGGGGCCGCATTCTCTATCGCGAGGAAAATCGCTTCGAACAGATCCTCGTCCCGGAAGGGCTTGCCGAGCAAGGGCACGTCGGCTGGCCGATCGGCAATCTCCCGGGCATCGGCATAGCCCGTGATCATGACCGCTGGCCAGTCCGAGCGCAAATTGCGCGCGAAGCGGATCACGTCGACGCCGGATACGAGTGGCATGGCGAAATCGGTGATAATGACGTCGAACTCGTCGGGAGTGCGCTCCATCATGGCCAGCGCCTCCGCCCCTCCTCCCGCGCAGGTCACCTCGAAACCACGCTGGCGAAGGGACTCGGCGGTCAATTGCCGCAAAACATGGCTGTCGTCGATCAGGAGGATTGATGGGTGCTCCATCCCGGCATCGGCGAACGCTCGTTCAATGTCGGGTTCCACCACAGGATCGACCGGCTGTTCGGTCGATCGTGGCAGCCAGAGTTGCATGGTAGTTCCGCGGTTGACGACGCTTTCTATGCGAAGTGTCCCACCTGACTGCTTCATGAAGCCGTAGACCGTGCTGAGGCCGAGGCCCGTTCCCTTACCGACCGGCTTGGTGGTGAAGAACGGTTCGACGACCTTGGCGACAAGATCGGGGGGTATGCCGGATCCGGTGTCCTTGACGGCGATCATGACATAGTCGCCCGGCGGAATATCCTCTGTTGGCGTCCCGATCGATCGATTCTGCGCATGCACGGTTATTGTCCCGCCAGAGGGCATGGCGTCACGCGCGTTGAAAACCAGATTCATCAAGGCCAATTCAAGTTGGCCTGCATCGACATGCACCGGCCAGATCGTGTCATCGATCTGCCAGTCGAAACGGATCAACCCCCCCAGCACGGGCGCCACCAATCCGTTCATCGTGTCGTTCAGCGCAGCAAGGCGCACCGCTTCCGGCTTCAGGGTCTGGCGCCGCGAGAATGCCAGCATTCGCGCCACAAGGTCAGCGCCTTGTTTTGCAGAACGCCGCGTCAGGTCGAGTACCTGTTGCGCCTGATCATCCAACGTGGCTCGGCGTTCAAGCAGCCCTAACCCACTGAGAATTGCGGCGAGCAGGTTGTTGAAATCATGCGCCAGGCCGCCGGTTAGCTTGCCGATAGCGTCGATGCGCTGGGATTGAAGCAGCTGATCCTCAAGACCGCGCCGCTCGGTGATGTCAAGCAATGTGCCGATGATTTCCGGTTCACGGCCATCTAAGCCGTCCGACATCACCCCCTGGTCGAGAAAAATGCGATACTCGCCATTGGCGCATTGCCAGCGGAACTCGCACGTATAGGAGCCGGTGGTTTTTGCCGCCAGCAGCGCTTCCCTCAATCGCGGCAGGTCGTCCGGATGAACGCGGCTGAGACCGAACTCTGGATCCGATGTCAGGTATTCAGGCGCAAAGCCGGTCAAGCGCTCGACGCCCTCCGTAACAAAGCGCGCCGCAAAGGGCGGCTCGGCTGCCCGAGCATGAAAGCAGACCGGCAACGAATTCAGGATGGCGTCCTGCCGTTGCTCGGCGCTGCGCAGCGCGCGTTCGGCCTGAAGCTTGTCCTTATGCGCCTGCAACGCCTGCGCCAATAGTCCCTGCTCGACCTCCGCCTTGCGCTGGATCTCGAGCGTCTTCTCGTGGAGTTCGACGAAAACCGCGACTTTCGAACGCAGCATGATCGGATCGAATGGCTTGAACACATAGTCGACTGCGCCGGCGTCGTAGCCGCGCAGCATATGCGCATCCTCCTTGTTGATGGCGGTCAAGAAGATGATTGGGGTGCGCTTGGATTGCTCGCGCTGGCGGATAAGTGCGGCCGTTTCATACCCGTCCAACCCTGGCATGAGGACATCCAGGAGAATGACGGCGAACTCCTCTTTCAGCAGAAAGCGCAGAGCCTCTTCGCCCGATTGGGCGCAGATGACCTCTCCGATAGTCGCGAGCACTTCGCTGATCGCCAGCAGATTGCGCTCATCGTCGTCCACCGCCAGGATGCGGGCTCTTGCCGGCCCTTCGGCAAGAGCTGCCACCTCAAGTTTCCTTACCCTGTTTCTTGCCAGCTTTTGCATCGAACGGCCGTCAGTTCGCTGCCAGGAGAATTTTTTCCGGGCTCTCGACACGGGATCGGGCACGCCCGATCCAGACACGAAGCAGCGCCAGCAGGAGATCCAGGTCGACGGGTTTGGCGATGTAGTCGGAAGCCCCGGCATCCAGACATTTTTGCCGATCCCCCTTCATCGCCTTTGCGGTGACGGAAATCAGCGGGATATGAGCAATCGCCGGTGTGCCGCGAATCCGCCGCATCGTCTCGTAGCCGTCCATCTCCGGCATCATGATATCGATCAATGCCACGTCGACATCGGGCGTCTGTTCAAGAAGCGCGATGCCATCACGGCCCCGCTCGGCATGCAGAACCTGTATGTCATAGGTCTCCAGAACACTCGTGAGCGAATAGATGTTACGAATGTCGTCGTCGACGATGAGAACTTTCGCCCCGGCGAGATCGGACTTGCCGTTGTGTTCAGTTCCTGCCCAGGCCTCTTGGCGACCTTCTCCCGGCAGCGTTGCCGAAATATGCAGCGCCAATTGAGCGAAGTTCTCCGCCCGCGGTGCTTCTGCCAAGGCCGGGTTCAATGCCAGTACCTGTTCAAGCGCGTCCGGGTGAGGTGTAAAGAACAGCAGCTGCGGCAAGGCTTCGCCGAATTGGCCGGTGATCTCGTCCAGCGCCTTTGCGTTGTCCTTGGCGGAGCGTCCAAAGCCGAGCACGACGGCATCATAGAAGGCGAGGCCAACGTCTTCTGCATTTGCCGCAACACGACCGATCGCGGTGACCGACGTTACGCCGTCGCGGATTGCCTCGACCAGAGCCAGACGCCGCTCCGGGTCAGGGTCCACGACCAGAACGCGGCGCTGAACGCGGAGCTTCTTCGAGTGGATATCCTGAAACACCTTCATCAGCTCGTCCGAGGAAACGGGCTTGGTGGAAATGCTGGACGCCCCCTTGCGTGCGAGACTGTCGATGTCTTCGGCACCCGAGATGACATGGATAGGAATTCCCCTCGTCTTCTGGTCATGCCGCAGCAGATCGAAAAGCACCCAGCCATCGATATCCGAAAGTCCGAGATCAAGTGTGATTGCGTCGGGAACGAGCTTGCGGGCCAATGCCAGCGTGCCGGAACCTGCAGTCGACAGAACGCCTTTCAGCCCGGCCGACCGGGCGAGGCCAAGCAGCAACCCGCCAAAGGTCGGATCGTCTTCGACGATCAACACGATCCGATCGGTGGGTAGGATTGAATCGCGGTCGTCGATCAGCTCTGCCGAGGGCGGACTGCTGAGCAGAGCTGTCGCAGCAACCGCCTCCGCCGCCGGAGCCAAGGTCGACTGTACTGTCGTCACGCGGGGGCCGTCGAACGGGATGATGAGGGTAAATGTCGACCCCTTGCCCGGCGTGCTTTCGACCCGCAATTCGCCGCCAAGCAAGCGAGCGATCTCGCGGCTGATCGAGAGCCCAAGGCCGGTGCCGCCATACTTGCGGCTGGTGGTGCCGTCGGCCTGCTGGAAGGCCTCGAAAATCAGCTTCTGTTTGTCTTCTGGAATGCCAATGCCGGTGTCGGTGACGGCGATCGCGAGAGCCTTCACCGGCTGCGTCGCGCCATTGCGGCGGCCGGCCTTTTCAACCCGGAAGTTCAGGCTGACCTCGCCTTCCGAGGTGAATTTGAATGCGTTGGAAAGCAGGTTGAGGACAATCTGCTGCAAGCGTTTCTCATCTGTGCGGACCGTGTCGGGAAGCGCCGGATCGACCTTGATGGTGAAGCCAAGTCCCTTGTCGGCTGCCAGCTGACGAAAAGTTCGTTCCATATGCTGGCGAAGATGCGTCACCGGCATATCGTTGATGTCGATGGAAACAGTGCCCGACTCGATCTTCGACAGATCGAGGATATCGTTGATGAGGCTGAGAAGATCGGTTCCTGCCGAATTGATGGTGCGGGCGAACTCTACCTGTTTTTCGTTGAGGTTGCCGTGCTGGTTGGTCGCCAGCAGGTTTGACAAAATGAGCAGCGAATTGAGCGGCGTGCGCAGTTCGTGGCTCATATTGGCCAGGAATTCGGATTTGTATTTCGACGTGAGCGCCAGTTGCTCGGCTTTTTCCTCCAGCGCGCGTCGCGCCATCTCGATTTCGAGATTCTTGTTTTCGACCTGCTTCTTTTCGTTCTCGAGCAGCTGCGCCTTTTCCTGCAGCTCCTCGTTTGTCGCATGCAGCTCTTCCTGCTTTTTTGTCAGCTCGGTTTGACGCGCTTGCAATTCCGACGTCAGCAGTTGCGACTGCTTGAGCAGGCCCTCCGTGCGCATCGTCGCAGCGATGGTGTTGAGAACGATGCCGACGGATTCCATGAGCTGGTTGAGGAACGACTGGTGTGTGTCACGAAACTCGCCGAACGAGGCGAGCTCGATGACGGCTTTGACTTCATCCTCGAACAGGGCAGGCAGGATGATGACATTGGCTGGCGAGGCGCTGCCAAGACCAGATGTGACCCGAAGGAATTCTGGCGGCACATTGTCCAGCATGATGGCGCGCTTGTCGGCGGCACTTTGCCCAACCAGGCCCTCTCGCAGATCAAGCCGCTGCTTGATGGCAGCCTTGCTCTCGGCGCCATAGGAAGCCGCCAGCTCAAGATAGGATTCCTCCTCGTCGCGATTGGTGACGTAGAACACCCCATACTGGGCGTTCACCAGAGGAGCGAGTTCGGACATGATGAGCCGCGAGACGGTGGCAAGGTCGCGCTCGCCTTGCAGCATGCGCGAAAACCGGGCGAGATTGGTCTTCAACCAGTCCTGCTCGGCATTCTTCAGCGTCTGATCCTTCAGATTGCGGATCATTTCGTTGATGTTGTCTTTCAGCGCGGCGACCTCGCCGGAGGCTTCGACGCTGATCGAACGGGTAAGATCGCCCTTGGTCACCGCCGTCGAAACCTCGGCGATGGCACGCACCTGGGTGGTCAGATTGGCAGCGAGTTGATTGACATTGTCGGTCAGGTCGCGCCAGAGGCCGGCGGCACCTGGCACACGCGCCTGACCACCGAGCTTACCCTCGATGCCCACCTCACGGGCGACGTTGGTCACCTGGTCGGCAAAGGTGGCAAGCGTCTCGATCATGCCGTTGATGGTGTCGGCCAGCAGGGCGATCTCTCCCTTCGCGTCGACCGTCAGTTTGCGCCTGAGATTGCCTTGCGCGACCGCCGTCACGACATCGGCGATGCCGCGCACCTGATTGGTCAAGTTCGTCGCCATCAGGTTGACGTTGTCGGTCAGGTCCTTCCAGGTACCGGCAACACCTTCGACGCGCGCCTGGCCACCAAGCTTGCCCTCGGTGCCAACCTCACGCGCGACTCGGGTGACCTCGCCGGCGAAGGAGTTCAACTGGTCCACCATGGTGTTGATGGTCGACTTGAGCTCCAGGATTTCGCCCTTCACATCGACGGTGATCTTCTTCGACAGGTCGCCGCGCGCCACGGCGGTCGTGACTTCGGCGATGTTGCGCACCTGGCCGGTCAGATTCTCGGCCATCGAGTTCACATTGTCTGTGAGATCCTTCCACGTGCCGGCAACGCCGCGCACCTGCGCCTGGCCTCCCAACTTGCCTTCCGTGCCGACCTCGCGTGCCACGCGCGTGACTTCCGAAGCGAAGGAATTAAGCTGGTCCACCATTGTGTTGATGGTGTCCTTCAGCTCCAGGATCTCGCCGCGGACATCGACGGTGATCTTCTTCGAAAGGTCCCCGAGCGCCACGGCGGTGGTTACCTCGGCGATGTTGCGCACCTGGCCGGTCAGGTTGGCCGCCATGGCGTTGACGTTTTCGGTCAGATCCTTCCACGTGCCGCCGATGCCGCGCACCTGGGCCTGGCCGCCGAGCTTGCCATCGGAGCCGACCTCGCGCGCCACACGTGTCACTTCCGAAGCGAAGGAATTGAGCTGGTCGACCATCGTGTTGATGACGTCCTTGATCTGCAAGATCTCGCCCAGCGCGTCGACGGTGATCTTCTGGGTCAAGTCGCCGGTCGCGATGGCCGTTGCCACCTTGGACACGTCGCGCAATTGCACCGTCAAATTGCCGGCCATGGCGTTGACGTTGTCGGTCAGATCCTTCCAGGTGCCACCGACGCCTTCGACATGCGCCTGGCCACCAAGCTTGCCTTCCGATCCCACTTCGCGGGCCACACGCGTGACCTCAGAGGCAAAGGAGTTCAGTTGGTCGACCATCGTGTTGACGGTGTCCTTGAGCTCCAGGATCTCGCCTTTGACGTCGACGGTGATCTTCTTCGACAGGTCGCCGCGCGCCACGGCGGTGGTGACTTCTGCGATGTTTCGAACCTGGCCAGTCAGGTTGGCGGCCATGAGATTGACGTTGTCGGTCAAATCCTTCCATGTGCCGCCGACGCCCCTCACCTCTGCCTGGCCGCCCAGCTTGCCTTCGGTGCCGACCTCGCGTGCCACGCGCGTCACTTCCGAGGCAAAGGAGTTCAGTTGGTCGACCATCGTGTTGATGGTGTCCTTGAGTTCCAGGATTTCGCCTTGCACGGCGACCGTGATCTTCTTGGACAGATCGCCCGACGCGACCGCCGTCGTCACCTCGGCGATATTGCGCACCTGACCGGTCAGGTTCTCGGCCATCGAGTTGACGTTGTCGGTGAGGTCCTTCCAGGTGCCGGCGACGCCGCGCACCTGCGCCTGACCGCCAAGCTTGCCTTCGGTGCCAACCTCGCGTGCCACGCGCGTGACCTCGCCCGCGAATGAATTCAGCTGGTCCACCATTGTGTTTATCGTGGATTTCAGCTCGAGAATCTCGCCCTTCACGTCGACCGTAATCTTCTTCGACAGGTCGCCCAAAGCCACTGCGGTCGTCACTTCGGCGATGTTGCGCACCTGGCCAGTCAGGTTCTCGGCCATGGAATTCACATTGTCGGTCAGATCCTTCCACGTACCACCAACACCCTCAACGCGCGCCTGGCCGCCAAGCTTGCCTTCAGTGCCGACCTCGCGCGCCACGCGCGTCACTTCCGAAGCGAAGGAATTAAGCTGGTCCACCATCGTGTTGATGGTGTTCTTCAGTTCTAGGATTTCGCCCTTGACATCGACTGTGATCTTCTTCGACAGGTCGCCCGACGCGACTGCGGTCGTAACCTCCGCGATGTTGCGCACTTGCCCGGTCAGGTTCGTGGCCATCGCGTTGACGTTGTCGGTCAGATCTTTCCACGTGCCGGCGACGCCCTTGACCCGGGCCTGGCCGCCGAGCTTGCCTTCCGTACCGACCTCGCGCGCCACGCGCGTCACCTCAGAGGCGAAGGAGGCCAACTGGCCGACCATGGTGTTGACGATCTTGCCGATGCGCAGGAATTCGCCACGCAGCGGTCGGCCGTCAATTTCGACCATCATGGTCTGCGACAGGTCGCCCTTGGCGACGGCGCCGATAACGCGCGCAACCTCAGCCGTTGGCTGAACCATGTCTTCTATGAGATCATTGACTGAACGGACACTGGATTCCCAACTGCCGGTGGCATTGCGAACCCGGCCGCGCTCGCCTATCCGCCCTTCCTTGCCGACGACCCGGCTCAAGCGCTCGAACTCACGCGTTACTTGGTCGTTGAGGTCAGCGATCTCATTGAAAGTCTCAGCTATCTCGGAATCGAGGCCTTCATAAACATTGTCGATGCGGACGGAGAAATCGCCACGCCGGAAGGCTTTCAGAGAATTCAGGATGCTTCGACGGTCCAATTGCTTCTTGGATGCCTGCACGGTCACAGCGCCACTCCCAGCCCTATGGATTTATACGGATAAAGTTGCCCCCGCGGCCAATGGTGGATCGCGCCGCGAGACCCCAAACGCCGCATTTTCCATTTTGTTCCATCGTGCCGTGAAAATTCCAGGCCGACGATTGCGCCTTGGTTTGAACGCCGGATTTCATGATGCGGTTGCGATTTATCGGGCTTCAGCCGACCACGACACGTCATCGCCGTTTGCCATTGCCAGAGAGGCATGAATTGCGTTGCGCAACTCGGAAGGCGAGGCAGGCTTTGCGACCCATGTCCCTTGAAGGAAAATCGGATCGTGAAAACCCGAATTGGCGTAGCTTGCCGAATGGACGACAAAGGGGATGTTTCGGGCGTCAAGCAACGTAGCTATTCGTACGCAATCCCCGTCCGCCAGGCCGATATCCATGACAACAATGTCGGGAGAACTGCCCCTGAACCATTCCAGCGCGTCGACGCAGGACGAAAAGACCGCAGCGATGTCGAACCCCGCGTCGCGCAACATGTCTTCAAGTTCGAGCGCGATAAACGCCTCGTCTTCCAAAATCGCAACGGACCTATGGTGGTCCAATTATCGCAGTCCTTTGCTCTCCGAAGCGATCGGCAGCGCAGCACGCCGCCTGACCTGTTCCACCCGGTGGTCGAAGCTCACGGCAATTTTCTTGCCGGACATGGCATGGACCATAAGCCCGACCAATTCCTCGTCGTCGCAGCGACACTCAGGAAACCTTGCGCGGATTTCATCGACCGCAAACGCCGTCGAGATAATGTCGTCAGCGCGATAGCCAGAGATCACCGCGTACTGCGCTATAGGTTTCAAGGTCAATGACTTCGGTTTTCAGCACATCATCCTCCCTGCGGAAGGCCGACGGCAGAGGCGCCGGATGTCTCGCAACGATTGCTAGATGCCGGCATCGAGTCTTCGGCGCTGTATCCTGTTCATTCTATGACGGTTGGCCGCGCTGTCGATAGCTCTGCAAGGCTTTGTACGCTTCCAGACACTGATTCACGCGAGCGACCAGATCAGGCAATCGTGCCGTTCATATACGTTTTCCGGTTCACTGTAGTGCCGTCCGCCAACTGAAACAGTCCACCCGACCAGAATGACGATTGTCGGCCCTTTCACTTGAAGCCCCCCAGATCAGCGAGTGAGTTGTGGCCAACACTCCAACACCTCCGCCATGCTGGCCGCCTCAATCTGCTCACTGAAGCGGGAATGGTAGACTTCCATCAGTGCGTCATGGGTCTGGTCGGCAGAGCTGCAGATGGCATCGGTGACGAGAATGACGCGGAAGCCACGATCGATGGCGCCAAGCACGGTCGCGAGAACGCAAACGTCGGTTTCGCCACCGGTGATCACGAGCGCACGCACGCCGGAGCCACTCAGCAGCGCGTCGAGCCGCCCCTCGGTCCAGGGCGAATAGACATGTTTGTCGACCACCGTCGCCGGCGGTACAAATCGTGCAAGTTGAGGCATCAGCTCAATCAGGCGCGGATCGATGTTGGAAAGGGTTACCTCCGCCCACCGACGATAGTAGTTTGCCCACATTCCCGGCGCCTCGCCCGGGCGGGCGGCAGGAATGAAGCGCGTGAACAGGGTACGGCTGGCATGTCTGGCGACCAGTTCTTCGATCGCCGGGACCACCTTTTCAGCCCACGGCACGGGCCAAGGTCCACCCGGCGCAAACAGGCGCTGCATGTCGACGCACAGATGCAGGCCATCGTCGCCTATTGGTCCGTGAATCAATCCTTGGGCGGCCACTGGTGGATTCCGTCGGGTTTGGGTTACTGGCCTGCCTGCCGCGCTGCATCGGCCTCAGCCACATCAACAGTGTAAAGCAATTCACCGTTTTCGTTGGATACCCTCACAAGCCAGCCGGACAGAGCGTCCGTGCCAGGCTGCAGGTCGGCAAGAAGATCGATTGCGCAGCGGATAGCTTCGGACCGGGCCGCCTCAAGGCTCGCCATCCTCGACGGCGGTATGCGTCGGCTGGTTTCGCCATCGCGATACTCAAAGACATATACGTCGCCGGCGCCGTCGCTTGCAGAGGTTATCTCGACCTGGTCGAAATTGCCGTTGCTGCTCGCGTCATATCCATTGGCTGCGAGATCAAAGGTCGCTGTCTGGACCAGGATTGCCTTTGCGCGGGCAAGCACGTCATCTTCAGCTTGTATCCCGACGTTTGCCATGTCCACCGTAACGCAGTCGCCGCCCTCGCCGCAAAATATCACCCGGCGAACCGACTGCCCGTCTGGCGCCCTGGCATTCACCACTTCGGTCCGAACGACTTGCATGACACTCTCCTGCCTGTGTCTGACAATGTTCATGGTGCGCTTTCGGTTCCTGCGGATGCAGGCGCTGGCCCGGCAACTTAACGGCTTGCGCAGCCGCCAAAGGCCATTCGGAACCCAAGGCCAACAATGAAGAGGCCGGCGATCCGCTGCTGCCAAAGCCGCACACGAGGGCGCTTCAGGATCCAGGCGCCTATGCTGCCGGAGGCCACGGCATAGGTCCCCAACACCAACACGCCCGTCATTTTCTGAGTTGCTCCCAGCAGCAACAGTTGAAGCGTCACGGAACTCCCATGCGGATCAACGAACTGAGGCAGCAACGCTACCATAAACGTGATGGGCCACGGATTGAACAGATTGGCAATCATGCCTTCCCGCGCCGCGGCAACGGCCTTGATCGGGGTCGTATCCGGCCGGGCCTGTGTTTCCGGCTTCGTGACGACCAGCCCTAGCCCGAGCCATACGAGATACGCCGCCCCAAGCCATTGCAGTGCTCCAAAAGCTAGTGGGGAGGTTCGCACGAGAGACGAACACCGAACGCTATGAGAGGAAGCTGAACCATGCCGGCGCCGGCCGTCATCCCCAATACCGTGAACAGCGCAACCCTGCGTCCCTGCCCTATGCCGCGCGCCGTCACCAGCATGCTATCCGGCCCGGGCGGCATCTGCAGCAGGACGACCGTTCCCACGAATGCTATCCAGTGGGCGGGATCGATGACTTGTTCCTCTCAACAATGATGCTCTTGTTGGACTTGGAGCGGCGATATAGCCGGTCAACGCGAAGCTGCGGCGCCGAGGCCGTTGCGCTGAAGTAGCTCATGTCTGGTTCAGAATTAACTGCAGAGCCGCGACCGCCTTGCTCCACGATCATCTCGGCAATGTACTCCTTGAGGTCCCCGACTTCGTCCTGAATGTCCTCAGGGGCGATGCCTTCCTCGTCTGCATCCGCGATGCATTGGCTTGCGAGTTCCTCTGCGGCATCGACGCCCTTCCGCATGAGAGCAGGCTTTTCGATCACATGCTCCTCAATCCATACTCCGACGAAATGGACTGTGCGATTTACGATGAGGTCAGCGTCTTCCGAGAGCTGCGCCTCGGTTTTCAAATCGTCCCTCGTCGACACTTTCATGGAACTCACCTCGGCAAATGGGCTCACTTCCAACGCCGACAGGTTGCCAAAAGATGCACCGTGCCGATGAAAATCGCTGTCGAGACCGACAGGATTTCCCCCACCGGACATTCACGGTGCACCGAGCCCCCGCCGCAGGAACAATTCGAACGGAAACGCGTTGCCCTAGTTGGAAACGGGATAAGCGCAAAATGGCCGCGCCACGTGCTGCCTGGAAGGGCTTCTTGAAGGTTGGTTCGGTTACTTGCGGCGTGAAGATTGTCGGCGCAACCAGCGAAGCATCCAAGATCCATTTCAAGATTTTGAACCGCAAGGACGGTCTGCCGGTCAGGAGCGTCTACGCCGACGAGGAGACCGGAAAGCTGGTGGATTCAGCGGATCAGGTGAAGGGTTTCGAGATCGAAAAGGACGAATTTCTCCAGATCGAACCTGACGACATAAAGGCGTTGAAGCTGACGTCGAAGCACACGCTCGAAGTCGGCGAATTCGTATCGATTGACGATATCGATACGCGCTATCTCGAGAAGCCCTACTATCTGATCCCGGCCGACGGCGCCGCAATCGAAGCATACGGAGTGATCCGCGATGCCATGAAGAACAAGGGCGTGGCCGCTCGATCCTGCGTGGTGCTCTACCAGCGCGGCCGCGAAGTGCTGATTCAGCCCTATGGCAAGGGGATGGTGATGACCGAGCTTCGCAACCACAACGAAATGGTTTCGGAAAGCACTGTGTTCGATGGATTGGCCAAGCAGAAATACGACCCCGATCTGCTCGAAATCGCCGGCATGCTTATTGACAAAAAAGTGACGACCTTCGATCCCTCGAAATTTGAAGACACCTATGAAGACGCGCTGATCGCCATGATCGATGCAAAGCGCAAAGGCAAGAAGCTGCCGAAGCCCGCACCAAGGCCACAGGAGAATGTCATCAACCTCGCTGAGGTGCTGAAGAAGAGCCTCAAACAGGAAGGGCTGGCGAGATCCACAAAGAGAGCCTCACCGAAACGCAAGACAGCATAGTTGATAACTGCCCAGCCAGAAGGTCCGCACAGCAGCCCCAGCCGCCCCTAAATCGTTTGGAACAATTCTCGCGGTTGCCCGTTGGCCACCAAGGACGATGCCTTACGGCCGAGATCAAGAACGTCGACAGGGCAGTCCTCAAAGAGCCAGATGCAGCGGATGCCAACATTGCGCTCAAAGGAGCCGGAACGCAGGACTCTGATCGAGCGCCGACAAGCCCCAGGACCGCCGGCCATCGGTAAAAATACATGGGGTGTGAAAAGACCCTTTCGCCTCCAGACGCGGCGACGCGCGACCTGTGGCGGCCGAACCCACGCCCAAGCGAAACCCGGAGAATAGATGTGCCCCCCAAACCAGAGCCAACCGAAGAGCCGCCAGTGGATGCGCCGACGTGGACGCCGGACATACGCGAGCCTGAGCCGGATCTTCTTCCCGACGAAGTGCCAGTTCCTAATCCGGACGAGAACCGTGATCCGCCAAAGCGAGGCGTGGTGACAGACTGAACAACGGGTTTGGTCCGGCATCCTCCTGCAAAGGCGTTTATCTCGGCGCCGGGTTCATGATCGCCAGTGAAATGCGACTGGATTTGGCTGCGCCGAATGCTTGACGGATTTGGTCTCGATAGTGTGGACCTATCGACGCTTCGCCAAGCCTCATTTTCCAAGTATCTGTTCGAACGTGCATTGCTTCGGGCTTTTGTCAGGACGCCATCGCAGAAATTTGGTGCCATGACGGAAACGATCGCCGGTGACATGATCGAACCGCACCTCCGCCACCAGTTCGGGCCGCAATGGCTCCCATTGTCCGCTTCTTTCCGTGCTCCACCGACTGGGACCGCCCGGCGCTTTTCCCGCGAAGCCAGGAGCCGATCGCAAAGCTTCAAGTTGTCGCGTAAGCTTGGCCCTGTCCTCCCGGGCAATCGTCGAAGTGAACCCGACATGGTCGAGTTGCCCCTGGTCATTGTACAGGCCAAGCAACAGGGAGCCGACTTCACGCGAATTCGCCAGGTAGCGGAACCCTCCGACGACACAATCGGCCGTGCGCAGGCGCTTGACTTTGACCATGGCGCGCTCGCCGGGCCGATATTCATCATCGAGAAGCTTGGCAACGACCCCGTCGGTCGAACCTTGTCCGGATTGGCCAAGCCATCTGCCTGCCGCCGCCAAATCACGCGTTGCCCGAGACAGTTCGAGATCCTTTCGCCCGGCCGACTTCACGAACAGTTCGAGTGCAGCGCGCCGAACCGAGAGCGGCTGCTGCATCAAGGCGCCCTCGGAGGTCGCCAACATGTCAAAGAGGATCAGCTTTGCCGGCGTCGCGACCGACAGTTTCCGGATCCTGCTTTCCGCCGGATGCAGCCGCATCTGCAAGGCGTCGAAAGAAAGAGAGCCTGCAATTTCGATGACGATCTCACCATCGACCACGAACTCTTTTGTTTTCAGTTCATGCAACATCGCGACGACTTCCGGGAAATACCGCCCTAACGGCTTGCCGGATTTTGCACGCAACTCCACGGCCGCGCCGGCTTTAAAGGCCAGGCAGCGGAACCCGTCCCATTTGGGTTCGTATTGCCATCGGCCAGCATCGGCCGGCAACGTGTCGGCAGCCTTTGCTTCCATCGGCGCCGTGCTCAACGCCACGCCGAAAGACGATTTTACACTCGTCGGCAGATCGCGAGAGATGGCAGATTCGCCCGTCATGAAAGTTCCGTGGACAACGATGGAGATCGACTCAACGCAGCACTGGTGCCGGTTTTGGAAAAATCATGCTTCAACAGGGTTAGGTCATGATGAGATTTCAACCAGATCTCATCATGACCTCGGACGGTCTACTCGGCAGCCTGCATGTTGATCTTGCTTTCCGCCATTTCGGTGAGCTTGCGATCGGTCGCCTGCTCTTCTTTCAGGTTCTTGGCCAACACGTTGGCGCAGTCGCTGCGGCCAAGCTGCTTGGCCCAGGCGATGAGCGTGCCATATCTGGTCATCTCATAATGTTCGACCGCCTGCGCCGACGCTATCAGTGCCGCGTCTAGGACCTCCTTGTCGTCAACGTCGCCGCTCACATCGTCGGCTTCTTCGAGAATGCCGTCTATCGCCGGGCAGTTGACCTCCTTGGCCTTGACGCCATGCAATTCGAACACCTGTTCGACGCGCTCGATATGGCCTTTGGTCTGCTCGAGGTGTTTTTCGAATCCGGCCTTCAATTGCGGATCGGTTGCCTTGCCGATCATCTTCGGCAGCGCTTTCTCGATCTGCTTTTCGGCGTAATAGATGTCGCGCAGCGTGTGCACGAAGAGATCGTCGAGTGTCTTGATGTCCTTCGAAAAGAAGCCCATGGCCTTACCTTTCATTGTGCAGAAGTTCGGGTTTGGCGGCGGCTTGCCCGCCACCCGCGGAGGCCGGGAACTCGTCCCGGCTTGCTGGTCAACGCGCCGGTGCCGGAGGAGTTCCTGATTCCGAGCCGGGCCGTTACTCCTTTTCGAGACGCTGCGATCCATCTCCGGAGGAGCTTTGACCCGATCACACGTTCCATGGTCCAGACGACGACCCCCAGGCGCACGCCGGCGCGGAAAAACTGACGGCCAGGAGAGCCGAAACGTGCTGTGCGCCGCAAGCTCTCGCAGGCGATGGCTGCCTCGGCAGATGCAATGCCAGCGTCGGGCGCGCACTATTGTCGGGAGAACTCTTGGTCAGGTATGCGAAGGCCCTCTTCATATTTGGCCGCCGACGCTCCGACCTGCCTCGACTGCCAGATGTTGTCCTCCAGATCGGCGCGTTTTACGGGGAGCGCCACTGGGTTCGACGCAGCCCGCCGGACAAAGGCGAAATACTCCTCATCCGGCCTGCGCGACATGGCATCGACCGCCGCGGCAATTGTCGGTCCGAAGCCTGCTTCTTCGAGCTTGGCGCGGGTCCAGCCTTCGCCTTTCTCCAGAACGTCATGAAGGTAGGCAACAGTCTTCTGATCGATTGTCTCGACAGCGTCGACGACACGGCGGCAATGCTCGATGTAGGGCCGCCCGGTCTTATCGCGCTGCGACGCGTGAACCTCCTCCGCAATCTTTGCCGCCTGGTAGAAACTGCTCATCGCGCCTGTCGTTACCGTGATTGTCTCTGCCTGATGAAACCTATTCGACGATATGTGGCGTGTGTCGCTTGTCCTCGGCAGGGTCGACATCGATACGGGCCTTTTCCGGATCGAAAGCGGCGTGACCTGCAATAGCCAGAGCGGCCGCATCGGGCGTTTCGTAGGCCCACATGAAATCGTCGGAAGAACTGCCGACGGCGTGGACACGCCAGTAGGTTGCGGTGCCTTTAAGCGGGCACCGGGTGGTGGTGTCGGTCTTTTCGAAAAGATCGAAATAGATGTCCTCGAAGGGGATATAGAAAACGGGCTCGTGCCCGTCTTCACGCAGGACCTTCGCCCGCTCCGTAGCTGCGACGATGGCGTCGGAAAACCGCACCGTCACCGTGCCGGAAAACGGTTCTATGGCCAATCGGCCAAGGTTTTGCTGTGAAGTTGCGCCTGAAGTTTGCATTTGGATTTCTCCCTGGCGATTACCGCAAGATCGGTCATGCTTGGAGACGAAATGCGCGGCGGCGCTTCAGGTTCCGGCATGACCGATGAACCTGAATTGCAGCCGGACTTAAAGCGCCTATCGGTTGCCGTATCCAGCAGTACTCGTCGGTAAGGCGCGGTGAAATGCTCGTCCAACCCATTCGAAGACTTTGGAAGACGACACGGTGGTCGCTTCCGTGGAGCGTCAGGGCTGGCACCGAAATGATCTTCGCCGCTACTTGCCGGCGGGCGAGTTCCTGGCAGGAGATGCTCCAGCTGTTTGGCCGTCGTCAGCTGCCGCCTCACGCACGGGCTCCGGGGCGGCCTGAGTTGCTGCCAAGTGGGCCGCAAGGTCCCTATAGACCTTGCCCCTGCCGCCATCGTGTTTAGCGATCAGGCCAAGTAGGTCATGACGGCTTAGCTTTGCAATCTTCATTAGGAATTCGAATTCGTGCTTCGGAATCGAGGCTGCTAAGCGATCGAGTTTGGCCCGCCGGGTCTCTTTGGACACATGTGCTCCTATGTATCCAGGCAGCATGCGAGGCACGTATTCGGAGGCCCGCCATTGTCTTGATGGCGGGCCTTCGGGCGGCCGAAGCCGCTAGGTCCATCGACTACTTGTTGCAATTTTGCACGGTCGAGGTCGTTGCGCCACTTGCAGTGTTGTTATCGATGTCATTGCCTGCGGCGTCCTTGCAACGGTCGGTCATGCCGTTCGATTTTGTAGTCGAGTTTGTGGAATTCGGATCGGTTGGCACGGCCGCATTCCCGCTGCCAGTGCCAGCGGCGCCGCCGCTGCCAACAGTTCCAGTACCAGTTCCATTACCCGTGCCAGCCGTGCCGCCAGCACCCGTTCCATTTGTCTGCGCCAAGGCGGAACCGGCCAAGGCAATAGTTAGCACCGACGCGGCTAGAATTTTCTTCAACATTGGAGTCTCCGTGTTTGAATCGCCGAATTGCGATCGCTTTCCCAACGACAGGTTTTTCTCATTGTTCCCGGCGTAATGGATTGTGATCCGCAGCAGCCTTCGTCGAGGTGGACACTCTTGACGTCGCACGAATTGTGATGAGACCTGACAAGGGCAGGATGGGCTTTGTTCAACACCAAAGCGATATGTTGGGCGCGGCTGCATGCATCCGACGCGGATCGCGATGCGGAATGTGGGCAAGACGGGTTACAACAGAAGCGGCGATCAGAGCTGCGAGCGAACCGGCCGCCTTGATGTTAGTCTGACGGTTGAATCTCAAGACCATTCCGACGCAGGAGCAGAACGCATGCCGGCTCGATCCGAAGGATTTACAATCGCTCTGGCTCACAACGGGGATGCACGAACGCAGGCGGCCGCTGCGCTCTATCGACACAACATCGAACAAACCGGAATCGATGACCGGGCAGTGATCGGCGCGGAGCTTACCGACCCCTCGGGAAAGATCTGGGGTGGAATTTGGGGCAGAACGGAACTGGGGCTCCTGTTTCTCGACATGTTCTTCTTGCCTGACAAATTGCGTGGCCGATCCTATGGATCACAGCTTCTTATGGCGATTGAGGAGGAAGCCATTAGGCGCGGATGCAAGAGAGCCGTCGTCGAGACGAGCAGTTTCCAGGCGCCTCAATTTTACCGGCTTCATGGGTTTGAGGAATTCGGCAAAGTCGAATTCGTTATTCCAGGACATGCCCGCATCTTCCTTCGCAAGAAACCTGCAGTAATCTTTGCGGAGGCGCCATCTGCACGAACGGCTGTTCGCCGGCAAAACGCCGGCGCCTTAGCCCTCCCAGCCGTAGCCATCTACTCCCGAAGGTCCTTTTGCCCTTTCCATCCGGGAAGCTCGGTCATCGGGCATAGCAGCCGCGGTCGCGCCGGATCGGAGATATCGAGTTTATCCCAGGGAATGCGGTACAGGCCGTCGCGACGGCGCAGCCGAAACAGGTCGAGCATCGCGATGCCGATGGTCGAAGCCGACAGACGCTCGAACGCGGCGTAGATGCCAACGTGGAATTCAGTAACGACGAGCTCGTCGCCACGCTGTTCGGCGAGAATCTCTTCGATGTGACCGATGCTCTTTCCACGCTGCGAGAGCACGCGTCGCCCGGCAAGATGTTCGAGGTTGACTGTCCTCATCATCACGCTCCTGGGATGCGCCCGATGACATGATCGCGCAACCAGTCCTGCCAGGCGAAAATCGACGTCTCGCCCACCTCGATGTCACATTCGATGTCGAGCCCGTTGTCCTGCACCTTTTTCCACGCAATCCTGTGTGGCTCGGCGTGGCGTTTGCCACCCACCCTCGTCGCCAGTTGCGCCATCCATTCCCCGGGCCGCGCGCCAAGGCGGCGCGCCAAAGTGATGGAGCCGAGTTCTATCGCGACAATCCTTGGTGGTTTGCCCCGCCGCAACTCGGCCACCACTCCGTCGACCTTGCCGATCTTGACCCGCCGGCGGTCGAACACCTGCTTGTCCAGGAGATCACGCATCAATTCCATCATGTGCCTCCGAATATCTGCAGCGGAATCGTCACCACGGCGAGCACGAAGGCAAGCGCGATAATGAAGACAACGGCGGCATTCGAAATGATGCCGTTGCGATGTTCGCCGACATAGCGTTCGTCATTCAGCAGGAAGAGAAATGGAACTACCGTCAGCGGAAGGCTCGCCGCCGTTACCGCCATGGAAAAGATGGTCAGCCTCAGTGGGTCGAGGCCAAGCATGATCGGAATGGCGGCCAAAAACAATGATGCCGTATAGACGGCACTGAAGCCCGGATCATCGCGCGGCTTGCGATCCTCGCCCCAGGTCCAGCCAAAGCCCTGTGCCACCAGATATGCCTGTTGCAACCCGACTTCGAGTGCGGCGCCGAAACAGGCAATGGCGAGCGAGGCAACGAATAGAACGAACCCCCAGAAGCCGAATATAGGGATCAGCATCAACGGCAGTTGGTGATAGTCGTCCACCTGGTCGATGCCGCGCGTCGCGAGAACGAGAGCAGCGACGATCAACACGCCGATCGAAATGGTCCCACCGAAGGTCATGCCCAGCCCGGCGATGGCACGATTGGCCCCAAGGTGGCTTTCATCCCATTTGTCCTCGATAGCTCCCGAGGAATAGAACATGAAAAGATAAGGCGATATTGACGCGCCGAGAATGCTGGCCGCCATGAACCAGTAATTGATGGCATCGTGAGCCGGCAGCGAAGGCACGGCGCTGCCAGCGACCGCTGTCCAGTCGGGCTTTAACATCACCGCACCAACCACGAAGCACAGCGTCACGAGGCCGAGGACCGAAACGCCTTTCTCGATAAAGCCAAACGTGCCTTTCCACAGCAGCAGCCATGCCAGCAACGCCACCGGCAGTGCCCACCACTGGAAGCCTATGCCGGTGGCAAGTTCGAGTGCGATGGCCACACCGCCGATCTCAGCGGACAGCACCATGAAATTGACGAGAAGGACGACTAGCAACGGCCATAGGAAGACGTTGAACCCAAATCTTTCACGAATGCCCTCTGAGATCGTGTGATGGCTCATCGCGGCGAACCGACCGGCCATTTCAACCAAAAAGATGATGCATATGGTGCCGAGAACTATGGCCCAGATTAGCTGGAATCCGAAGGCGGCACCCGCCTGCGCCGCCGTAGCCATCGACCCGACTTCGAGGAAACCTCCGACACTGGTGACGACGCCAAGCGATATTTCCAGAAGCTTCTTCACGGCTTTGGTCCGAAAGCGCTGGTGTAAGCGGCGGCGAGCGAGCGCATGGCCGCCCGAAGATCCTGTTGTGCGCTTTTCACCTCAGTGCGATTGTCCACCCGCAATCCCGCCTCGGCATGCGCCACCGCCACCGACAAACTGTTGACTGCTGCCGTCAGTCCTGCTCGCCCGGCTGGTTCAGGGGTCTCGGCCGATCGAATTTGCGCCTCGACATCGGCCAGCGTTTTTCCGACCGAGTGCAGTGCGGCCGTGGCATAGGGGGACGGTGCCGCTCCCTCCACCCAGGCATCCAGCACCATCGATACGGTCTGTGCCGCGGAGGCCGCGGTTCGTGATTGCTGCGCCACCTGATTGGAAGACGAGCATCCGGCCAACCCGGCTAGAATCAGCAGCAAGCACAGCCAGCCAACCGGAAAATGACGGTCGTTATGGGGTACAGCGCGCGTTGGATGCGCCACGCGGATTTCCTCCCCGGCCCGAACCAACTGCGTCCGGCATCAATGATCTAGAGCGCTCGGAGAGCTCGTCAAACGAAACCGACGACGAGCCTGTGAGGTCGGCTAGTCCAACGTAACAAAACGCTCCATCCCGGACAGCCGTTAAAAGAGGGGGGCCCGCGCTTCTCTTTGGCGCGGAGAAGCGCGGGCAGATCGGGCCGAGGGGATGACCCGATCGCGCAGCATCAACATGGGAGGGCAACAACGCTGCACGGTTCGAACTTCCAACCGGGCCACTTGTTCCAACTTCAACTGATCCGTTCTGAGTACTTAATCCATGCGTTTGGGGGCCTTTTGAAGGTAGGCCATCGCGAGTTCTCATGGCGTAGAACGGTTTTTGTCGCAACGGCCCATCCATGAATGCGCGCGAGGACCGCGACGACGACCGTCGCCTGACCGTCATGACAGCGCACGATCAATCCAGCCCAAACGCCGCGGAACAATTGTGCCCACTCGTGGTTCCGATGGCACGAAGATGGAGGATATGATGACGGACGCCAAACTCGCTGTGGTGACCGGCGCCTCGAGTGGCATCGGAAGGGAACTCGCAAAGCTGTGCGCTAAAGACGGTTACGACCTGATCATCGCCGCCGACGAGCCGGCTATCCGGCAGGCGGCAGAGGCACTTGAAACCCACAATGTAACGGTCGAAGCCATTGAGGCCGATCTGGCGACCGTCGAGGGCGCCGATCGGTTGATCTCCCAGATCGGCGATCGCGATATCGACCTGTTGTTTCTCAATGCGGGACGCGGGCTCGGCAACGGCTTCGTCGACCAGGACTGGCGAAAAGTCCGCCGGATCATCGACACCAATGTCACCGGAACGGTCTATCTGGCGCATGAACTCGGCGCCAAGATGGCCCGGCGAGGTCGCGGACGCATCCTGTTCACCGGGTCGATCGCCGGCTTCATGCCCGGAACATTCCAGGCCGTCTACAACGGCACGAAGGCGTTCATCGATTCCTTCTCGATCGCGCTCCGCCATGAGCTGAAAGATAGCGGCGTGACGGTCACCGTGCTGATGCCTGGCCCCACGCAGACGCGATTCTTCGAGCGCGCTGAAATGATGGATACCAAGGTCGGCTCCGATGAAAAGGACAATCCGGCCGATGTCGCCAAGACGGGTTACGAGGCGATGATGGCCGGTGATGAACAGGTCGTCAGCGGTTGGAAAAACAAGCTGCAGGTCGCCGCCGCGCATGTCACGCCGGCAGGCACCTTGGCCGAACAGCACCGTAGGATGGCCGAGCCGGGGTCGGCGTCCAGCGACTGAGCCAATATTCGCGTCATCAAAAGGGCTGGCATTCCCAAGGCCGCATGTGCTGCGCGAGGCAATCTATCGCTGCCGCAGGGGCGGCACCATCTCGGTTCCCGGCGTCTATGTTGGTCTGGTCGATCACATCCCGTTTGGCGGCAATGAATAAGGGACCGGCTTTCCGGATGGGCCAGACGCATACGCAACGCTACCTGGAACCTTTATTGGCCATGGTCCAGAACGGCGCAATCGACCGCTCCTTGTGATTACCCACCGGACCGATCTGAAAGCAGGGCCGGATCTCTACAAGACGTTTCGCGACAATCAGGAGGTTGTGTCAAAGTGGTGATGCGGCCTCACAGCTAAGACGGGCAAGGCGACCGACACTCACTGCAATCACAAGGGAACATTCGCGTCGACGGCCGGTTAGGTGCCACTTCCGTAACGGTCACCTGCCGTCAAAGCGAGCCCATGATGAACCACGACCAGCATGACTATGTACCAGACGCAGCGCGCAGACTTGTCGTCGGAAGCATGGCGGGAGGAATTCTCGCCGCTTATGCTTCCACGGCGTCAGCCGATACGGGAACAGTGCCTGCTAAAGCAGGCCCTGCGAGCCCGATGCTAAAACAGAATCCGGTGACGCAATATCACCAGCCGCCTTTCAAGCCACAGGAACAGAAGTGGCCGGGTTTGGCCAGCAAGATGGTGCCGCGCCCGGATCACGGCGAAACAACCTACAAAGGATCAGGCAGGCTTGCCGGCCGCAAAGCGCTGATAACCGGCGGCGATTCCGGTATTGGTCGTGCGGCGGCGATTGCATTCGCGCGCGAGCGTGCGGACGTTGCTTTCGGCTACCTCCCCGAAGAACAGGAAGACGCCGACGAACTGGTGGACCTAATAAAAGCGGCAGGTCAAAAGGCTTGCCGGCGATATCCGCAATGAGGCCTTTTGCAGAAAGCTGGTCGATGAAGCAGCAACGCCCCTCGGCGGTCTCGACATCCTGGTCAGCAACGCTGCCCGCCTCACTCGAGTCCACGGTCCTCAAAAAGGGCCGCCAAGGCCACCGCTCCTTAGGCGTGGTGGGCTTTCAGACTGTCTACAGGAGGAACCAATGGCTGGCGATGAAATAGAAAGAAGGCGACTGCAGATGTTGATCGAACAATATCTGGAGACCCGTAAGCGACGGCACGATTTCGTGTCGATCGCGAATGCCGAACTCGCGATCAAGGCGGTCATGCCGCATTGCCCGGTGTCAAACGCAGCGTTGGCAGAGATGATTGCCGCTGGCGCCGTCACTTACGGCCTTGGCGTCCTATTCGACGCGAAGCAAACCGAGGGCGAACTGCCCGTTGTTTGCTAGGCTCATCGCCTGACCAATCGTCGCGCGGTCGCGAAGTTTCGCCCAGCTCTGGAATACGCCAGACCGGGAGCATGCCAATCGTGCCGGCCGGATCGCAGGCACTTGCCGGCGACGTCGTCTCGGGCCTGGACCCGAATGTCGTCGCATATCTGATGAAAAACCAGTGTCTTTGTGCAGTTACCGGGCTTCTCGCTGGGTTGGCACCGTTCCGCTGTCCTGGTGTCTTGCCAAAGCTGTCGGTTGAACACCGAGCATATTTCGCACGGCCTCGACCAGCGCAGCAGCCCACACGGGTTTTGACAGCATCTTGTGATGACGCAAATCTTGCGGGATGTCGGATGCCGTGTACCCACTGACGAAAACAAACGGAATTCCGCGTTGCGCTAGAAGAGGGACAAGGGCAGCGCTGGTCTCGCCGCCGAGACCAATGTCCAGGACCGCGGCAGATATGACTTCACTCTCGATCAGCTTTTTCGCGCGAGCAACGGACGGCACTGGCCCGGCGATGGCGAAGCCGGCCTCTTCCAGAATTGCTCGGTGCTCCTCCGCGACCAGCCATTCATCTTCGACGATAAGGATACGAGATGCAGTCACGTTTCGCTCTCCCGATGATCAAACGGAAACTCAATCCGCAAGCTCAAACCATCGGAACCGAAAGATGTTTCAAAATTTCCGCCAAGCCGATACTCAATTTCGCCTTTTACCAGCGAAAGACCAAATCCCGTCTTCTCAGGTGGAGTGACAGCGGGACCGCCGCTTTCTAACCATTCGAGCTGAAAACCGTGATCCGACGCCGACCAAGTCACGGACACCACGCCGTTTGGCACGGACAAGGCGCCATATTTTCCAGCATTCGTGGCAAGTTCATGGATCACCATGCCAAGCGACAGGCCCTGCTGAGGCTTGAGCCGAATGTCCTCGCCTGTGGTGTTGATGCGTTCCAGCCCGAACGGCTCGACTTCCTGCCGCACGATTTCCTCTACCGAGACCTCTTTCCAGCTTTCGCGCGAGAGCACTCCGTAGGCCCGCGCCATGGCGCGCAGGCGACCGATGAGCGCTTCGGCGAAAGCCTCCGAAGAGGGAGCATTTTTCAGGGTCTGACTGGCAATGCTGACCGTAACGGCCAGCATGTTCTTGACCCGATGATTGAGTTCCGAGATCAATACCCGCTGGTGGGCTT
This sequence comes from Mesorhizobium sp. M0478, assembly GCF_040321305.1. Lineage (NCBI taxonomy): Bacteria > Pseudomonadati > Pseudomonadota > Alphaproteobacteria > Hyphomicrobiales > Phyllobacteriaceae > Mesorhizobium > Mesorhizobium sp. M0478. The sequence goes on from NZ_JAMYRH010000004.1 coordinate 396,844, forward strand.
CGGCTTCAGCCATGGTCGTCACATCGACAAAGGTCACCACCACACCTTGGATTTTCCGCACGCTGTCGCGGTAGGGGATCAGCCGCACGAGATAGTGGATGCCGTCGCTATCGCGCGGTAGCTGGTGCTCGATCATCTCGCCGGCCCTGAAAACCTGCGCGATATGGTCGCGCAGGTGCGGATAATCGAGCCGGCTGGCAAGATCGGTAAGCGGTCTTCCGATGTCGGTCGGCAGCAAATTGAAGAACGAAGACGCCGCCGGCGTGAAGCTGCGGATAACCAGCTTGGTATCGAGAAAAACAGTCGCGATCTGTGTGCTCTCGAACAGGTTCTTCAGATCGCTGTTGGCCCGATCGAGATCCTCGATCTTGGAAACCAGTTCGGCATTGATGGTGTTCAATTCCTCATTGAGGGACTGCATTTCTTCCTTGGAGGCCTCAAGCTCCTCATTGGAGGACTGGGCTTCTTCGTTGACCGAGACGAGTTCCTCATTGGAAGATTTCAACTCCTCCAATGCGGTCTCATATTCTTCGATCGTCGATTGCAGGCGCTCGCGCGTATCGCGGAGTTCGCGCTCGAAATCAGCAATCCCGGATGGCTGACGAACCTTTAGAGCCTCCAGCCGCGGCTGCGGCTGGCCCACCGGTTCGAACAGGACGAGAAACAGCGGCTCGCCGCTGCCGCGATCAACCAAGGGCTCGATCGTCAATGTGACGAACTGGACCCGATCTTCATCTTCTTCAATGGCTATCGCTTCGCGCACAACCGTGCGCCGGCCTTCGGCCGCTTCCCGCAAAGCGCCGCGCAGTTCCAGACGCAGGCCGCTGCGTGCCATTGTGAGCAATTGTCTGCTCGGCACCCCTTGCGGCGGCTCGAGATATTTGCCGGTTCTGACCGAGTAATAGACGACATCTCCATCACCATTGATGACGACATGGGCCGGAGCGTAGCGTTCGAGAACATGGGCTTCAACGGTTTGCCTTAGGGAATAAGACAAGCCGCGGCGGGCATGAGTGTCATTGGCGCTGGAAAAGTTGCTTGCAGGCGCAGCATTCAACAAGATCGGCAGCCGCGGCGGCGCCGTATGTTCTCGTGCCTTGAATATCCGTTGTTTCTTGTCGACCGGTGCAAACAGATCGGCATGCTGGCTTATGCTCTCGGAGGTGCCAAGGAACAGATAGCCGCCGGGCTTCAGCGAATAGTGGAAGGTCGGAATAACCTGCTTTTGCACATCGGGGCCGAAATAGATCAGCAGGTTCCGGCACGACACCATGTCCATGCGCGAGAAGGGTGGATCGCGGATGACGCTGTGCGCCGAGAAGATGCAGAGATCACGTACGCTCTTGCTCAAGATGAAACTTGTGCCGTCATTGCTGAAGAAGCGTTCGCGACGTTCAGGCGAAACGCCCGCAAGCAATGACTCCGGATAGCGCGCCGAACGTGCGATGCCCAACGCCGCGTCATCGATGTCCGTGGCGAAAATCTGGATGCGCGGCACAGCCGAAAGTGTATCCATATGCTCGCGCATCAGCATTCCGATCGAGAAGACTTCCTCGCCGGTTGCGCAGCCGGGCACCCAGACGCGGATCGTATCGTTGGCGTCCTTGCCTTCGAAAAGTTTGGGGATGACGGTTTCTTCCAGGGTCTTGAAAGCGTCCGTATCGCGGAAGAAATTTGTCACGTTGATCAGCAGGTCGCGAAACAGCGACCGCACTTCCTCCGCATTTGAACGAAGCAACTCTATATAGGCATCGATCGCGGTGTTCTGTGTTATTTGCATGCGTCGCCTGACGCGGCGCAAGAACGTCTTGGCCTTGTAGCCCGAGAAATCATGTCCCGAATGGCTGCGCAGGATGGCGTAGATTTCTTCCTGGCCCTTGCGGAGTTTCAAAGCACTGGCCTTGCCATCGTCAGCTTCAAGCTCGTCGAGCAGTTCAAAGCTGTGGGCAAATTCCATGAGTTTCGCACCCATCTCATCGGCCGGGATGGCGATATCGATCAGACCGGAACTGATCGCGCTGCGCGGCATGTCGGGATTGCTCGGGCCCGACTCGTCGGAGAGTTGCGCCAGCGTCAGGCCGCCATGCTCCTTGATTGCCTTGATGCCCAACGTACCGTCGGAATCGCCGCCCGACAGGACGACGCCGACGGCGTATTCGCCCTGATCCTCGGCCAGCGCGCTGAAAAAGATATCGATGGGCTTGCGCTCCCTGGACACCGAATTCGGTTGGCGCAGCTTTAGGCTGGAATTTTCGATGGTGAGGATCGCGTTGTGCGGCATCACATAGACGGTGTCAGGATGGATATCCATTGCATCTTCAGCGACACGAACCGGAATTCCGGTGTAAAGCGCAATCACTTCGTGCAGCAGACTTTCCCGTTCCGGGCTGAGATGCGTGACGATCACGAACGCCATCCCGCTCGAAGACGGCATCCCGCGAAAAAATCCCTCCATGGCGGCAATGCCGCCCGCAGAGGCGCCAATACCGACTATGGGGAACCTCGGCAGCTTTTGCATCAATTGTCCTGCTTCAGTGAAATGCAACGCGGCAGCGCTGATTTCGATCCAATGTGTAAACCGTTCCTGGTCGAATTCCCATCCCGCACCGCCGATAGCCACGGAACCGATGGACGCGACCGCCGTTTAGAGCCCGGAGGGCTGCTATGTTATTAGGCATGCGAATTCTGCTCGTCGAGGACGAATTCTTGCTGGCAAGCGAACTTGCCTCTTATTTCAGCGATTGTGGGGCGACCGTTTTGGGGCCGGTGTCGTCAGTCAGCCGGGCTCGACGATATATCGATTCAGCGGACGGGGCGGTGCTGGACATCGATCTTAACGGTGAGACTGTTTTTCCCCTCGCCGATGAGCTGACGGACAGAGGCATCCCGTTCGTATTCTTCTCCGGAAACGATCAGATCACCCTACCGGAGCGGTTCCGGTACACCCAAAACCTCTCCAAGCCGGCCGGGTTCAGGACGGTTGCCGGGATCCTCGCCGCGCAATCAACAGCGCTTGGTGAAGACAATGTTTTCCGCGCTCTTCCAAAACTGAGGCTGTCCGCGCGGCTGCTGCTGGGCGACCCACAGGCGGCCGATCGCCTCGTCGAACGGACATTGAAGGCGGCGCTGGAGGAGCGGTTGTCGACGCGGCATGACCTTCCCTTGAGCGAATGGCTCAATACACTCATGGAGGAGGTGCTCCGCAACGACAGGTCTGGCATCATGAATTAAGATTGTCCGATAGTTTGCCGCAGGCCGCCCTGTCGACCGCCCCCGCTACGGTACCCCTCCCCAAGAGCGCTTCGCTTCGTCTTGCAAATACGGCCGCATTCCTGCTAGAAATCCTCGTGGCCAAACCTCCGCAAACCAAACCTGACTCATTCCGCGATCCTGTTGAGGGCGACGCACTCGCAGCGCTGCTCGACGAAATCGCGGAAGAGGAAACACCTGAACGGCTGTTGAAGCTCGCCATTGAGCTGCAGCAGCAACTGCTGTTGTCAAAGCAGCTGAAAAATCCCAACTGAACGGCCTGCAGCTAGGCATCTTGATTCGCCTCGAGTTCCACGATGGTGTCATCGCCTCGTTCGCCAGACCCATGCTGCTGCGGTAATCTTTCTGCGCTTGATGTGGGCGAAACCCCAGTCTCAATAGCTCAGCGGTTCCTGCGCCCAGAAAAAGGCCCTGATCCCATCAGACGCCGATGAGACGACCAGGAAGATCAGGGCCAACTTGGGTCGCAGCCCAAGGTCGATCACTGCTGCCCTGGCATCTCGGTATTTTCTTGCGGGTTCTTTTTAACGCCGGGCGCGGGTGATGTCTCAGCGGGGGCATTACCGCCTTGGTTCTGTTCCGGGGTGCGCTTTACTGGCGATGTCTGCCACGATCCGCCTGAAAGGGGTATGAACACAAAGAAGGCTAGCAGGGCGACGAAGATCACAGCCGCAATGACGACGCCCCACCCGAGTACATTTCGGGTGCCACGCTGTTCTTCCTTCCGGGACACATGCTCCGTCATCACTGGACTCCTTTGTGTCATTCGACGAGGTACAAATTTATCGTGCAGATCGACCGCACGGTCTGCTCTTCCCCGACGCGTGCCGCCGGCACAGCCGAAGAAGCTGAAGCTAATCTTCTCCAGCTTTTCGGCTGCCTGGTTTGGCGGCCCGCTTTGGGGCTTTCGGCACTGCCGGTTTCCGCTCGGGTGCAGGCGGATTGATCGCCTCGTGCGCCAAACGGGCTTTGCGCAATCGCGCCGTTTTCTCTTCCCGCGCCTTGCGCTCGGCTTCCATTACGCCTTGTGCGTAGAGGGTGGCTCGTGCGTCTCTGTCGTTTGCGGATCCACTGGCCGCCATAGTCAGCCCTCCGCCTTGTAATTTCTTGCTTCCTTCTTGGCGCCGTCTTTGCCGTGCTCGGCTGCAAGCTCTTTGGCCTGCCCGGGTGACACGTCGGTGACTTCGGCCAACTTGATTGCCTCTTTTTCAGAGAGATCACTGTCCTTTCGCGTGGGGTTCCTTGTCATCGCAGATCTCCTATCAGAGCCCAAACGACCGGACCGGCGGTGTGTTCCGTGGAACCTTCGATAGGCCACCGATTGAGGCGGGCTATCGCGCTTCCGGCAACGAGCGAAAAGTTTCTGATGCGGACGGACAAGATACATGATCAGCTTCAAGGCCTTTCGAACTGCTAGGCAAGCCGGGTTATGGCCGGGCTATGGCCGCGTGGGAACCCGTGACACACGGACTGATTCAGGCATCGATGCCAGGCGCTAGTTCTCGCCCGCGAGCGTGGCGAGAAATGACCGCCGCCATTCTGCTGCGTCATTGCGCGTGATGCGCTTGAGCAGTGCACTATGCCTTGCAATTCTTTGCCCAAGCGGCATCGCGAGCGCTTTTGCGATCGCGTCGGCAACCTCGTCGACCGCATACGGGTTCACGATCAAGGATTCGGCAAGTTCTTCGGCCGCACCTGCAAAACGCGACAATACCAGCACTCCGGGATCGGCTTCGTCCTGCGCGGCTATGTATTCCTTGGCGACGAGGTTCATTCCGTCACGCAGGGGCGTGACCAATCCGACCTGGCTAGCGCGCAACAGGCCAGCAAGCCGAGAGCGTGATACGGCACGGTGGATGTAGCGGATCGGGGTCCAAGCCAAATCCGCGTATCTTCCGTTGATCGCGCCGGCGGTTGCCTCAAGCTGGGCCCGGATGTCGGCATAGGCGCTGACCTCCTCGCGCGTCGGCGACGCAATCTGCAAATAGGTTGCCGCTCGCTCGTGTTCCGGATGCCTTTCCAAAAGACGAGCGAAAGCCTGCATGCGGCCGGGGAGACCCTTGGAGTAGTCCAGCCGATCGACGCCGATGATTTGCTTGAGGCCCAGAATCTGGCGGCGCATGGAATCGATCTGCACATCCTCCGCCGCCTCATTGGCCATGCGTGCGATTGAATCGACGTCGATGCCGATCGGAAAACATCTCGACAACACCGTGCGGCCGTTCATCTCAGCCGAACCATTGATATCAAAAGTAATGGAGTTGGCCGCCTGCACTGAGCGCCGGAAATTCCCCACGTCCGTTTCGGTCTGGAACCCCACGACGTCATATTGAAGCAGGTCATCGATGAGTTCTTTATGATCGGGCGTGGCTACAAACAGGTCAGGCGGCGGGAACGGTATGTGAAGAAAAAACCCGATCCGATTCCGGACTCCCAGCCGCCGCAACTGGGCGGCCAAGGGGATAAGGTGGTAGTCGTGAACCCACACCAGGTCGTCGTCGCCCGACAGCAGTCCTGCGAGCGCCTTCGCGAACCGCGCATTGATCTGCCGGTAAGCCTGTAGAAACTCTGCCCGGTGGTTCACGAGGTCCAGTCGGTAATGAAAAAGCGGCCACAGCGTGCTGTTGGCATAGCCATTGTAATAGAGCGAATACTCCTCATACGGCAGGGTAAGCGCAGCTGTCTCGATCTTTCCCACGCGTTCCAAGCGGATCAGCGGTTCGTCGCTCGCGGCGTAGTCCTGATACTCGGCGCTTGCTCCTAGCCATAGGCCTCCACGCTCGGCCAACGCATCCCCGATGCCTACAGCAAGTCCGCCGGCTTGCAGATCGCGAATGTTCCCCAGCCTGTTCGAGACGACAACCAGACGACGCGGGATGGCGCGATCGCCCGTTAGCTTAGCCTCCCCACCTAAAGCGTCGCGCTCAAGGGGATCACCAACCGTTTGCGAGGCCTCGTTGAAAATTTCATCCGGTCGCTGCAACAAGAGCAAATCCTGAGCGTGAAGATCGCTTGGGGAACGGTCCGCGCGTGCGATTGTTCCCGACGTAAGTGTCCAGCCGGACTCGCTGGATCACATTCTCGGCCCGCTCGGCGCCTTTTTCAGCGGCTCTCGCAGGATCGTCGTCGGACGCACCGGTGATGAGACCCCGATCCAGCACGCCGAGCAGCCGCTTTGGCGACGGCCGGACTTACCGCTTTGGTATTCATGCTGCCGGATCCCCTGCCCTGTCATATCAACTCCCCACCTTGGCAAAAGCCCCAACTGACCAAACCGTCAGTCCACCTCGATTACCTTGCGCGTCGGCTTTCGTTGGCGGGGCGGCTGCTTTGCGGCTACGGGCGCGGGCGGGGTCTGCGCTATCGATGCCTCCAACAACTGTCGCTGTTCTCTAAGCCGCGCCGTCTTGGCTTCCCTGGCATGCCGCTCCGCTTCCAACAGCAACTTGGCTTCTCGATCCGCCCTCTCGATCTTTTCCCTGTCGATGCGTCGTGTTTTCAAGGTCGCCTCCTTTGGTCAGACGGCGAACAAAGTGCGGACCTGAAAAAATGTTCCCAACAAATTAAGGCCTGATCTGCCTCAAATGATATTGACGAGCAGCCCGCCGGTTGCGCGCATCTGCGGCCCTGTGACGTCCAAAGGAACTGCTTGCCGTCTGCGGCGTTACGCCACCACGCTGGCCGGAAGATTACCATGGACGACAAACCGCGAACGACGATCAGAAAACCGGCCCGGATTGATCGAGGGCATTGCTTTTGCGGAGCCATCACAGCTGAATTCAGTGGCGATCCCTTTTGGATTTGTTTCGACCACGACGATGACTGCCGACGAGCGATCGGCAGCCCACTGACGATCTGGATTGGCTATCGTCCAGATCAGGTCCATTGGCTCGGCCCAAAACCAAAAACATTCTCGAAAACCAGGGGCGTCGTGCGCTCCTTCTGTTCGGAATGTGGCACCTCGATTGGGTACACCGATGAAGGCTTGCCAAACGAGTTCTACATCTCGATCGGATTCATGGACGCGCCCGAGAAGTTCCATCCCCAAGCTCAAGCCTATTGGGAAATGCGGCTGCCGTTTATCAGGATGGATGACGGTTTGCCTCGCGTCGAGGGCTACACCCGGGCGCGCGACCCCACCCAGGGCAATCCCAGAGACCGGTGAGGCAGGAGGCTGGATCCGGGCGTCAGCGCCAGGGCTGGCGGATCCTGAACGGCGGCCGAACCATTGGAATGAGAGAAATGTCCAAACGGACAAATGCCCGAAACCAATTTCACCGGGGTGGGTTGAAGATGGACATGCGGGACTTGTTTTCACAGTCTGACGACAAAGAAGCGGATGTTTGAAGGATTCAAGCTAGAGACCGTGGAACTGCCCGAGTCCTCACTAAGAGTCAGGTATGGAGGTTCAGGCCCGCCGCTTCTTTTGCTGCATGGCCATCCTCGGACGCACGTTACCTGGCACCGGGTAGCCCCACTTCTCGCCGCCGACCACACAGTTGTCTGCCCCGATCTGAGGGGCTTTGGCCAGTCCTCGGTACCGGCGGACGCCGTGGACCATGCTGGATCCTCCAAGCGTGCCAAGGCCAGGGACTGCATTGCTCTCATGGGACATCTCGGCTTTCGCCGGTTTGCCATCGCAGGCCATGACCGCGGCAGCTACACAGCGTTCCGAACAGCCATGGATCACCCGCCGGCGATCAGCCATCTGATCGTCATGGACAGCGTCCCTATCCTGGAAGCCCTCGAACGCTGCGACGCCCGCTTTGCGAAGCTCTGGTGGCATTGGTTCTTTTTCGCACAGCCGGACAAGCCCGAACGCGCAATCATGGCCGATCCTGACGCATGGTATGGCGGCTCAGCCGAGTCCATGGGGGCTGAGGCCTATGTCGACTACAAGGACGCAATCCACGATCCGAATGTTGTTCACGGCATGCTTGAAGACTATCGGGCAGGTCTGGCCATCGACCAATTGCACGATGCCGACGACAGGAAAGCTGGTCGCCGGGTCGCGTGCCCGACCTTGGCGCTCTGGTCCGCCCGCGATGACCTTGAGGCACTCTACGGCAACGTGCTCGATGTTTGGCGACCCTGGACCACCGAACTGAAGGGCCAACCGATCGAAAGCGGACATCATATGGCCGAAGAAGCAGCCGAGGCGGTAGCCGCAGCCGTCATGGCGTTCTTGCGCGAACCGACGTCGTCAGGCGGCGAGCTTTGCTGAACCGATCCGTTTGATGGCGATGCTGATCGACCGTTCGCCATCGTCGTAGTCGGCCCAGGCGACGGTCTTTTTCAGGTGGCCCGGAACCGTGCGAACGGTGTATTTTTTCGGATCGAGATCCGCCTTCACCTGACTCCAGGTCAGCGGCATGGATACAGTCGCGCCTTCCCTGGCGCGAGGGGAGAGAGGGGCGACGGCTGTCGCCATGCGATCATTCCTGAGATAGTCGAGAAAAATCCGGGATGTCCGCAGCTTCTTGGCCATGTTGACGAGGTAGAGATCCGGGCTGTCTGCCGCCATCTGGATGCAGACGGCCTTTGCGAAGGCCTTGGCCTCGGCCCATGTCGTCTTGCTGCGTTCGGCCGCCAATGGCGTCACGACATGCAAGCCTTTGCCCCCCGTGGTTTTGCAGAAGCTCACCAAGCCCAGATCTTCGAGACGATCGCGCATTTCCTTGGCTGCCGCGACCACCTTCGCAAAAGGGACTTCCGGACCGGGGTCAAGGTCGAAGACAAGTCGGCCAGGTATTTCGGGATGACCCGGCTGGCAATTCCAGGGGTGAAGCTCAAGGCCGCCTATCTGGGCGATCGCGGCCAGACCCTCGACGCGGTCGATTTGCAGATACGGTTTGTGATCGCCGAAGACTTTTACCAGTTCCAGCAGATTGGATGTGCCTGGCATTGCGTGGCGCTGGAAAAACTGCTCGCCGGCGTAGCCATCCGGCGCGCGCACGAGTGAACAGGGACGACCTTTGATATGTCTGATCATCCAGGGGCCAACGGTCTCGAAATATTCTGCAAGATCGAGCTTGTCGACGGGCTGACCGTCGCCGGCATTCGGCCAAAGCGGCTTGTCCGGCTTGGAAATGATGACGCCCATGACAACCGGGCTTTTTCCTGTCTTGCCAGTCACCTTGGCAGGGTCGGCAATCGGCGTCTCTTGAGGATCAGCTGGACGCTCGGCCTCGACGTCTTTTGCGGGCTTGTCTTCACGCAGGCCTTTGAAGGCGGCCTGCCGGATATTGCCACCCCCGGTCCAGCCGGCGAACTCGATTTCCGCGACCAATTCCGGCTTCGTCCAGAAGACGGTTGAATTCCTTTTCGGTGCGCCATCGCCGGTAAACGGCGACGTCGCGGCTTTCATCTCCTGCAGCCTGGGCATCAGCTGCTTGACCTTTGCCTCGCTGAATCCGGTCCCCACACGGCCGATATAGGCGAAATGTTCACCGCGATTGACGCCGACGAGCAATGACCGGAATTTGCCGTTGGTCGTCGACCAGCCGCCGATGACCACCTCATGCCCGGCGCGGCATTTCGATTTGGCCCAGGTGTCGGTCCTCCCCGAAACATAGGTTGCATCGGCCCTCTTGGAGACAATCCCCTCAAGCGAAAGGCGACAGGCAGAACGCAGCACCGCGTCGCCGCCATTGCTGAAGTGCTCGACATAGCGGATGAGATTTTGCTCGCCGCGATCGACTTCGCCGAGCATCTCGCTCAGACGTTCCTTCCGTTGTGAGAGAGGCATCTTTCGCAGATCGACGCCATTTGCGAAGAGCAGGTCAAAGGCAAAGTAGATCAGGTCCTTCGTCCGGCGCTCCGACAGCGCTGCCTGCAGTGCGGCAAAATCGGGCGCGCCGTTCTCGCCAAGCGCTACGATCTCGCCGTCGATGATGACGTTGGGAAGACTGGCGGCCTCCTTTGCGATGGCGCCAAATTTCTCCGTCCAGTCAAGACCCTTGCGGGTCCTAAGCGCGATGTCCTTGTCTTCCACGCGCAACTGGACGCGATAACCGTCAAACTTGATTTCGTGAACCCAGTTCGTCCCGGCCGGCGGCCGGGAGAGCGTCGCGCAAAGCTGTGGTGGGATGAAGTCGGGCATCTTCGCCGCTGAGGCACCAGCGGCTCGCTTCGGCCGCGGAGCAGGCTTTGCCGACCTGGCGGCGCGCTTGTCGGCATGGCCGCGCTTGCTGTCCCAAACGGCATCCGCATCGGCCAACGATGAACCTTTCATCATGAACGGCTTCGGACCTGCCCCCTTCCCCGCTGCAATCCTCTCCATGCTCCGACCCGAGGCGACGGATCGATCCTGAGCCAGCACCGCATCGCCATTGCCCTCTGTCGCGTATTTGTCGCGGTGTTTGATCAGCAGCCAGTTGGTCCGCTTCCCGCCATTGCGGTCATGCTTCATGCGCACGAGGACGAAGCTTCCATGCAGGCGCTTGCCCTGCAGCGTGAATTTCAGGTCGCCTTTTTCCAACGCCTTTTCGGGAGACATGGCGCCTTCCGGTTCCCAATATCCGCGATCCCACAACTGCACCGTGCCGCCACCATATTGTCCTTTGGGAATTGTGCCTTCGAAGTCGCCGTACTCCAGCGGGTGGTCCTCAACCTCCACGGCAAGTCGTTTGTCGTGAGGATCCAGTGATGGACCTTTGGTCACAGCCCATGATTTGAAGACCCCGCCAAGCTCGAGGCGAAGATCATAGTGCAGCCGCGTGGCCGCGTGTTTTTGGATGACAAACCGAAGTCGATTCGAACCCGCAATCGAGCTTTCGCCGCTGGGCTCTTTCGTCTTCGCGAAGTCCCTTTTGGCCCGGTAGGTTGAAAGCTCGCCCGTTTTCATGGAAGTGCCCCGACTAATGACGCAACGCCGGACTCAACGCAGTGGGTGAGATTTGGTTCGGTTCATGGCCGAGACGGCGCCGATGCTGCTTTTCCGCTTCAGAGTGGCATCGCCGTCAAATGTAGGCCTTCACGGAGATTACACGTCATGTCGTCACCGCTGACGTTAAGGTTCCTTGGTTTGCCCAACCATTTTTGCAAGCTCTGAAAATGGTGGGATGTCCAGTTCGCCTTGCGCGTTGTTTGCGATCTGCAGAAGCCTGATCGGGAAGCAGATCGCGTCACGGTTGGCCGGTGACATGTCTTCGTAGGTCCGCTCGTCACCTGTCATGGACGCCTCTGCCTTTCGCAGGGCGGTATCGATCTCGTCAATTGACAGCAGACCTTTGTGAACGAGCAGGTTGTTGATTGACGCGACCGCCATCATCAACCCTTCAAGCTGAAGATTGGCAACGTTCATGGCTTAACCGTGTTTCCGCTGCCCGGCCTCGCCGGGGCGTTCTGGCCATCGGATTGGTGCGTCTTGTCATCCACCTCATTGACTGGCCGCGTCAGACCGACCCCACTCTTGGGTTTCTTGTTGCCGGCCGCATCCTGAGAGAACGCATCCGAAGGATCAGGACCTGTTCTAGCCGGGTACTTCGTTGCGCCGGTCTCGCGACGGTTTTCATTATCAGGCATTTTTGATCACTCCAATCGGATGACCGATAACCATTACGAGCCCGGCGAGTTCCGGCGCCGCATGGAACATTTCTGGCCGTTCGTGCAGAGACAAGCGGGCGTGTCTCTGCAATCGCGCCTCGCGCACTGGCGGCAGGTCTCGCTTTCGTTGCCGACAGCACTAGGTTGCTCGTTGAGGTAAAAGGAATTCCCCATGCGGGTGGCACGCGAAGCCTGGGTTCTTGGCAAGGAGAGCATCCTCGGATTCATCAACGACAATGCCCTCAGCCACGGTGCGGCGATGGCGTTCTATGCCGTTACGTCCCTGGCCCCGATCTTGTTGATCGTTGTTGCGATTGCTGGACTTGTCTTTGGGCATGAAGCAGCTCAACTCGCTCTGTCGGCCGAAATCGCAGGCGTGATGGGATCGCAAACCGGCGACCTTCTGCGCAGCACCATCGAAAGCGCTTCTCACAGAACCGCCGGCACTCTTGCCACCTTGGTGGGCATCGTCACCCTCTTCGTGACAGCCTCCGGGGTGTTTGGCGAAATGCAGCTTTCGCTCAACACAATCTGGAAGATTGACCCACCACCCATGTCTGTGTCGCGATTGGTGCGGGCGCGGGCGGCCAGCCTGGGCCTGGTTGCGGCGTTGGGATTTCTACTGCTTGTGTCGTTGGCGGCAAGCGCCGCCATTTCCGCGCTTGGCGCTGTCATCAACGCCCATCTGCCGTTCGGCACGATCATTCTCGCGTCGATAAACGGCGTTGTATCCTTCGTGCTGATTTCCGCTCTGTTTGCCGCGATCTTCAAGATCCTGCCGGACCGGTCGCTCGCTTGGCGCGATGTCGCAATTGGCGCGGCAGTGACCGCTTTGCTCTTCACCATCGGCAAGTCGCTGATTGGCTGGTATATCGGAACCAGCGCGATCGCATCCTCCTATGGCGCGGCGGGTGCACTGCTGGTCGTGCTGCTTTGGGTTTACTATTCGTCTGAGATCTTCCTGCTCGGCGCCGAGTTCACGCGGGCCTATTCCGTCCGTCTCGGCAGTCGGTCCGACCTTCAACCGATAGTGGAGGCAGAGAGCCCGTCGCGACAGACATCGAACCCTGGGCCAACTATCCAACGCGAGGTGCAAGCCTGGATTGTGATCACGGGTTTGCTGACCTTCGTGGCGACACGGGTCTGGCCATCGCGGCGATCTTAGCTGCTTCCCACCAATTCTGTTTCTTTGGAACGCAACCCGGACACCGGAATTGCATAGGAACAGGAGGTTGCCCATGCCAAAATTTCGCTTTGAGACGACAGTATCCGGCCAGACTACTGCTTTCCAGGAAGAGCTAGCGAGTGCGGAGATGGCCAGTCCAAGAGCAATAGAGATGGCGCGCGTAGCGGTGGCGGCGGAACCTGGGTCAGGAACCAAGCAATCGGGATCGACTATCAAGGTCTACGATGAAGCCGGATATCTGGTCGCCACAGTCAATTTTTCCGACGTGTTGCCGAGTGATCCGGACGCCGGACAGCATGGGACTGGCGACGCGGTTGTCGAAGAACCGGGTGTGATGCGGTCTGGCTGACCCGTGGTAGATCAGGGTTTCACGTTTCGCTCACGCGATCCCCGGCAGGGCAATTTGCTGAGATCGCGAGGTCCTCGGCCATCGTCGGATGCTAGAGCTGAGATTCGATCGGGAGGTGACGGACGAAGACCGCCAGGATACGGCGAAAAAATCCGGCTTCTGGTTCATGCGTATAGTCCTGAATCTTGCCTTCGCCGCATCCATGCCAATGCAGGACATTGTGTTTCAGTTCGAGCCGATAGCTTGTTTCCGGAGATATTTCCGATTGGAATCGATGCCGCAACTCGGCGACCAATTTCGGATCCTCAAACAGCACGCCCATTTCCGAGTTCAAGGACACTGACCGTGGATCGAAATTGAAGGAACCGACGAAGCCGATATTGTCGTCGACGGTGAAAGCTTTCGTATGCAGACTGGCGCCCTTCGAGCCAAACACCGAGATTGCCGAGCGCCGGTTGAACGGCTGAAGCTCGAAAATATTGACGCCATTCCTCAGCAGCCGCTTGCGATAATTTGCGTAAGCGCCATGGACTGCGGCGACGTCCGTGGCGGCCAGGGAATTGGTCAGAACCGAAACGTCAACACCGGCGCCGACAAGGTCCAGCAAGATCGCTGTGCCCCTTTTGCCGGGGATGAAATAGGGCGACACAATTTCCAGACACCCGCGCGTGGATTGGATGATCGGACGCAGCTCTTTCATAAGCCAGCTGCGACGTCTCCAACCACGAACCTTCTCCGGCGGATCGGAAATGACCCGCACGCCATCCACCCAATGAACGTCGTTGCTGGCCGCAATAAACTCCGTGATCGAGCCCCGGTTGCCGATGCCGTTCAAGAATTTGGGATCGGGGCCGGTATCGCTTCCTTCAAGCCATTTGGCATGCTCATGCTCAGCCACTGATCCCAAGGTTTTGATTGGCTTGGCTTCATTGCAAGCCCAGAAGGCATCGAATATCGCCGCGGTTTGCCGTACCGCAGGCCCCAGGAGCAGCAGATCGAGGTCCCGGAAATTGGTTTCTGCCGCATCGAAATAGGCATCGCCAACATTCCGACCGCCGACAATGGCAAATTTGTCGTCAACGATCCAAGCCTTGTTGTGCATCCGTCGTGTCAATGCAAAGAGCCGCAACAGCACTTCCACACCACGCATGATCCGGCCGCGCCTGATACCGCTCGGATTGAACAACTTCAATTCGATGTTTGGATGGTTGTTCAGCGCCAGATATGCCGCATCATTTTTACGCGGATTGACGTCGTCAAGGAGCATGCGCACCCGAACACCGCGCTCAGCAGCTCGAAAAACCTCGCGAAGCAGCAAGCGGCCGGTGTGGTCATCATGCCAAAGGTAATACATCAGGTCGAGGCTGCGCTCAGCGCTCCTTGCCGCCAGCACGCGCACGGCGAAAGCGTCATAATTGTCCGAGACAAGCAGCAAGCCGCTCTTGCCGGCCTTGATGTTGTGGTCTGCGGTTCGCGAAACCGATACGTCCATGAAAATTGCCACCTTTGGACGGCGCTCGCGCCATCCCGCTCAAATCATAGCTAGAACCATTCTGAGGTATTCTGGTTGCATACGCAGCGTCCAATCACCCAATTCCTGGATGCAAGCGGGGCCCAGCAATCAAGCGGCTGCAGAGCGGTCAGGAGGCTTGAGAGGCGTTGCCCCGACTGCTCTGCTGCCGCCGCGGAACTTGCTTCTCCTGTAGTCCCAGCCCCTCACACCGTGAACTGTTGGCGAGAGCCCGATGGCGTGCGCCCCGCCGCGGCTCTTCGACGAGAATGACGTGGTCGTTGTTCTCACTGAAGCGCACGACCCTTTAAATTTAGATATCTCCATTATGCCGGAACCGGGTTCGGGTTTCCGAGTTAAGAAAATGCTCGCGACGGGCAATTTTCAACAGAGGAGACGGCACAATGCCCACTGCCAAGAAAGCCAATGGCAACAACAAGGACCTGGAGGACCTTTTCCTCGATGGCCTCAAAGACATCTACTATGCCGAGAAGAAAATTCTGAAAGCCTTGCCGAAGATGGCCAAAGGCGCATCCGAAGAGCAAGTTTCGGCAGCATTCGAGAAGCACCTCGCTGAAACCGAGGGGCAGGTCGAACGTCTGGAGGAGGTCTTCGAGATTCTCGGCGCTGCCGCGCGCGGCAAAACCTGCCCGGCGATCGACGGCATCCTGGAGGAAGGATCTGAAATCCTTCAGGAGTACAAGGGTTCGACTTCGCTCGATGCAGGGCTCGTCGGTGCCGCGCAAGCCGTGGAGCACTACGAGATCGCCAGGTATGGAACCCTGATCGCCTGGGCTACGACGCTCGGCAAGGACGACGTGGTTGCGCTCCTCAATGCGACACTTGAAGAGGAGAAGGCCACCGACGAGGCGTTGACTGCCCTCGGTGAAGCCGGCGTCAACGAACGAGCGGCAGAACGGAAAGCGGCTTGATTGATCGCCTACCCAACCGCCTCGGCGACCCATGTGCCGAGGCGGTCCCGGGAGATGAAGGACATGATCACGCATATCTACAAAGGACTGGAATGTTTCCTGCTTGAGTGTTCGGCCGCGCTGGTCAGGCGCCGCGCGCTTGGCGGTTCGCGCAGCGGTCCTCGGCAGCTGCGAGAACAGCGCAGAGATGAGTTCAGGGCCCGCAAAGCCGCCGAATGAGCGCCAAGATGGAGAGTCGGATGGGCTTCTTTGGAAAATATTTCTCAGGACTGTTGAGCAAGAAATCGACTGACGGCAAGGGGAGCGGCGATATGCGGAAAGCTACCGGCGCGGGTCCGGCAATTGCCGCGCATTCCAAAGATGCAAAGACATCCGCTGCTTCCGGTCAAAGCACCAATGCTTCGAGCAAAAATGCAGATGGACGATGACAAAAGGCAAGATTTGGCTACCGACTCTAGGTCGCATCGAAGCGGCGCAAAGACGTTAAATCGTCGAGATGACCCGCATCGCAACCTTCAACGTCAATGGCGTCAACGGCCGACTGCCAGTGCTTCTCAAGTGGCTTGGCGAAACCGGCTATGACATCGTCTGCCTTCAAGAACTGAAGACCTCTGACGAAAAATTTCCCGTCGATGCGATTAGAAACGCCGGCTATGGCGCAATCTGGCACGGACAGAAGTCCTACAATGGCGTGGCAATCCTCGCTCGCGGGATTGAGCCGCTGGAACGTCGTCGAGGTCTGCCGGGCGATTCCGACGATTCGCACAGCCGCTACATCGAGGCAGATGTGAATGGGCTTGTTGTCGGCTGCCTGTATTTGCCCAATGGCAATCCAGCGCCGGGGCCGAAGTTCGACTACAAACTTCGCTGGTTCCGACGTTTGATCACCTATGGCCAGGTGCTGCTCGGCGATAGCTCACCGACCATCCTGTGCGGCGACTATAACGTCGTTCCAGGCCCGATCGACGCGGCGGTGCCGGGGCGCTGGGTTGGCGATGCCGTTTACTTCCCCGAGAGCCGGAGCGCGTACGCCGAAATGCTTGCTCAGGGCTGGATCGATGCGGTTCGTCGCATTCATCCAGAAAAGGGAATTTACACCTATTGGAACTTCTCCTACCGCGGCGGGTACGATCGGAGTTCCGGGCTCCGGATGGACCATCTCTTGCTGAGTTCATCCCTATTGGATCGCCTGAAGAATGCCGGAGTAGATGCCGAAACGCGTGCATGGGACAAGCCGAGCGATCATGCGCCAGCCTGGATAGAACTTGATTGAGCTTCCTCGGCAAGGAGCCTGAAGACCTGGTGGCGCTCCTTCGTGATTACATTTGGCCGCGCATGTCTATCGTCAACAATGAGGACTGCCGGCGCCAAGCGATCAAGGACGCAATGATGACAACCACTCAAAAGGAAGCTGAACTGATTGCGCGCCTTGCACGCCAGCATGGCGTCACTGATGGCGCTGTCATGGCTGTCCTTGAGGCGTTGCGGCGTGGTGGTGGAACCATGGCCCAGTTCAGCCACGTCGACTTCGGAGGAATGTCACAATGGTCCTCCGGCATGACGATGGTCGGCGACATGTTCGATGACAGCCTCAAGGCGAAGCTCAACACTATCGCGGCGGAGCTCTCGGCCTACCTGCGCGATCATCCCGCCAAGCCACAACGCGACGACACGAGCTATCGTTCTGCAGCTATGGCCCACGCCGGCTCATGGTGGCCTGAGGAGTTTGGGAGCCCGTCTGCCGCTGGTTCTCAAAACAATATGCGCTACGCAGCGTTTCCTGAGCAAAGCCGCCTGGTCATGGACGATCATGGAAAGATGGAGATTTATGACACAGGCGACCATCGCATATCCGGTGTTTCGCAGAGCCAGAGCACGGACTCCACCCTGACCTTTGTCAGCCAGCACGGCGTGGTCCGCGTATCTGATCTCAAGCGCGTATCTGCGACGTAGGTCAGGGCCGCTTCCATGTAGACAGTCACGCTCATCGGCTATCTCGCGACTGTCTGCTCGATGAGCAGTTTCACCCCGCAAGCCTGGAAAATCATCAGGACACGAGAGACAAGCGGCATCTCCGCACCGATGTATGCCATCACTGTGTTGGGCTTCGCCTTGTGGCTGGCCTTCGGCATCATGAAGGCAGAGTGGCCGATCATAATCACGAATGGCGTCTGTCTCCTGCTGTCAGCGTTCATTCTCACAATGACAGTCCTGCCGCAGGCTGAGAAAGATGCGGTTGCCAAGGCTTTCGACCCCGACGACTAGATTAGCGCTTCCAACTTTTCAGCAGCGGACCTTGGCTCCCATATGCAGGATCCTTACGCGGACGCCCCACCCTGGGGATCGTTGCGAGCGCACCGCTATGCTGATCCTTGCTCCTACATTCGTCATAAGTCCCAAACGGAGGATACGCGCCGACAACCAAAAAATCATCGGATGCCAAGAGGCATTGGTGCCCGGTGCCTGCCGGGAGGACCGCGACGTCACCGGCCTTCAGCGACAGCGTTCGTCCTTTCTTGCCGCCAAACCGGACTTCAGCGTTTCCGCGCGCAATGCCCAGAACCTCGTGTATTTGCGAATGATAGTGAACATAATCATAGATGCCGTTTCGCCAGCTATCGCCCCATCCGTTTGCCTCGAAAAGCACCTCCATGACGGCTGCTGGATCAAGTCCTTCGGGCAATTCGACGGCGCCTCGATAAACGACGAGCGGCCATGCTGGATGATTGGGTACAAGTCCATCATCCTTGAACCAGAACTCATTCGACTTTCGCTGCCTCACAAATCCGGCGACAGCTTGCTTGCGCGGTCTTGCGAAACCGGTGACGTTCTCGATCACTTTCTTGCTGGTTTCCAAAATGCTCATCGACGCTGCCTCTAAAGCAGAGGTTAGTTTAGCCGCTCGCTCAGAGCTCGACCTTTGCGTTGTCGCCCACATTCGGCTTGGCGCCGGTAACGGCCGCAAACACCATCGTTGCGGTAGCCATGATTAGCCCCGGGCTGTCCCACAATTCGCCTTCGTCGGGTTTGACCGTTATCAGACGAATCTCGGGATCATCGGCATTATCCCACCAGGCTGCGTCAGTTTTCTCCCAGAGTTCGGTGATCTTTTCCCTATCATTTGTCACTGTGGCCGGGCCTGACATCGTGACGTATTTGTAGTGGCTGTTGTCACTCCAGGCCAATGTGACCTTTGGATAGGTCGACAGTTGCTCGCTCTTGGCGCTGTCGTCATTGACGAGGAAGTATATGGCGTTTTCTTCACGGACCACACGCGCAGATAGCGGACGGGCTCGATTGTACTCGCCGTCCCAGGTCACAAACATGCAGACGTCGATGTCCTCGGCGAGTTCCCAGATGCGGTCTGTTGCCTCGGCGGGCGTGAGGTCCGTCTGCTGCTCTCGGCGGTTAGCCATAAGCGTCCTCCTGCGGGTGAATATCCTCGCTTACAACTCACGTCCCGCCACGACGTTCCAACTCACTGGGTCCTTCGGCTTGCTAAAGCGGTGGAACTTTCGAAATTGCCGGAAGTTTGGATGGCAAACGCGAGGCCATGATGGCGGACAAGACGCTTCGAACATCAAGACGGACACCCGAGCAGGACGCTAAGGGTCAGTCGGAAAAGGACCACAAGGGCGGCGGAAACGATGGCGTCGCCAGCGCCGATCCGCGGGTGATCTCCGGCAAAAAAGACGGCGACGCGACATTCCCTGTCAAGGGACCGAAGAAATAGCTATGAGCTCATTGGCAGGGCATCTGGCGGTGTCATCAATGCCACTGAGAAAATTGACGAACGGCTCAAGTCATTGCGCTAAAAGCGACAGAGTTAAGGCCGGCCTTCCCGACTTGCCTCCCGCCAGTGCGATCGCGGCAATCGTCGATCCGCATCGGCCATGTCGTGTCTCCTACTGCGTCGGATGACACTTTGCTACCGTCACCGACGCGGATCACCTTCAACCCTCCGGAGTTGCATGACGCGCATCGGCCTCAAGGCGCTAATGGCAGCCTGGAAATCACGCGACCTTTGAAAAGAGAGCGACGTCGCATCTGGCTAAACCATAGCGCCATCGGTGATCGGTTGTGGCAACCCGGCTCTGGTAGAACAGTGAAAGCTGACTGCCATCGATCATCACCGTCGAGTGGCCGTTCTCGCCCGGTTGACCTGGCTCCAGCACCGGGCCGATCGAAACGTAAGGCCCGCTGACCTCGTCGGCGATGGCAAAAAACACCCGTTGCCGGTTTCCCCGAAGGCCATTCGGAAGAAAGCAAGTGGCGTTGAGAAGCACCCGGCCGTCCGGCAGCTCGATCAGTTGCGCGCCCTCAATGCCCCATTCGTAGTCGGGATCATCTCTGGTGTTATGGTGGGGAACATCGTTGTGGTCGAGGATTTTGCCGATCCGCTTCCACGGACCGAACCACGAGTCGGACTGGCTACGTGCCAGATAGATGTCGGGCTGAGGCACCCTCGTGAATTTTGGCATAGCCGAATAAACCAGGTAGCGCCCACCTCCGATGACTGCTGGATGTGGATCGTAAATGCCGTCCTCTTCCGTGTCCGGGATGGCCAGAATGGCCGGACTGAGGACTACCCAATGGAACCCGTCGTTGGAAACCGCATGCTCGCAACGGCCACCCGACTTCATGAATTCCGTCTGGATGAACATGTGGAAGACGCCGCACTCGTGGGTCACACCGGGAGCCGCAACACCAGTGCCGTTGATTGGAAGTTCGATCGGATCATGCTCGGCCCACGGCCCATAAAGATCGGGCGCCGTGGCATGCAAGATTCTCCACGTCTCGGTGGTGACCGTGCCGCTTGACCCGAAGACGTGCCAGACACGGCCATCGAAGACAGGACACGGGTCCTTGAGATCATCCACGCTTTGCGGATGAAACAGTGGAAAAACGTTGGTTTCAAAGTTGATGTTCATGTCAGCCCCGGAATTCGCCTCGGCAGTCGGAGACGCGCAGAGATACAGGCGAATCATTGATGTTAGGCACATTCTATAGCCAACGAGTTCAACGCAAATACGGCAATGCCGCTGTCCACCAGCATTCCTCGTTCAACCACGCTTTCAGTGGCGGCCGGGTTCCGACAGCCGCCCTCGCCTCCGCAACCAGATCCCGCTTCGTGCGTGGACCAAGCGGGCGACCGGGCCTTCTTCATTTCAGTTGGAACAACTCACCTGATCGAAAGTTAGGAGCTGGAACTAAGTAGTTCTCTCCATTCGCGATTAACAAATGTTAATCGTAACATAAATAGTGTCACAGAGGGAGTATGTCAATGGAAGCGGCCTTTGGCGGGGTAACCGGCAGTCAATATGTTCGTCGCGAAAATATACTGGTTTGCTTCTCCCACTTACGATGGAATTTTGTTCACCAGCGTCCGCAGCATCTCCTCACTCTCGCATCCGCTCAGCAGCGAGTGGTCTACTTTGAAGAACCCGTTTTCGAAGAATTGCCGCAGCCGCTGATGCGGACGAGCGTGGCATCGGAAAACATTCTGATTGTCACACCAGTGCTGCCGCTTGGCACCTCGGCCGCGAAAGCAGATGCCGTCCAGCGGAGATTTGTGCAGCAGACCATCGCTTCTATGCCGCATAGCCGGCTGATCGCCTGGTACTACACCCCAATGGCTCTTCGCTTTACGGAATTCCTCGACCCAGACATATGCGTCTATGACTGCATGGACGAACTCTCTGCGTTCAGGAATGCGCCCCCCGAGCTGGGCCAGATGGAAAAGGCGCTTCTTCGCCGCGCGGATCTCGTTTTCACCGGTGGTCTAAGCTTGTTCGAGACCAAGCGTCACCTCCATCCCGCCATCTTTCCATTTCCGAGCAGCATCGATGTGAGGCACTTTCACACCGCAAGACGGCCAGGAAGGGACCCAGCCGACCAGGCGGGCATTCCTTCCCCGAGGGTTGGATATTTCGGCGTCATCGACGAGCGGCTGGACGTCGATCTCGTGGCGCTAGCGGCAAAGACAATGCCGGACGTGCATTTCGTCATGCTCGGTCCGGTTGTCAAGATCGACCCTGCAAGCCTGCCGCAAGCCGAAAACCTTCATTGGCTTGGGCCGAAAGCCTACTGCGATCTGCCCGACTATTTGCGCCATTGGGACGCCGGATGGATGCCGTTTGCCCTCAACGAGGCGACGCGTTTCATCAGCCCGACCAAGACGCCGGAATTTCTCGCGGCGGGTCTGCCGGTGATCTCGACGGCAATCGTCGACGTGGTTCGCAGTTACGGTGCTGCCGGGCTGGTGGAAATCGCCGACTGTGACGATCTGGAAATCAAGCTGCGCTCCGTCCTTTCGCGACCGCGTCAGATGCTCCTGCAGCAAGTCGATGCCTATCTTGCGGACATGTCCTGGGAACGGACATGGAATGCCATGGCAGCTCACATTGAGCGCGCCTATCAACGCAAGAAGGTCGTGCCCCTTCGCAGGAGTGCATAGCCATGTTCGATTGGCTGATCGTCGGCGCGGGTTTCGCCGGCAGCGTGCTTGCCGAAAGGATAGCGTCGCAGCGTCAGGAAAGCGTTTTGCTGATCGATCGCCGCAGCCATGTCGGAGGCAACGCCTATGACTGCTACAATGAAGCCGGCATCCTCATCCATCGCTACGGCCCGCACATCTTCCACACCAACAGCCAAGCCATAGTGGACTACCTTTCGCAGTTCACGCAATGGCGGCCGTACGAGCACAGGGTGTTGGCGGCCGTAGACGGGCAACTGGTTCCCATCCCGATCAATCTCGACACCATCAACCGGCTTTACGGGCTGGACCTGACCTCGGCACAGCTGGAGGATTTCTTCGCGTCGCGACGCGAAACGGTGGAGGACGTCCGAACGGCTGAGGACGTCGTCGTCAGCACCGTGGGGCGCGAGCTCTATGAAAAATTCTTCCGCGGCTACACTAGAAAGCAATGGGGCGTCGATCCCAGTCAGCTGAGCAAATCCGTCACGGCACGAGTGCCGACCAGGACCAACCGTGACGACCGCTATTTCAGCGACAGCTTCCAGAAAATGCCGGCCGGCGGGTACACGCGGATGTTCGAACGCATGCTCGATCATCCAAACATCAAGATCATGCTGCAGACCGACTTCCGTGAAATTCGTGAGAAGATACCGTTCAGGCGCATGGTTTATACCGGCCCGATCGATGAATATTTCGGCTGGCAGCTCGGGCACCTTCCGTACCGTTCGCTTCGTTTCGAGCACGTCACACTGGATTGCGAGCAATTTCAGCCGGTTGCCGTGGTCAATTATCCCCAGACGGAAGATTACACGCGCATTACCGAGTACAAACATCTGACCGGCCAGCAGAGTTCGCGGACCAGCCTGACCTACGAATACCCCACGGACATCGGGGACCCGTACTATCCCGTGCCCCGGCCCGAAAACGAAGTGCTCTATAAGCGCTATGAAGCGCTCGCGGCAAGCTGCCCAGACGTGTGGTTTGTCGGTCGGCTTGCAACTTACCGCTATTACAACATGGACCAGGTAGTGGGACAGGCTCTGGCCACTTTCGCGCGCATCCAAAAAAGCCTCCCGGCCTGGGCACGCACGGAGGAGCCGTTGTTGGCCGAGCCGAGAAGATAGTTTCTTCCAAGACGGAAGATCGGGCGGGTATCAGAAGGAGAAACTCGATGGATACAAACTTCAACTCGGAAAGCCGTGAGATATTTATCGTCGGCTTGCGCAACGCGCACGCCATGGAGAATCAAGCGCTGTCGATCATGAAGCCTCAGGTCGAGCGTATAGAGAACTATCCGGAGGTGGCCGATCGCTTGCGCCGGCACATTCAGGAAACCGAAGGCCAGATCACGAGACTCGAGTCCGTCCTGGAGGGCCTTGGTGAGGAGCACTCCACCCTCAAGGACACTGCCTTGTCGATGGTTGGCAGCGTGGCCGCCATTGGACATTCGATGGCCGGCGACGAGATCATCAAGAACAGCCTGGCGAATTTCGCATTCGAGAACTACGAGATCGCTGCCTACAATTCGCTGCTGGTACTGGCCGACGCCGGGGGCTTCCAGGATGCTGAAAGGGCCCTCAAGCAGAACCTGAACGAAGAGGAAGCCATGGCCAACTGGCTCAAGGAAAATCTGAGCGACGTTACCATGCGATATGCCAGGCTGCGCGAGGCTGGGGCGACTGCAAAAAGCTGATGCACCGCACCGGCGCGGGCGGCGTTTCGAAACAGACGCCCGCCCGCCCCTCCCCCGTTTGTAGGCCCCTTCAAGGCGTCGTGTCCGCCACGAGAAGAGCTTGCTGACGGGCCAGTTCATCTGCTGTGGGTTTGCGCAGGTGTCGCCTGCCATCAGCCTGGATGACGGAAAACAAACCGACCTCGGCATGTCGCGAATTGTCCCAGCCCGGGTAGGCCGTTATCGGGTACAGGCAAATACCCTCGATCGGCGCTCCGAGACTGATTGCGGAACGCACCTCGTCGCAGACATAGTGGAGCCAAGCCGGCCCGCCGGATCCCTCGGAACCGGTCTCCGCAATGAACATCGGCTTGCCGTACCGGTGAGCAACTTCTAGCAACATTTCCGACAGGGCGCGGTACTCGTGGTGTCCCATCGGAATCGTCGGCCCGTTTACGTACCATTGATTGTGCGGATAAAAATTCAAGCCCACGACATCGACAACATCTTCGCTCCCGCCCAACTCAGGTTCGACGCGGCCCAGCAACATGTCGTAAGCTTCGAACTGCCCCTGTCGGGCGTTTTCGGCCCGGCGCCGTTCGCTGCGGGTTCGGTCGCGAGGGGCGATATGGATAAGCGGCTCGGCCCAGACAAATCTGCAGGCGGGGTCGATCTCCCGCATTGCACGAACACCCGCGATGGCGGCCTTCACGAGGTGCCGCTTGAACCATCCACGTTTGTTCGGCCCCACGCGCGGGAAATAGCCGACCTCAACAGCCCATGCGAAAAAGGAGATTTCGTTGATGGGACACAACAGAGGCGATGTTCCGGTGATCGAACGGTGTACCTTGACGGCTTCTGCCGCGAACGAGGCATAGGCGTCGATGAAATGCAGCGAGCCCTGATCGACATGGTCCGGAGATCCGTAGTGAAAGATGTCCCAGATTACCTGAACACCTGCCGATCGGGCTGCCTCCACCATTGGCGCCCAACTTGACCAGTCATAGGTTCCGGGAGCGGTTTCGATCAAATGCCAACGCAGGCCGTCGCGGATGGTGCGAAGGCCGAGTTCGGCGCAGCCGCGGTAGTCGCCCAGGGCATGCAAATTATGCGAGGTCGCACGAATAAGATCGAGGCGAACGCCGTCCTTGCGCCGGTGCGAGGAGCATTCAAAGCCTGCCATGAAAAAACTGGCGAAGCGCGAAGCTTCCGGAACCGAGGCCTCCGTCTGGCGTCCCACTTCGCTCATTTTTCGAAGTCTCCTTTGGGCAATCGGCTTCGAACTCGGCCGCCTTGTCCGGACCGGGAACCGCGTTGGCGAAATACCGAATTCAGTCGGGCGCGCCCCATGTTCGTTGCTCAGTCCAGCTCGTCCTTGCGTGGCCGGGTAGTGCCGAACCCATTGGTAGAGCCTTTGTTCCGGTGGTGAACTGTCCGGGAGCCACGTGGCAAATGAGGAACAAGGAGGCCCGTCCCAAGTTCGGGGCGATGTACCGCCGCCATCATCCACTCGAGCGGCTGCTCAGCAACAACAGAGGCATGGGATCACATGACCGTTCAGATTCGACTTTCCGAGATCGACCACGCCAGGCGCGAGGATCGTGGCGACGGCGCTTGGAGCATCGCACCGGACCTGGGTTACTTGCGGCTAGCAATCGTCAATGTCGTGTTCTTCGGCGCACCGGGCAGCGGAGATCGGAACTGGGTGTTGATCGATACCGGGTTGCCGACGTCTCGCAGCAGCATTCTAGCGGTCGCGGAAAAGCGGTTCGGCGTCAACGCACGGCCGGCTGCAATCATCCTGACCCATGGCCATTTCGACCATGTGGGAACGGTTCTAGAACTCGCAAATGGCTGGGACGTGCCTGTCTTCGCCCATCCACTCGAGCACCCCTATTTGGACGGAACCACATCCTATCCGCCACCGGATCCCTGGGTTGGGGGTGGACTGATGGCGCTGCTTTCACCGCTTTTTCCACGCGGGCCAATCGATCTTGGCAGCCGTTTGGAACCCTTGCCCGCCGATGGATCGATCCCCGGAATGCCCGGATGGCAATGGCTGCACACACCCGGACATGCCCCTGGGCATATCTCGCTCTGGCGCGAGCAAGACCGCTCGCTCATCGTAGGAGACGCTTTCATCACCACCGGTCAGGAGTCGGTCTATGAAGTCGCCATTCAGGATCTCGAGATGCACGGTCCGCCGCGCTATTTCACGCCAGACTGGGATGCAGCGGAAAGGTCCGTGAAGCATCTGGCTGCCTTGGGCCCCCAGATGGTCATCAGTGGACACGGTGCGGCTGCTGCGGGAGTGGGCATGCGGCAGGCTCTCGATAACCTGGCTGAGCGATTCAGGGTATTCGCCGTCCCGCCGAAATTGAAATTCGTGCGCGAGCCAGCGTCGCCGATAGCTAGGCCAATCGAGCCGCCATCGTTCTGAAATTATGGTGGATTGGCCAACGCGGGACCATCGGACAGAGTAACTCGGTCCAGCGGAACAAACCCGGCCGGCGACAGTTGGGGCACTCGCTCAGGTGGCGACACCCTGCGAAGTGCCGCGAGGTTCCGCGCCATGGGGAGGCTCAGATGGAAACCCGACGAACGCATGCCTCTAGCCCGCGTTCCCGCAAAGAGAGATTGCAGAGCCGGTGTTCTTGCCATCCAGCCCTAAGTTGACACGCCAACTGCTCTGGATCGTCGGAGGCGCATTCTTGCCCGGTTGCGCGGGGGGAGTGCTCGATCCCCAAGGACCAATTGGTGTCGGTAATCGCACGATCCTTTTGAACTCGCTGGCGGTGATGCTGGTGATCGTTGTTCCCACGCTTGTTGCACTTCTGGCATTCGCCTGGAAGTTCCGCGCCTCGAACAGCAACGCCCGCTATAACCCGGAGTTCACCTATTCGGGACGCGTGGAGTTGATCGTCTGGTCGATCCCGACGCTCACCATCCTGTTCATTGGCGGTCTGATCTACTACGGATCGTATCAGCTCGATCCGCGCAAACCGATCCCTTCTAGCCAGCCGCCGCTCGACATTCAGGTGGTGGCGCTCGACTGGAAATGGCTGTTCCTCTATCCCGAGCAGGGCGTGGGCGCTGTCAATCAACTGGTTATCCCCGCCGGTGTTCCAGTGCGTTTCAAGTTGACCTCGGCCAGCGTGATGAACACGTTCTTCGTGCCCCAGCTTGGCAGCATGGTCTACGTCATGAACGGCATGCAGACCGAATTGCATCTGCAGGCCGACCGCGAGGGCAGCTTTTTCGGCCAGTCGGCGCACTTCAGCGGCGACGGCTTCTCGGATATGAATTTCAGTGTGAGCGCGGTTTCAGCCGATGCCTTCACCCGCTGGGCGTCATCGCTGCGTGGCGGGGGCGGCGTGCTCAACGCCAACGCCTATCGCGAACTCGCCCGGCAAAGCACAAATGTGGCGCCGGCTTCCTTCGGTCATGTCCAGCCTGGGCTGTTCGAAGCGGTCGTTCAGCAGACGCTCCCACCGGGTCCGGGGCCTGCTGAGAGCGCAGCCAGCGGCGAGCCACAGGTGAGCCCAAGGGCATTACCCGCGGCGGCGGCAACGATGACCCATCATCCACAAGGCGCAGAATGACGATGCTGGGCAAGCTCGACTGGTCGGCCGTTCCTTTCGATCAACCCATCCCCCTCGGCGCAGCCCTTGGCGTCTTTCTGGCAGCAGCCGCCGTGCTTGGCTGGATAACGGTGAAGGGGTACTGGCCATATCTGTGGAGCGAGTGGATAAGCTCGGTCGACCACAAGCGCATCGGCGTGATGTACATTGTGCTGGCGATGCTCATGCTTCTTCGTGGTTTTATCGATGCTATCATGATGCGCACACAACAGGTGCTGGCGATTCACGGGCCGGGCTACCTCCCGCCGGAGCATTACGACCAGATCTTTTCCGCGCACGGCACGATCATGATCTTCTTCGCCGCGATGCCGTTCATGATTGGCCTGATGAATTTCGTCGTGCCGCTGCAGCTTGGTGTACGCGATGTCGCTTTTCCGACGCTCAATTCCGTCAGCTTCTGGCTGACGGCTTCCGGAGCCCTGCTGGTCAACATCTCGCTTGTGATCGGCGAGTTCGCGCGCACCGGCTGGCTGCCCTATGCCCCTTTGTCGGAAACCGCCTACTCGCCGGGCGTCGGTGTCGATTATTATCTGTGGGCGATCCAGATCTCCGGCGTCGGCACGCTGCTCACCGGCGTCAACCTGGTGACGACCATCCTCAAGATGCGGGCGCCGGGAATGGGCTATCTGCGAATGCCGATGTTCTGTTGGACCTCGCTCGCGTCCAACCTGCTCATTGTCGCAGCCTTCCCGATCCTTACCGCCACGCTCGCAATGCTGACGCTGGACCGGTATCTCGGCTTCCACTTCTTCACCAACGAAGCTGGTGGAAATCAGATGATGTTCGTCAACCTGATCTGGGCGTGGGGCCATCCCGAAGTATACATCCTGGTGCTTCCCGCCTTCGGAATCTTTTCCGAGATTTTCTCGACTTTTTCATCGAAGCCGCTGTTCGGATACCGTTCGATGGTCGCGGCCACGATGTTCATCTGCATCGTCTCGTTCATGGTCTGGCTGCATCACTTCTTCACCATGGGTGCCGGAGCGGATGTTAATGCCGCCTTCGGCATCGCCACGTCGGTCATTGCCGTGGGAACCGGTGTGAAAATCTACAACTGGCTCTTCACCATGTATGGCGGGCGCGTTCGTTTCGACACGCCGATGCTTTGGGCACTGGCTTTCGTGACCACCTTCACCGTCGGCGGCATGACTGGCGTCCTGCTTGCCGTCCCGCCGGCCGACTTCGTGCTACACAATTCCCTTTTCCTCGTCGCGCATTTCCATAACGTCATCATCTCGGGCGTGTTGTTTGGAGCATTCGCCGGCTTCACCTACTGGTTCCCCAAGGCGTTCGGCTTCCGTTTGCACGAAGGCTGGGGAAAGGCGGCATTTTGGGTCACCTTGGCCGGCTACATGCTGGTCTTCGTACCGCTCTATATTGTCGGTCTGCTCGGCATGACGCGGCGCCTGCAACATATCGATATGGACCTTTGGGGACCGTGGCTGGTGGTGGCCGCTTTCGGCGTGGTGGTGATGATCGCCGGCGCGGCGCTGCAGATCACACAGCTTTTCGTTTCGATCCGGCATCGCGACAAGTTTCGCGACGAAACCGGCGACCCGTGGGACGGGCGTTCGCTGGAGTGGTCGACATCTTCTCCTCCTCCTGTCTTCAATTATGCACGGCTGCCTCACGTGGAAGACGAAGAGCCCTACTGGAGCATCAAGCAACGAGGGATCGGACAGAGCTCGGACGAGGAAAAGGCATATGAGCCGATCGAGATGCCTCGCAACAGCCCGACTGGCTTCGTCACCGCCTTCTTCAGCACACTGATCGGCTTCGCGCTGATCTGGCATATATGGTGGCTGGCGATCGTCGGCTTCATCGGCGCCTACGCAACCTTCGTCGTATTCGCCTGGCGCGATCATGGAGACTACGAGATCCCTGTCGACGAGGTCGCCCGCATCGACCATGACCACAAGGCAGCCCAGTTTGCCCGGTTGCGCGGGTGGGAGCGCCCGGCATGAGCGATCACGCATTCTCCGGCGACATCAGCGCCGGCACCCAGGCACGGGACCCGTATCGGCTTAATCACACCGGTCGGCATGCGGTGCGCTCTGCGACGGGCCACGGAGAAGGCGGCCCGGCCTCAAAGTTCGTCACGGTGACCTACGGCTTCTGGATCTTTCTCCTGTCCGACATCATCATGTTCTCGGCATTTTTCGCCGCCTACGCCGTGCTGGCCAAGGCAACCGCCGGCGGACCGACAGGCAAGGATCTGTTCGAACCGACACGGGTTGCGGTCCAGACGGGCCTTCTGCTCACTTCGAGCTTCACCGGCGGCGTGGCAACACTCGCCACCCGTCGCAGATCAATGGCTGCCACGCAGTTCTGGCTTCTCGTCACGGGGTTGCTCGGGGCAGCGTTCCTGTTCCTGGAACTACAGGAGTTCGCGGCAATGATCGGCGAGCAGGCAGGCCCCTCGCGCAGCGCATTTCTTTCTGCCTTCTTTGCGCTCGTTGGCTGCCACGGTGCCCATGTCGGTCTCGGCCTGCTCTGGCTGGGAACGATGATGGCGCAGCTGTGGGTCAAGGGCTTTCGGCCCGACATTTTGCGGCGGCTCCACTGCTTCGGGCTCTTCTGGCACGCCCTCGACATCATCTGGGTTGCCATCTTCACCCTGGTCTATCTGCTGGGAGCATCGTCATGACCGAGATCGAGAGCAAGACCGGCGAGTTGCAGGACCGCCGCGATTCAGCGCCGGGCGAGGAACACATAAGCGAGCACGAAACCGCTGGGGGCCTCTCGGGCTATGTGCTCGGCTTCGGGCTGGCCATTCTGCTCACGATCGCGTCATTCCTGGCGGCGCGAACCGATCTGATTTACCAGCCCGCGGTCATCTCGGCCCTGGTGGTGCTCGCTGTTGCGCAGATGGGCGTTCATCTTGTCTTCTTTCTGCACCTGACCACCGGGCCGGATAACACCAACAACATCCTGGCCCTGGCCTTCGGCGTGCTGATCGTCGCGCTGGTGGTTCTGGGCTCTATCTGGATCATGGCCCATCTGAATGAAAACATGGCTGCCATGACACCCCATCAAGCCGGAACCATGCCTTGAACGCTCCCCGCGAACGCACGGCCGCCCGCAGCGCCATTCGCACCGATGGCCCCAGGAGACAAAAGGCTCGTCAGATCTCGTGCTTTGGCTGGGCTGCACGTAGGGCATCAAGCGCTAAGCGAACCGCATCGATGCCTGAGACGCTGGGCTGGGTCGGCCTGAAAATCAGGCGGCCGTTCCGGTAGTCCAGGCCCAACGCCTTGCTGTTCCGCCATCGGGACGCCGACGGCTTGTTCCGAGGGGTGATCGCGATGGCCTCGGGACCCACATCGACTTTGCCGACGCCCAATTCCGACGCTGCTATTCGCAACCTGGTAAATTCCAGCAAAAGGGCTACTTCGCCAGGCATGTCTCCAAAGCGGTCCTCGAGCTCTTCGCTGAATGTATCGAGGTCCGGCTCCGAACGGATTCGGGAGAGCCGCGCATAGAGGCCAACGCGCACCGTAGGCTCGTCGACATAGCTCTCGGGAAAAGCCCCCTTTCCCGAGCCATTGATCTCGGCAAGTTGCTTGCCGAAGTCGGCCCCTCCGCCAGCCGCCGAGACCGCGCGCTCCAGCAAGTGCTCGTACAAGCCCACTCCGATCAGCTTCATATGCCCGGCCTGGTCTTCTCCGAAAAGATCGCCGGCGCCACGCAGGTCGAGGTCCCTTTGACTGATTGCCAGGCCTGAGCCGAGCCGATCGAGCGCAAGCATCGTCGAAAGCCGGGCCCTGGTGCCGTCGGCCAGTTCAACGCCAGGCTGGGTCAGAAGAAACGCAACGGCCTGCACCGCCCCCCTTCCGACCCGGCCCCGCAGCTGGTGCAACTGCGCCAGACCGAACCGGTCGGGGCGCCAAACGATGATGGTGTTGGCCCGCGGCACATCGAGGCCGCTCTCGATGATGTCGGTGCTCAACAAAATGTCGCCATCACCGTCGGCGAATCCGACCATGACTTCGTCCAGCTGTCTCCCCTTCATTTCACCATGCGCCGTCTTGACCCCGAGTTCCGGCACCAGTCTGTTCAGCTGGTCACAGGCCTGGGCAATATCCTCGATCCGCGGGACCACGAAAAAGCTCTGTCCACCCCGGTGAAATTCACGCAGGAGGGCCGCGCGCACCGATGCTGGATCGAACGCTGCCAAGATCGTGCGAACGGGACGTCTTTTGGCGGGCGGAGAGTTTAGAACGCTGACGTCCTGGATGCCCGACAACGCCGATTGCAGCGTCCGGGGTATCGGTGTGGCGCTCATGCTCAGCGTATGGAGGCGAGGCGTCATGGTCCGCAGGGCCCGCTTCAACTTGACCCCGAACCGGTGCTCCTCGTCGATCACCAGCAGTCCAAGATTGGCGAAGGTGACGCTCCTGGACGCCAGGGCCTGAGTACCCACAACGACCGTAACCTGGCCGCTCCGCAGACCCTCTTTTGCCGCTCTCGCCTCCGCAGCCCCGACCATCCTAGAAAGGTGGGCGACCTGCAGGCCGGTTCCTGCGAAGCGGCGGCTGAACGTCTCATAGTGCTGTCGTGCCAACACTGTTGTCGGTGCTATGATAGCAACCTGTTTCCCGCAGAGAGCGGCGACGGCGCAAGCACGCAGGGCGACCTCTGTCTTGCCGAAGCCGACATCGCCGCAGACGAGCCGGTTCATTGTTCTTCCCGACGAAAGATCATCGAGCACAGCGCGGATGGCGGCCGCTTGGTCGGGCGTCTCCGTATAGGGAAATCTCGCCGCAAAACGGGCCAAGTCCGTGCGGGAGGGCTTCATGATCTCGGCAGGCTGGCTGGACCTGATTTTGGCAAGGCCCAAGAGGCGTTTGGCCAGCCTGTCGATCTCGCGCAACGCAGCTTCGCGTCGCTTCGGCCAGCCCTCGCCGTTGAGGCGATCAAGGGACACTGCCTCCGGTTCCGAGCCGTAGCGCCATATTCGTCCAAAGTCGTCGACCGGAACCAGCAAGGAAGCCCCGCCATGATATTCCAGTCTGACGACATCCTGTTGCTGGCCAGCCAACTCGACCTGTTCGACCGCGGCGAGCACGCCCAGGCCATGGTCTTCATGGACGACGACATCGCCAATGCGCAACTCGGGTTCGAGTATGCCCGTGGTCGCGCTCCCGTTCGCCTTCAACGCGGGACCAAACAGGTCGGATGCGGCCACCACGGCGATATTGGATTGCGCGTCGACAAACCCTTCGTCGAGGACGAATTCAGCCTTGAGCAGAGAGCCCCTTGCGGCCGAAAGGATTTGCGGCAAGTCGGCCGCTTCCTCTGCCCGCCGGCCTAGTCTCCTATCGAGCAGGCGATCTGCTCGCTGCAATTCAGAGGCATCGCCGGTGAACACTACTCTGACTCCGGCGCTCGTCTGCCTTGTGACGAATTCCGCGAAATCATGCCCGGGTCGGGCCTGGCGGAAGAATTTGGGAACTCCCACGGCAGAAACGGCAAGTCTCACGCAGCAGCGGTTAAGCAGAGCAGCGTCCCACTCTTCACGGGATAGGTAAAATCGTCCCGGCAAAGGTTTTTTCGTTCCGGCTGCCTCCTGCCTGGCACGACGTGCATCCTCGACCAGATCCAGAACTCTGCCGAGCGGCTGCCCGTCGGTCCCTTCAAGGAAGGAGATCGAGGCGCTGGAAGCCGCATCGAAGACGGACGGCATAGCGCCATACGATGCGACCAGGCGCTCTTCCATCGACGTCGCGCGCATCGCTGTCAGCTCAGGATGCTCACCAGCTTTAAAGATCAGCTCGGATGCCGGTCCGACCGTAACCGAGTCTCGAACCTGATCGCTGAGCTGACTGAGCGGGTCGTAGGTCTTGAGCTGGCGGATGCAGGCATCGGGACCAACGATGACGCGAACGGGGCCATCCGCGCCAGCAGGGAAAATATCGATGAGATCGCCCCGAAAGGCTATCTCACCCGGTTCGTCGACCCTCTCGTCGACGACATAGCCAATGGCTTCGGACCTGGTTCTGAAATCGTCACGGTCGAGCTTTTGTCCCACCTCCAGAATTGTGAAACCGCCAGCGATGACCGGAGCAGGCGGCACCCGCTGCAGAATGGCTTCGAGCGACATTACAGCGATGCGCGGGCGATCCGGCTTCGTTGCGATCTCACGCAACGCGCGAAGCCTTCGCCCCATATTGGCGCGTGTGGGCCATACCCTGTCGTAGGGCAGACAATCCCAGGACGGCAGCAAGATGATATCCGCGTCAGGCAGGAACTGACGCAAGGCGCCGGCGATCTCCTCGGCACTGCGTTCCGAGGGAGCTATATGGATGATGTGCTTGTCCCGACTGGTCTCCAGGCCACGGGCCAGCGCTACCGCGATTGCTGAGGATGGCGGTCCGCCGTGCCCTATCGCAAACCCGCTGTCATCCGTGTGATCGATTTGTTCGACATCCGTCCGCGAAATATGCCTGTTCACTGAAATCTCACCTTGCCACTGAGACAACGTCAGCGGAGCCACCCCGTTCCTGGCGGCGCATCAAAGAGTTCCAGGACGGGCTGCGGGTGCAGCCCTTGAAATGGGCGGAGCGACAGGGTCAAAGCTGCGCCGTGATCGGCGAACTCCTGGGGCTGGCTGCCCAGCGGGAAAATTTCTAACCGAGCCTATGTCATAGGTTAATGCATTGCTGCCTTGCTCACCTATGGCTGTCCTAAAAAACTGGTGCTTCGATCATTCCGGGATCTTCAACCACGCTCGACGCTGGCAAAACGCTCCAGGCATGGGACCATGCCGCACGGCGGCGCCTTCTGCCGCCGCGCATATGTCCCCATGCCAGTCGGAACTTTTGGCGCGGATAATAGTTCGATCACCAACATCAGCCAGGTAGTCAATTTGTTCCCCACCTCATCCTCGGATGTACTCATTCGCAAGCTTCAGACCATCTCGGATCTTCGAGAGGCCGACATCGGCGTTCTGAAAGGCATTCCGATCCAGGAGAAGGAATATTCGGCCAACCACGATCTGGTGCGTGAGGGCGACCGTCCTGTTTACTCGTTTATCGTTCTTGATGGCTTGGTCGGTTCCACCAAACATACGGGCGAAGGAAAGCGACAAATCACATCATTCTTCGTCGCTGGCGACATTCCTGATCTGCATGGGCTGCATCTGTCGGTCATGGATTGTAACTTCTCGACCCTTACGCCGGCCCGAGTAGGTTTCATGCGGCATGACACTCTGCGTGCCGTTTGCGACCAGCACCCTCGCATCGCCACCGCTTTTTGGCGGTCGACGTTGATAGATGCCGCGATTTATAGGGAGTGGGTCATCAATGTGGGAAGACGCGAGGCATACACCCGCATGGCTCACATCCTGTGCGAACTGATTTTTCGCTTGCGCTCCATGGGGCGCATTGAGGATCACGTGGCGGATATTCCCATTACACAGGCGGCCCTTGGCGATGCACTGGGTTTGTCCACGGTCCACGTCAACCGGATGCTCCAGGAACTACGACGCAGAGGCCTCATTGCCACCTCGGGATCAAAAGTTCACGCACTGGACTGGGCTGGCCTCACTCACGCAGGAGATTTCGACACGACCTACCTGCACCAAAGGAACCCCGCAGATTAGCAGTGACGGAAGCTCTCCGATGGCACGATTTTTCTTCGACAGCGGCGATGGCGATCTCATCTTCGAGGACGAAATAGGTGTCGAATGCGCTGGCCTCGAGGAGGTCCGCCGCGCGGGATTCGAGGGCCTTGTCGACCTCACGAGAGAGTCACTGAAGAGCGTCGACGGGCAGCAATTGTTTATCGAAGTGCGCGATGAAAATGGCGCCAAGATTTTGCGGCTGAGCCTCTCGCTTCGGGTAAAATCGAACGTATAAATTTGCACTCTACGCGCAGCGTTAGGCGAGCGGACTGGGACTGCAAACATCCACTGGCATGTCGTGTCTCAAAACCAGGGCCACTTTTGAGCGACATGCATTAACCCATAGATTGTGCCTCGATTTGTGTACAGGACGGGGAACCATCAAAGAGCCGCCGAGTTCGTCCAACGGACAAGCTCGGAATCTAACATGGAAGAAATCGGCAAGGCACAACAAAAGGTCATAGCCCGCCTCATACGGGAGTGGATTTCATCGGACGCCAATCGTCGCCAGCTTCGCCAGTTGCTGGATCTTCCGACAGACGCGGACATGCCTAGCGAGCATCGGTCATTGCTTGACGAACTCGACCGAAAGCTCAACCAATGAGCGCCCCTGCTTTCGGGAGGGCTCCCGAGTGGATGCGAGCCGGTGGCGAGGGGAAAGGAGCTGAGGTCGACATCTGGTTGAGGCCGCCGACATTTGACCCAGGCAGACGCGAACGCTTTACGCCGGACGGCGCCGATTGGCCGAAGAAGAATGTTCGGTGGTGTTCGCGGAGCCGCGGTCCGATTCCTAGAGGTGAGTTTCTGCACCTTGCTGCGCGTTTAAAAGTTGAGAAACGGCAGTTATGATCTGCGGCAGAAAAAAGGGCTTGGTGATCATTATGCTGTTGGGCACGCCTTCCGCTCCCCAGTGTACCGCGCTGTCGCCACTGATATAGACAACCGGGATGGTCGAGTTGGACCTTCGCAAGTGCCGAGCGACCTCCCACCCCGACTGTCCTGGTCCCAAACGGATGTCCGTGAGCACGGCCTTGAACTTGGTCGGATCGGGGTCGAAAGCCGCCAGCGCCTCGGCGGCACTCCGAGTGCCGACCACCTGGAAGCCGGCCTCCTCCAAAGCTGACTCGAGGTCGAGCAGGATCATTGTCTCATCTTCGACGATCAGAACAGCACCTTCGCTCATCCGGAATCTCCCCAAGCCGCCCGCTAATACGATTTCGGCGTCAACTTGGTTCCATCTGACGCGCAGCAGCCTGTTGGTTATCGAAGTTCTACGCTGCTTCGATTGCGCGGCGGACTTGTGACGTCGGGAAGCCGCCCTGGAGAACGCCGACGCCGGCTTAGCTGCTTCGACAGCCCTGGACAATGAGGCTGATTCAGGCTGCAGCCGACGCTGAACCGTTGCCGGCGAGGTCGCTTTGATCAAGCGTTCTCCTGATCTTCAGAAGCTTGCTGGATTTGCGTCATCACCTTTTGGGGATCGACATTCTCGGCGAGTTCCGGCAGCTCTTTGTCGGCCGGAGTCGAGATATTCAGACGCGCCGTCAAGGCAGCCACCATCTCGATCAGCCGCGTGGTTTCATGTTCGTTCAGAAGGCTGATCTGCAAATCCAGTTCGGCTCGCCGCTCGCTGTGTGCGGCCATTCTGTTCTGATTGATCAGCACGAAAGTAGACAGGAAGATTGCCTCAACCGAGGCGACCATGGCCAGGATCACGAAAGTCGGGTCCCAGGCTGGGACGGCTGGTATCGCGCCAAGGTTCGCGAGGACCCAGACGACAAGAATTGCAAGGTGCAGATAGACGAAAGTCATGCTTCCCGCGAAGCGCGAAACAGCGCCGGCGACCCACGCTTGAACGCCTTGGTGCTCCTCTTGCTGCCGCCTGTGCTCCACCAGGGCCTGTATGTTCTGGTGGAGCACCGACTGCATGTCGGCTGGACGTTGGTCGCTCATTTGAAAGCCCCGTTTGGAGATCATTCCGTGCAAGCGGCGTCGCTTATCGCCGGTGGCTCCCGCGAGGCCGGATCTGCCTTGAACTCGACGGCACGAGACTTGGGTCGCTGCCGACGGCCCGCTTGGAACAAGGTGTGCCGGCCTGCAATAGTGTGCACCATGCCAACCACCGCTTGCGGGGCGCTCTGATGAACCATATGGCCGGCGCCCGGAACCACCTCAAGGAGAGACCCACCGACTTCCACGTGCAAGCGTCGTGCATCGCGTTGCGCGTCGAACAACCGGTCCCCGGATCCCGCCATGATGCCGGTGGGCACGGCAATGTCCCTATAGTTGGCTTTTCCCAAGAGGGACGCGGCCAGCATCGATGCTGTCTCCAGAGAAACCGCCCGCAGTTGGGAAGGGCGGCTGGCGACATCTTTGGCCAGTGCGGCGAAGTCGCTGGCGACGACGGCGGGTTTAAAGATCTTCTCCATTGCCCAATGCCAAGCAAGCCTTACAAGCGGGGGCAGCAAGGTGTGACGAAACGCGGTGCCGATCACAGGCAATGCAGGGAGTGCGGCCAGTGCAAGATCCAGCCGCGGTGGCGGATAGTAGTAACCCGAGACCAGCACGATGCCGGCGACCGATTGAGAATGCCT
Organism: Mesorhizobium sp. M0478; assembly: GCF_040321305.1. Classification (NCBI taxonomy): domain Bacteria; kingdom Pseudomonadati; phylum Pseudomonadota; class Alphaproteobacteria; order Hyphomicrobiales; family Phyllobacteriaceae; genus Mesorhizobium; species Mesorhizobium sp. M0478. Next base: position 434,647 of record NZ_JAMYRH010000004.1, read on the forward strand.
GCGCGCCAATTCGAGGGCGATCCAAGCTCCCCAGGAATGTCCAAGCACGAGGTATTTCTCTATACCCAGCCCGCAGGCGGCGGCATGTATAAGGTCGGCTTGGTCGCGAGCGGACCAACGCCGGCCGCGCGGCCGTGAGCTTCGCCCAAAACCGGGACGATCAAATGCAATCACCCGGTAGGTCTTTGCCGCCTCATCGAAGATGCCGCTCGACTTGAAATCCTCCGCCATGGATCCATTGCCATGCAGGAGAAGCAGCGGCATGCCGGTTCCGGCTTCGATAAAATGCAGGCGCACACCATCGATCTCCATCACACGTCCGCATGCCCGGCCGGCAATCGCACGTTTGGCGCGGATGGCGTTGTATGCCGCCAGCGCCGCCAACGAGGCCGCGAGCAACCCGGTCGCGAGTTTCGGTCCATCTCTGTCGAACGCCATGCCCGTGCCTGTTGGAAACTATCTCCCGACCCCAACTCTCGGGGCGAAAGCTTGTTCCGCCAGACAAGACAACGCTGTACAACCGGCTCAAGCGGCTAAAGTAGGCCTTCTCCATGGAGTTGGGACCGTTAAGCCTGGGCAGCGCTGCTGCCTCCCATTTTCCAATCACCCTGCCAACGTGCGCGCACGGCAATGATCAGCATGGCCGCTTCCGTCATCCCGGTCTGGAAAAGTCTGACCAGCTCTCTCGCGATGGATTCTGCCGCGGTAGTGTCCGACGAAATCTCAAATTCCTCACACAGCGCGTCGAAAACCGACCGAAGCGTTTTCAGGTCGTCTGGATAGAGAGCGTCCGTATTCGTAAGAATGGGTCGGTCAAGCATCAAAACGTCTCCAAACGAGTGAAGTGCGGTTCGGGCACCCAGCCAGCGGGAGCTCGTCAAGTGCCCGCTGGTTTCCCCTTTATCCGCCACAGCGCGCCAAGCTGTCATTAACTTATGACCGGTGCGGCGTGTTCGGCTGACCGGCCCGCCAAAGAAACTGCCGTCCTGCGGGGAACTCTTGGCCGCAGACTGCATTTAAGTCCGGGCAAAACGGGGGCGAAATGGGGGCCACTTCAAGCAATCTGCGATCTGAACTGCAGCGCTTCGAGCTTTTGGCAGCGTTGGGCGACCGTATCCGCGAGATTACGGATCCCGCAGAACTGGCCTACGCAGCCGCGGAACTGCTGGGGAACCATTTTGGCATCAGCCGAGCCGGATACGGCACGATCGATCTAGAGAAAGAAACGATCACCATCGACAGGGACTGGAACGCGCCAGGCATCAAAAGCCTGGCTGGGACGCTGAATTTCAGGAACTACGGCTCGTATATCGAGGATTTGAAGCGAGGCGAAACCGTTGTCTTTGAAAACGCCGAGACAGATCCGCGAACCAGCGGCCATGCGGAGGCACTCAAAGCCATCAGCGCCCAATCCGTCATCAACATGCCCGTCACCGAGCATGGCGGGCTGGTGGCGCTGTTATACCTGAACCACTCCGCGCCCAGACGCTGGGCGACGGAGGAAGTAGCCCTCATTTCGGCAGTCGCTGACCGGACGCGTACGGCGATAGAACGCCTTCGCGCCGAACTGGCCCTGCGTGAGAACGCCGAACGCCTTGCTTTTCTCGACCGCCTCGGCAGGGAGATAGCCCTCGCGGCCGACGCCGATGCTGTCATGCAGATCACCACTCGGCTCCTCGGCGAACATCTTGGCGTCTCGATTTGCGCCTATGCCGACATGGAGCAGGACCAAGACCATTTCACCATCCGCGGCGATTGGAGCGCACCTGGCTCGCCCAGCATCAGGGGATATTACAGTCTTGCCGATTTCGGTCGCCTGGCTGTCACCAACCTCAGCGCCAACAAGCCGCTTATCATCAACAACAACCTTGAGGAAATTGCTCCCGAGGAAGCGAAGACCTTTCAGGATATCGGGATAACGGCAACCATCTGTATGCCTTTGGTCAAACAAGGCCGACTGACTGCCCTGATGGCCATCCACGACAAGCAGCGCCGCGTCTGGTCGCAACTCGAACTGTCCTTGCTGACCGAGGTGACGGAGCGGTCCTGGGCTCACATCGAGCGCGTTCGCTCGGAACAGGCGGCACGGGCCAGCGAGGAGAGGCTGAGGCTTGCCACCGACGCGGCCGCTATTGGCACCTGGGATTACGATCCCATCAGCGGAGTGCTGCGTTGGGACGACCGGTGCAAAGCCCTTTTTGGTTTGCCGCCGGACGCGGAGGTGACATATGAAAGCGCCTTCCTGGCGGGCCTCCACCCGGAAGATCGCGCACGGGCCGACGAGGCCGTACGCCAGTCGCTCGCGCCGGGCACCCCCTCCCGCTACGACATCGAATACCGGACGATCGGCCTTCGGGATGGCAAGGAGCGCTGGATTGCCGCAACTGGGGAAGCACTTTTCCAGTCCGGCCGTGCGATCCGCTTCATCGGCACCGTGGTTGATGTCACCGCGCGAAAGCGGGTGGAGCATCAGCTTCAGTTGATGAACACTACTGCGGCAGCCGTGGCGGCCGAGCTTGACGTGGAGCGAATTGTCCAGACGGTAACCGATGCCGGCGTCGTGCTGTCGGGCGCACAATTTGGAGCTTTCTTCTACAATGTGATCGACGACAAGGGCGACAGCTATGTGCTCTACGCCCTTTCGGGGGCACCTCGTTCTGCTTTCGAAAACTTTCCCATGCCGCGCAACACCGCGGTGTTCGAGCCCACTTTCCGCGGAACAAGCGTGGTGCGTTCCGATGATATCCTCACGGATCCCCGTTACGGAAAGAACTGGCCCCGCAAGGGAATGCCGGAGGGCCATCTGCCGGTGCGTTCCTATCTCGCCGTGCCGGTCGTCTCGCGTTCGGGCGAGGTCCTGGGCGGCCTCTTCCTTGGTCATTCAGAGACCGGCGTGTTCGCCGAACAGCAAGAAGCGGCCTTGCTGGGGCTTGCCGGCCATGCCGCGACGGCCATCGACAACTCCCGGCTGTTCAAGGCGCTGCAGACACTCAACGGCACGCTCGAACAACGTGTCAAAGATGAAGTTGCGGAACGCGCCAGAGCAGAAGAGCACCTGCGCCAAGCCCAGAAGATGGAAGCTGTCGGACAGCTCACCGGTGGCATCGCGCACGACTTCAACAATATGCTGGCCGTCATCATCGGCGGCCTGAACCTTGTGCAGCGCAAGCTCAGAAACGGCGATACCAACGTCCACCAATTCGTAACCGGCGCGATCGATGGAGCACAACGTGCCGCAGAACTTACCAGACGACTGCTCGCCTTTTCCCGCCAGCAACCACTGGCGCCGAAGCGGCTGAATCCAAATCGCCTCGTCTCCGGTATGAGCGAATTGCTGAACCGGACGCTTGGCGAGACCATCCAGATCGAGACCGTGCTCGCTGCGGGCCTATGGCATGTCGAGGCCGACGCAGGGCAATTGGAAAGCGCGCTGCTCAACCTCTGCGTCAACGCAAGGGATGCCATGCCTGCTGGCGGCAAGCTGACGATCGAGACATCAAACGCCCACGTCGACGATCGCTATGCCAGGGAGAACGCGATCCCCTCCGGCCAGTATGTGATGATAGCGGTCACCGATACAGGAACGGGCATGACTGCTGATGTTGTCGCAAGAGCCTTCGATCCGTTCTTCACCACCAAGGGGGTCGGCAAAGGCACCGGGCTGGGACTCAGCCAAGTCTATGGGTTTGTTCGCCAGTCCGGCGGCAGTGTGAAGATCTATTCCGAGCAGGGCATCGGAACCACCTTGAAAATATATTTGCCGCGCTCGCACCATGGCGTGCTCGACAGCCAAATCGACGTCGTGGCAGGCGAGCACCCCGGCTGTGCAGACGAGATCATCATGGTTGTCGAGGATGAAGATCGCGTCCGGCTGATGGCCGCGGAAGCGCTGCGGGAACTGGGCTACTCCGTGCTGGAAATGCAAGGTCCACGCGAAGCGCTGGTGGCCGTCGAAAGCGGGCAAGTGCCGTCGCTTCTGTTCACCGACGTGGTGATGCCGGAGATGTCGGGCCGGGAGCTGGTGGATCAGGTCAAGACAATGCACCCGTCGCTAAAAGTGCTCTACACCACCGGCTACACACGAAATGCGATTGTCCACAACGGCACGCTCGATTTCGGAACCGAACTTTTGACCAAGCCCTACACGATCGACGAATTGGCAGAGAAAGTCCGGAAGGTGCTGGATCGAAAGTGAACGGGCAACAGCCCGCGACGCTCGCCCCGTGACCGAACGCGCCGTTTGCCGCGTGGGTGTGCAGCGAAAAGGGCCGAAGGTGTCGACACCGACATCGTATTAATATGGCCCGGCTTCACTTTTCCGAGCCAGTATCCCTCCAGATTTTGTCTACCTCTTGCCCATCCGCGGCCTTGCTCATTGCCGTGATGGCGCAGCACGATCGAAATCTCGTTGCCGCCGGTCACCGGTCGGAGAAATAAATGCCGCCTCTGGCTCCCTGCGATGCTCAACACTGAAGTTACCGTAAAAATGCTCGCTGGCCGATGGCCGGATGGAACAATCAACTTGCCGGGATGTTCGGATGATCTAACCGGAGAGATGTCCATGTTCATGCACAACAAGCGCCTGCAATACACCGTTCGCGTCTCGGAGCCGAATCCTCGCCTGGCCTGCATGATCATGGAACAGTTCGGCGGCGCCGATGGCGAGCTTGCAGCGGCCATGCGCTATTTCACGCAAGGGCTTGGCGAGGACGATCTTGGCCGTCGTGACATGTTGCTCGATATTGCGACCGAAGAACTCAGCCATCTCGAAGTGGTGGGATCAATCGTCACCATGCTCAACAAGGGGCTCAAGGCACAGCTGGCCGAGGGCCAAATGAAGGAAGCCGACCTTTACCTGATGATCGGCGCCAGCGGCACAACAGCCAAGGAATCAATTCTGTTCGGCGGCGCTCCCGCGCTGTGCGACTCAGCCGGCGTTCCCTGGACCGCGGCCTATGTCGACTCGCGCGGTGAACCTACGGTGGATTTGCGGTCGAATATCGCCGCCGAAGCCCGCGCCAAGATCGTTTACGAACGCCTCATCAACATCACCGACGACCCGGGAATCAAGGACGCGCTCGGCTTCCTGATGACCCGCGAGATCGCGCACCAGAAGTCGTTTGAGAAAGCACTCTACGCGATCGAAAACAATTTCCCTTCCGGCAAGCTCCCAGGCGTAGAGAAGTACGCCAGCATGTATGTCAACACCTCTCAAGGCGACGGCGATGTCGCTGGCCCATGGAATTCCGGCGAAGAGTGGGATCGGATCGATGACCTTGAAGAGGTGATGCCCGTCGACGGCGGAGACGGCCTGGCAACTGTCAAGCTGGGGGCCAAAGACATGAAGGTGGTGGCCAGGATGGCCGACCGTACGCTTTCCGATCCGGCTTCCGATCCGACAACAGGCGCTGATCTAGGAGCAGGCCCGGGAGCTGGCCGTACCAAGAACGCCGATTTCGGCGGCGCGGCAAGCATTCAGGAGGCCCCGGCCGTGGCAGAGGCTGCTGTCAAACGCGCACGTAGGCGTTAGTACAGAGCCGACGCGGGCATCTATGTTCCGCGATGCGGCCGGAAGCTAACACCGACGAAGGCAGGGCGCCCGACCAGCAACGGACTGGCCGGAGCGCTCGCATCGACATCTGTGCTGAATGTGGGTGAAGCAACCATGGCCACCGCCGCACCACGATCAGATTCGGAGCGTGCGGGCCAGCCGGACAAGGTCCGTCCCGACGGTTGCGAGAACCGGTGCATCGTGACAATCGGAGCATCGGCCGGCGGCGTCGACGCGCTGAAGAGACTTGTCCGCGATCTTTCGCCGGACATCCCGGCGGCTCTCCTCGTCGTACAGCACGTTGGTCCCACGAGTTACCTCGGCGACATTCTCGGTCGCGCTGCCAACATGCCCGTTGCAAATGCCTCCAACGGCATGAAGGTTAAAAACGGGCACATCTTCGTTGCACCGCCCGGAGCTCACCTTCTGTTACATGACGATCATATGCTGCTGCGGCGCGGGCCGCGCGAGAACCTGGCGCGCCCCGCCATCGACCCCCTGTTTCGATCGGCGGCCTGCAGCTTTGGCGGCAGCGTGATCGGCGTCGTGCTCACAGGCAGCCTCTCCGACGGCACCGCCGGCCTGCACGCAATCAAGATGTGCGGAGGCGTCAGCGTAGTCCAGGACCCCGGCGACGCCGCAGTACCCGACATGCCGCTGAGCGCCTTGCAGAATGTGGAAATCGACCATTGCGTCCCTCTGTCCGAAATGGCTGGCCTGTTGCACAGGCTTGCTTCCGAAATCGCAGGACCGACACCAGAAATCCCGTCCGGCATCCGCCTTGAGGCAGCGATTGCAGCTCAGGAGCACAGCACAATGGAATTGACCGAAGGCCAGCTTGGCACCCCCTCGACATTTGTCTGCCCCGAATGTCATGGCCCCCTATGGGAGATAGAAGACGGGCCGATTACCCGTTACCGCTGCCACACCGGACATGCGTTCGGGGCAGACGTTTTGATGCAGGCCCAGGCTGACGATGCGGAGCAGGCTCTTTGGAGCCTTTTAAGAGCGCACCAGCAGCGGGCTGAGTTGGCGAAACGTACGGCAAAACGCGAAGCCGCGCGGGAAAGACACAGCCTGGCCAGTCAAATGGCTGCGCGGGCCGCGGAGTACGAAGCCGACGCGAAACTTATTGAAGAGATCATCCATCGTCGAACGCCTTGACAAGGCAACAGCGTTTGTCAGGGCGGGTGCGTCTGCGCCATCCCGATCGCATTTTCCTGGATCAGCCGCGTTGCCTCACCGCTTGGCCTGTGGCCACGGGTATCCAGGTCCCATGCTTTGATTGAACACCTGCACCCAAATCCAACTGCACGAATTTTATGCAAAGCAGGAACATAGAAGCATTACGCGAGTTAGGCACTGACGCACTGGACGTATCCTCGCATTCTGCGGTCTGCCGGGGTGGTCCTTGTTATGTAAACGAATGCCAGGACAATGTATCGCTCGCAGCTTTTCGTACCTCTTTTTGGCCTGCTGTTGCTGATGGGTGGCCTGTTCCACGGGCACGATGCCATGGCGCAGGAGCCCTGTCCGGCCGATCACGATAAGCTGCTTGCAGCCCTCAAAGCCAACGTGAAGGCAAGCGGCGGACCAGCCAATGGCGGCTTTGAAACCAACGAATGGGCAGCCATCGTTGCCCGTGACGGCACTGTCTGCGCGATTGCGTTCAGCGGCCCCACCCCCGACTCGCAATGGCCGGGAAGTCGGCTCATAGCAGCGGAGAAAGCCAACACGGCCAACGGTCTCAGCCTGGCTCAGATGGCCCTCTCTACGGCCAATCTCTATGCGGGGGTGCAGCCGGGCGGGCCGCTATTTGGCCTGCAGGAGACCAATCCCGTCAACCAGGCCGCGGCCTATACGGGCGATCCCAAAACGTTCGGAAGCGCCGGCGACCCGCTCGTCGGCAAGCCGATCGGAGGCGTCGTGGTGTTTGGCGGCGGGCTTGCCCTCTACGACGGCAAGAGCATTGTCGGCGGCCTCGGCGTTTCAGGCGACTCCTCATGCGCCGATCACAATGTCGCCTGGCGTATCCGCGCGGCGCTCGGCTTCGACAAGGTCCCGGCAGGCGTCAATCCAAATCGCAAGGATGCCATTGTCTACGATCTGGACCCCGGCGGCAAAAGCGCTTCGGGCTGGGGCCATCCGCTTTGTGCCGGAACGGAGGCCGACATCGCGGCCGAACTCGGCGCCGGCGTGGGAGGCTCGATCAATAAATGAAAGCTATGCCGCAGTTGGCATTAACGCGCGTTGACGTAGAACGACATACCCGCAAATTGGCAGCCGGGAATTCTTTTGGCGCCATCCTTTTGGTGACGCTGCTCGCCTGCCTGCTGCTTCTGGGCGCTGCGTCCGAGCCCCCTAAAACACCAGCGATCGTACCACCAGCCGCAGCCTCGCCACCCGATGACGGCCAATGGACGATGCCGGCCAAGAACTACGCGTCGACGCGCTTCAGCGACCTCTCCGAGGTCAATGAAGGCAACGTCAAGAACCTGCAGGTCGCGTTCACGTTCTCGACAGGCGTGAACAAGGGCCAGGAAGCAGCGCCGCTGGTCGTCGGCAACACCATGTATATCGTGACGCCGTTTCCCAACTTCGTCTATGCGCTCGATCTCTCCAAGCCCGGCGCCCCGATGAAGTGGAAGTACGAACCCAATCCCGAGCCGGCGGCACAGGGAGTGGCCTGCTGCGACGTCGTCAACCGAGGGGTGGTATTCGCCGACGGGCGCATCTTTTTCAATACGCTGGACGGCCACACGATTGCCCTTGATGCGAACACGGGCAAGCCGATCTGGAACACTCATGTCGGCAACATCAACATCGGCGAGACCATCACCATGGCGCCGCTTGTGGTGAAGGGCAAAGTGCTGGTCGGCAATTCCGGCGGCGAGATGGGCGTTCGCGGCTGGGTAAAGGCGCTCGACGCCGGCGACGGTCATGTCGTCTGGATCGCCTATAGCACCGGGCCGGACAAGGACGTGCTGATCGGACCGGACTTCAAGCCGCACTACGACATGGACAAAGGCAAGGATCTTGGCGTCACGACGTGGCCGCCGGAAGCCTGGAAGATCGGCGGCGGCAACATGTGGGGCTGGATTTCCTATGATCCCGATCTGAACCTGATTTTCCACGGCACCGGCAATCCCGGACCATGGAATCCGGATTTGCGGCCGGGCGACAACAAGTGGACGTCTGGCATTTTCGCGCGCGATCCAGACACCGGCGCGGCGAAATGGTTCTATCAGTGGAGCCCGCATGACCTCCACGATTATGACGGCATCAACGAGCAGATCCTGCTCGACATGACCTGGCAGGGCAAGCCGCGCAAGGTGCTGATCCGGCCGGAGCGCAACGGCTATCTCTACATCCTCGACCGGACAACCGGCGAGGTGCTGTCGGCAAAACCGTTTGGTCCGGTCAACTCCAGCAAAGGTGTGGATCTGAAAACCGGTCGGCTGATCGTAAACCCGGACAAGAAGACCGGCACCGGCAAGGTCGTTCGCGATATCTGTCCGACGGCGTCGGGCCTCAAGGACTGGCAGCCTTCCGCGTTCTCGCCGAAGACCGGCCTGCTCTACATCCCGCACAACAATCTGTGCATGGATGAAGAAGGCGTCGAGGTGAACTACATCGCCGGCACGCCCTATGTGGGCATGAACGTCCGCATGATACCAGGGCCCGGCGGTAATCGCGGCGCCTTCACCGCCTGGGACATCGCCGCGGAGAAACCCGCCTGGAGCCTCAAGGAGAATTTCCCGGTGTGGAGCGGCGCGGTGGTGACCGCCGGCGACGTTGTCTTCTATGGCACGATGGAAGGCTGGTTCAAGGCGGTCAGCGCCAAGACCGGAGACCTGCTTTGGCAGTTCAAGACCTCGTCCGGGATCATCGGCCAGCCTATCACCTATCGCGGTCCCGACGGGCACCAATATGTCGCCATCCTCTCAGGCGTCGGCGGCTGGGCCGGCGCAATTGTATCGGGCGATCTTGATCCGCGTGACGCCACCGCCGCGCTCGGTTTCGTCAATGCCATGAAGGATCTGAAGAACGCGACAACCTCGGGAGGCACGCTTTATGTGTTCCGGCTGCCTTGATGGATTGTACTTGACCGTAGGTCCGGCGCGAAAGGCGTGTCAACGACTGGCGATCGGCATGGCCGCCATCGCCTTCGTGTTCTTGACGGCCACAGCCGACGCACGTGAGCTGAGGGTCTGCGCCGATCCGAACAACATGCCGTTCTCCAACGCGGCCGGTCAGGGCTTCGAGAACAGGATCGCCGAAATCGTTGCGTCCGATCTCGGCGCGAAGCTGACCTATACCTGGTGGGCGCAGCGCCGCGGCTTCATCCGAAACACGCTGAAGGCCGGTCTATGCGATCTCGTGCCGGGCACGCCGAGCAACCTCGAAATGCTGCGCACCACCACGCCCTACTACCGATCGTCCTATGTCTTCGTCACCCGCAGGGACGGCCCCGACGTAGCATCGTTCAATGATCCGCGGCTGCGCGACATGCGGATCGGTGTTCAGCTCATCGGCGACGATGGCGCCAATTCGCCTCCGGTCCAGGCGCTTGGCCGCCGCGGTATCGTCGGGCACCTCGTCGGCTATCCGGTCTATGGCGATTATTCCGCCCCCAACCCGCCGGCGCGCATCGTCGAAGCGGTGGCGAGTGGCGAGATCGACCTTGCCGTGGTCTGGGGCCCCCTCGCCGGCTACTTCGCCGCCAGGCAGAAGGTGCCGCTCCGCATCACGCCGGTTGCGCCCCGCATCGACGGACCGCAACTGCCGATGATCTACGACATCTCGATGGGCGTCCGCCGCGAAGACGATGCGCTGCGCGGCGATGTCAATGGCGCCCTGTCCAGGCACAAGGTCGAGATAGATGCCTTGCTGTCACAATATGGCGTGCCGCGCCTCGATGCCTCGGGGAGCCCGGTGCGATGAGAGCCGCTGTGGCCATGCTCCTGTTTCCAGTCCTGGCGCTCGCTGCCTGCCAGCGCGAGGAACGTGACACGCGCCCGCAATCGGCGCTCGGATCGGGCGAGCAGCCGACGCCTGTGACCACGCTGGAGCCCGGCGGACAGCGGCCCCCCGCCAGCGACAACAAGGCGGCGAGCTTCGAGGCCAACGCCTTCCACATGAGCGAAGGGAAACGGCTTTTCGGCTGGTTCAACTGTTCGGGATGCCACGCCAATGGCGGCGGCGGCATGGGGCCGGCCCTGATGGACCAGAAGTGGCTCTATGGCAGCTCGATCGAAAGCATCCATGCCACGATCCGCGACGGTCGGCCAAACGGCATGCCGAGCTTCCGCGACAAGATTCCCGACGACCAGATCTGGGAGCTCGCGGCTTTCGTGCGCTCGCTGAGCGGCAACGCGCCGTCTTCCGCCGCACCGCAACGCAATGACGACATGATGGCGCATCCTTCGGAAAACCGCATGCCGGACGCGGCCACGCTGGGGAAGTCGCCGTGAAACGTCTCGTCTCGATGGCGTTCGCCACCGCCGGCGCTCTGTTGCTCCAGGGATGCGCGGGCTGGCAATCCGCCCTCGACCCGAAAGGTCCCGCGGCGAGCGAACTGGCATGGCTGATCTGGTTCTTCACCGCGCTCTGCGCCGTGGTGTGGGTGCTGGTGATGATCGCCCTCGTCGTGCCCTTGATGATGCGGTCGCGCGCGCAGGCGGAGCCGCTCGCGATCAAGGCCGGCGCCGACGACCGGAAGCTGCGCGCGGTGATGACCGCCGTCGGGTTGACCGCCATTGTCCTGATCGGACTGACCTTGCTGAGCTTCTTCGCCAACAGGACGCTCGCCGCGATCGGCTCGGATGCCGCACTGACCATTCGGGTGACCGGCCATCAATGGTGGTGGGAGGTGCGCTATGAGGATGCCACGCCAAGCCGCATCCTGACCACGGCGAACGAGATCCATATCCCCGCCGGGGAGCCGGTGCGGCTTCTTCTGACCTCGACCGACGTCATCCATTCCTTCTGGATCCCGAGCCTTTCGGGCAAGCTCGACCTCATTCCCGGCCACATGAACGTGCTCGACCTCAAGGCAGACAAGCCTGGTGTTTACCGAGGTCAATGCGCCGAGTTCTGCGGGGCGCAGCACGCAAACATGGGCACCTTCATCATCGCCGAGCCGCGTGCGAAGTTCGACGCCTGGTGGAACGACCAGTTGCAGCCGGCCGCTACTCCGACGGGGGACGAAGCCAAGGCCGGCCAGGATCTGTTTCTGAAGCGCCCTTGCGTGATGTGTCACAGAATAGGCGGCACGCCTGCCGGAGGAACGGTCGCCCCTGACCTCACCCATATAGCCAGCCGGCAGACGCTTGCCGCCGGGACATTGACAATGAGCCGCGGCAATCTCGCCGCCTGGATAGCCGACCCACAGGGCATCAAGCCCGGATCCCACATGCCGGTGGTGGAGCTCAGCGGCGACGAACTCAACGCCATGGTCGCCTACCTCGAGGCGCTTAAATGAGCAGCGCGGACCTCACAAGCGAACGCGACCTGCCGCCGGTGCGTGAAACCTCTACCGCGGGCGACGTCGCACCCGAGCATGACGGACCGCGCGACACCGGCATGGACGATGCCAGCCTGGATCGCTGGCTGGCGCGGACATGGCGCACGCCTCCCGGCATCATCGGCGCGCTGTCGAGCGTCGACCACAAGGTCGTCGCACGGCGCTATCTGATCACCGCCTTCGTGTTTCTGTGCCTGGGCGGGCTCAACGCTGTCGCCATGCGCATCCAGCTCTCAGGGCCGCAGCGCGGTTTGATCGGCCCGGACCTCTACAACCAGCTGTTCACGATGCATGGTGTGACCATGATGTTCCTGTTCGCCGTGCCCGTCGTGCAGGCGACAGGCATTTATCTCGTCCCGCTGATGGTCGGCAGCCGCAACATCGCCTTTCCCCGCCTGAACGCGTTCAGCTACTGGATCTATGTTTCGGGCGGCATATTCGCCTGGGTGTCTTTCGCGCTCAACATGGCGCCCGACGTCGGCTGGTTTGCTTATGTGCCGCTGTCAGGCCCCGAATTCGCGCCGGGCAAGCGGGCCGACGTCTGGGCCCAGATGATCACTTATACAGAAGTTTCCTCACTGGCCGTCGCGGTGGCAACCATCGTCACCGTGTTCAAGCAGCGAGCCCCCGGCATGTCGCTGGACAGGATTCCGCTCTACGTCTGGGCAATGCTGGTTACCTCCTTCGTCGTCGTCTTCGCCATGCCCGCGGTGATGATCACCTCGACCTTCCTGATCCTCGACCGGCTGGTCGGCACACATATCTTCAACCCCGCCGAGGGCGGCGACGCACTGCTCTTCCAGCATCTGTTCTGGTTCTTTGGCCATCCCGAGGTCTACATCATCTTCCTGCCGGCGACGGGCATGGTCTCCGCGATCATCCCGGTCTTCGCCCGGCGTCCCGTGTTCGGGCATCTCGGGCTGGTCTTGTCGCTGATCGCCGTCGGTTTCCTTTCGTTCGGCCTCTGGGTCCATCACATGTTCGCGACGGGGCTACCCAAGCTCGGCGCCAGCTTCTTCACCGCGTCGAGCATGCTGATCGCCATCCCCAATGGCGTTCAGATCTTCTGCTGGCTGGCGACCTTGTGGGACGGCAGGCCGGTGATCCGCACGCCGCTGCTGTTCGTGTTCGGCTTCTTTTTCATCTTCGTCATCGGCGGCCTCACCGGCGTCATGCTCGCTTCGGTGCCGCTGGACCTCCAGGTGCACGACACCTATTTCGTCGTCGCCCATTTCCATTACGTGCTGATCGGCGGTTCGGTCTTCCCGCTGCTGGGCGCGGCCTATTTCTGGTTCCCCAAGATCAGCGGCCGCATGATGAGCGAGCGTCTCGGGCGCTGGCATTTCTGGCTGGCTTTCATCGGCTTCAACGCGGCTTTTTTCCCAATGCATCTCGTCGGGCTCTGGGGCATGCCACGCAGGGTCTACACCTATCCGGCCGAGCTTGGCTGGGGCAACATCAACCTGTTCATCAGCGCCGGCGCGGTGCTCTTTTTCCTCAGCTTCGTACTGTTCACTTTCAATCTTGTACACGGCGCGTTGAAGGGCGCACTGGCCGGAAACAATCCCTGGGATGCCGGTACGCTCGAATGGGCGACGTCTTCGCCGCCGCCAAGCTATAATTTCGCGCGGATACCGATTGTCACACATGTCGAGCCGCTCTGGGCCGAACGCGAGGCGCTGCCTGTGGCGACCGGACTCCGCGTCGATGTACGTGAGTTGTTGATCTCAACCGTGGCGGAAGCCCATCCCGACATTCGCGAGAAATCGGCGACACCGTCGATCTGGCCGCTGCTGGCGGCAATCGCCGTCGGCGGTACGTTTGTCTATTCGATCTTCACGCCCTGGGCGATCGTCTGGGGCGCCGCGCCGATCGCCATCACCTTGATCGGCTGGTTCTGGCCCAAGGACGACCCGGAGGATGAGGGATGAGTGAGCGTCCCAGCTTGGATCTTTCGGACCTCCCAACCTTTGGACATGGTCCGCGCAGCCCGACCTGGTGGGGAACGCTCGGCTTCATGGCGCTGGAAGGCATGGGCTTTGCGTTGGCCGCGGGCGCTTATCTCTATCTCGCCACTTTGTGGCCCAACTGGCGTCTAAGCGCCCCGCACCCCGACCATTGGCCCGGGACGATCGTCACCATCCTGTTTATCATCAGCGTGGTGCCGAATCACATCCTCCACGGCCATGCCAAGCAATGCGCGATCGTTCCGGTGCGGATCGGGCTGGTGGTGATGTCGCTGCTCGGTCTGGCCCCGCTTGTCGTGCGCTGGTTCGAATTCCCCGCGCTGAACATCTACTGGGACACGAACGCCTACGGCTCGATGCTCTGGGTGCTGCTCGGGCTGCACACCACACACCTGATCACCGATGTCGGCGACACCATCGTTTTGACGGTGCTGATGTTCACACGCCATGGCTATAGCGGCCGGCGCTTCGGCGATGTCGGCGACAATGTCTTCTATTGGGATTTCGTGGTGCTGACCTGGATCCCGATCTATTTGCTCATCTACTGGATGCCGAGGCTAGGCTGATGCGTGCGTTGAAAATGGGAACGTCCTGGGGTGGTCTTCTGTCGGGGCCGATGGCTTGGGCAATCTCGACGCAGCTGAACTACGCACTCGTACCATGGCAGTGCAACCGCCAGGTGCCGGTGGTGCTTCCCGTGGCACTGGTGCTCGCCGTGCTTTCGCTGCTCGGCGGTGCCTTGTCATGGCGGGCGAAGCGGCAGGGCGGCGCCGCCTTCAAGCCTGAGCGCACGCGCAGCACCGAGCAGTTCGTCGCCGATCTCGGCATGCTTGCGGCATTGCTGTTTGCCCTCGTCATCATCATGCAAGGCAGCGCGGCTCTCATTCTCGACGAGTGCCTGCGATGAGCTTCGACGCGTTCTTCTCGACCTCGATCTGCTACGGCGCCGGCGCGCCCGAGGCCGGATGGACGCTCGCATTTCCCATCACGTTTCCGCTGGCCGCGATTGCCTTCCTTTATGCCATCGGAGCGACTCGGTTGTGGCGCCGCAGCAGCCGAGGCCGTCCCGAGCGGATGCGGCAGGCGTTGTTGTTCGCCGCCGGTTGGGGCGTGCTGACGGCAGCACTGGTCAGCCCCATCCATGCGCTCGGCGAGCGGGTGTTTGCCGCCCATATGATCGAGCATGAACTGCTGATGGCGGTGGCGGCGCCTCTCCTTGTCGCCGCGTGCCCAGGCGCAGTCCTGCTCTGGTCCTTGCCGGCCTCACTTCGCCGCGGAACGGGCAAGCTCACGCGCGCAAAGACGCTGCAATCGGTTTGGGCCCTGGTGATCCGCCCCCTCAACGCGACGATCATTCACGGCGTCGCCATCTGGATCTGGCACATTCCGGCGTTGTTCCAGGCAGCGCTCCAGCAGGGCTTTCTCCATTATGCCCAGCATGCGAGCTTCCTCGGCACAGCCTTGCTGTTCTGGTGGGCGCTCCTACCGCGCCCCGGTCGACAGCAGACCTATGGCAACTCCGTCATGCATCTTTTCTTCACCTCGCTTCATACCGGCCTGCTCGGTGTCCTGCTGCTGATGTCGCCCAAACTCTGGTATCCGGAGAATGGCGCCGGCGCGGCATTGTGGGGAATGACCGCGATCGAGGACCAGCAGCTCGCCGGATTGGTAATGTGGGTTCCGGCAGGCTTGATCTATGGCGGCGCCGCCTTGCTGCTCGCCGGCCTCTGGATAAGCAGCAGCGCAACCAGGGAGGCAACACATGCGCTCCGACCTGGGTAGGCTGATCGGGGGCGCCCTTGCCGCAATCCTGCTGCTGGCTGCGGCTGTCGCAGCGGCGACTTTGTGGTCCGACAGGCGCGAGCGCGTCCGGCACGAGTCGGATGCGGCGACCGGCGGCGTAGGCGCCCGCGCCATTCCAATCATGACGGCGAATGGCTGCTCCGGCTGCCATACGATACCCGGCGTGCCGGGTGCGCAAGGCCAGGTCGGACCCCGCCTAGACGGTGGCCTTGCCGACAGGGTCTTTATCGGTGGCCTGCTGGCAAACAATCCGGAGAACATGATCCGCTGGATACGCTCGGCGAGGGAAGTCAATCCGCACACGGCCATGCCGTCGACGAGGATCACCGAGCAACAGGCGCGGGACATCGCCGCTTATCTCTATGCTTTGAGGTAAATCAGCCCTCGCCGCCGCGCCGGGACCACAAGCCGCGGCCGGGATCGTAGCCGATGACCGCCGCGAGGAAGAAGGCGATGAGGCAGCCAAGGACCACAATCGCCGCGACAGGATCGAACCGCAGATAGAGCGCGAAGCGTATCAGCTCGACCGCCGAGCTGAACGGGTTCCAGGCGGCGATTGTTGCCAGCACCGGTCCCGCCTCGGCAAGCCGCCACAGCGGATAGAGCGCCGTCGAGGCAAAGAACACCGGAAAGATGACGAAATTCATGACACCGGCAAAGTTCTCCATCTGTGTCGAAACCGAGGAGACAAGCAGGCCGAACGCGCCAAGCATCAGGCCCGCCAGCACGAGCGCCGGAAATACCGCGACGTAGCCGAGAACGGGCGGCCGCACATCCCAGAAACGCGCGATCAACAGAAACAAATAGACCAGCGGCACGCCGACGATCACGCTGGCCAGCAGGCGCGCCGCAAGCAGGTACCAGCGCGGCAATGGTGCGGTCAGCAACAAGCGCATGCTGCCCATCTCGCGATCGTAGACCATGGCCAGCGAACTCGCCATGGCATGGAAGAGCAGCATCATGGCCGCTAGCCCGGGCACCACATACACGTCATAGAGAACATAGGTCTGGTAGGGTGGCGTGATCGACAGACCGAGAACGGAGCGGAAGCCAGCGGCAAAGATTGCCAGCCAGACCAGCGGCCGTACCATCGCCGAGAGCAGCCGGCCGCGTTGCCGCAACGTGCGCAGCATCTCCCTGCGCAGGATGCCGTTGAGCGCGCGCACCGCGTGAGACGTTTTCATTCGGACTCCGTCAGCGACGCGAAGGCCTCGCCCGTGCTCGCCACACCGAGATCGGCAGCCAGCCGATCGGCGCGGCCGGCCCACCGGATTGTGCCTCGATGCAGCACCACCACATCGTCATCCGCCGTTAGTTCCTCCAGAAAATGTGTTGCCCACAGGACGGCAATGCCGCGCTGGCGGCAAAGCTCCCGCACGTGCCGCTCGAGCGCGCGGCGGCCCGGCACGTCGAGCCCGGTGGTCGGCTCGTCCAGCAGCAAAAGGCGTGGGCTATGCATCAGAGCGCGTGCTATCTCGACACGGCGACGCTGCCCCCCGGAAAGCGCTCGGGCAGGATCGTCGATCCTGTCCAGCACGTCCAGCCGGCCGAGTTCGTGGATGGAGCGCTCCTTGCTCAAGGCCTGGCTAAGCCCATGCAAGGCCGCGTGGTAACGCAGGTTCTCGCCGGCCGTCAGATCGAGATCGAGGGTCGGCAACTGGAAGACGACGCCCATCTGCGCCAACGCGGCGGACGGGTTGACATCCATCGCCTGGTCGAAGACATGCACCGAGCCGGAGCGGGCGTGATAAAGACCGGTGATCAGCGAGAACAACGTCGTCTTGCCGGCGCCGTTGCGGCCTAGCAAGATGCACATCCTGCCTTGGGCCACAGAGAAAGAGACGCCGTCGAGAACCCGCCGGTTCCCGAAACTATGACCCAGATTCTCGACCGACAAGGCGTTCATGGCCCGATCACGACGCCCCACGGCCCCCGCCCCACCGGCAGCGATTTCACCACCTCCTGGTTTTCCAGATCGATAAACGAGATATCGCCGGAATTCCCGTTTGCGGTGACCAGGCGCTTCTGGTCGCCGGAGAGCGCAACGTGCCAGGGTCGTTGACCAACAAGGTAGAGCCGACGGACCGCCAGCGTTTTCACATCGACTTCCGCAATCCTGTTGGCGGGGCCGAGCGCCACATAGACGGTCGTGCCATCGCGGGACGTCCCCATGCCGACCGCCTGCACGCCCTCGCGTCGTATACCCGGCACCTCGAACTCGACTTTGCCGGTCTGCGCGCGCGTTGCCGTGTCGAAGACGGTGACAGTGCCCCGGATCTCCGAGGACACCCAGAATTGCTTCCCGTCCGGCGAGAATAAAGCCGCGCGCGGCCGGGTATCGACCAGCAGATTGTCGACGAGTTCAAGCGTGCCTGCGTCGATCAGATGCACCATGCTGGTGGTCTCCGAAGTGCAGGCGACATAGCGGCCGTCGGCGCTGGCCGCCATTCCTTCCGGTTCGACGCCGACATCCACGGTACCGATGACCTTGGCCGCGGCGATGTCCACCACCGACACCAGATTGTCATTCTCGTTGGCGACGAACAGCCGCTTGCCATCGGGATGGACTGCGAAGAATTCCGGATCGGCTCCCGAAGGCAATTCGCCGACGACCCGCCGCTTCGCGACGTCGACCACGTCGATGCGGTTGTCGTCGCCTTCCGCGACGAACAGCATCTTGTTGTCGATCGACAGTGCCAGCCCGCGCGGACGGCGGCCGACATCGATCGTCGCCAGCAAAGTCATTGTCACGCCGTCGACGACCGCGACGGTATTGTCCTGCTCATTGGAAACGTAGATGGTCTCGGCGGCGGCGGGAGCAGCAAGAGCGAACGCCGCCAACAACAGCGTCATCAGAACTTGCATGTGCTCTCCTCCAGGTCGATGCCCAGCGTGTCGAGCGGCGTGCGCTGATGCAGGAAGCCCGGTTGCGGTGAGCTGGAAATCAAGAGGCGAGGCCCGGCGATCAAAATGGGCTGGCGCATCTGTCCGTCCCAGGGACGGAAACTAAGCCCCTGCCCCTTGAAGCCAGCGAGAAGAAACGCGTCGCCGCGTATATATCTGCCGATTGCCGCGGGATCGAGACTGTGCAGGCGCGTCGCCGCTTCGCCGATACTGCGCACAGCGAGCCAGGCCGCGTAGTCGCTGGGCAACATCCAGCGCCCTGCCTGCCTGTGGAAACGGTCCTGCAGTTGCGTGGCGCCCCATTCCTCGCTGACAGCGCTCCAGCCTGTGGCGACAAGCCCTTGCGTGCCGGCGACGATTCTCGGCAGCGCGGTGCGGCCCTCCAGATAGGCGCCGAATTCATCCGCCTCGTCGGCGACCACGAGCACATCATAGTCGCTGACCTGCGTGACCGCCGGTATTTCGGTCTGCAGCGTGACATGCCCTGTATCGGCACGTCCGTTGGCGGGCCTGAATGTCCACGGCTGGTCGATCGTGATCTCGGCTCCGAAGCGAGCCGCCGCCCGTCGAAAGGCCGCAGCCATCGCCTGATCCTGCGAATGCGGCCCCACAAGCAGGAACCAACGCTGCCAGCGCTTCCAGGCGAGATATTGCGCCAGCCCGTCGGCGAGCATGGCGCGGCTCGGGATCGTGTGCAGCACGTTCCGACGGCAGTCCTGTTGGCGAAGCACGTCGTCCGGCGCCCGGCTGTTGAGCAACGTCATCTGCTCGGCACCGGGCGCGGCACTGGCCTGTAGAAGCTGACTGGCGTCGAGATCGGCGACGACAAAGGCGATGCCGGCATCGGCGAATTGTCTTACCGCGTCGTCCGGCGTTTCGGTTGGTTTCAATATCCTTTCCTCCAGCCGAAATTTCTGCCCAAGAAACCGGCCGGTGCTTTCGTCGTCGGCAATGCCGAGCCGTGCGCCTTGCAGGCCGTCGTCGGTGACGGTTTCATCAAGGGGTCCAAGGGGCAGAGCCGGTTTGCGCTCCTGGCCGATATACCCGATCACCATCGTCTGTTGCTCGGTGGCGCCAGGGCCGGTGATCAGCAAAAGAAAGAGAAGGCCCAGCAACAGTCTCATTGTGTCGCCCCCAGCCCAAAGCGCGACGATCCCGCTTCATCGCCACGAGAGATTGGGACATCGCGCACGATGCGGGCCGGCGATCCCTCCAGAACAATAACCCGATCCCCCAGCGACGAGGCATATGCGAGATCATGCGTAACCAGCAGCGTGGTAGTCCGCCGACTGGCGAAACAATCCTGCAGCAGGCGGCGCATGGCTTGCGCGGTCGCCTCGTCGAGTGAAGCGAATGGCTCGTCGAGGAGCAGGAGCGCAGGCTCCACGGCGAGCGCCCGGGCAAGCGCTACGCGCCGCGCCATGCCGCCCGAGAGTCGCTGCGGATAGCTCTTCTCATTGCCTTTCAGGCCGACAGCGGCAAGCCACCGGGCCGCATCGGGCGCGCGATCCGGGATGGCCATCTCTACATTGCGCAAGGCGGTGAGCCAGGGCAGCAGCCTCGGTGTCTGGAACAGCATGCCTATCGGAAGCGGTCGTCCGCTCACGCTGCCGCGAAATTCGCGGTCGACGCCCGAAACGATCGACAGCAGCGTCGACTTGCCGACACCGGAAGGGCCGGTCAGGACGCAGACCTGTCCGTCGGCTATATCAAGCGACAGCGCGCGAAAGATCGTCCGGCGCTGGCCGTCGTCACCGGGGAAAGTCTTGTCCTCGATCCTGATCCTCAGCATCAGCGTCGCCAGGCGAACAGACGACGTTCCAACGGCACAAGCAGTCCATACTCTATGGCAAGCATCACAACGCCGAAGCTGATCGCATAGGCAAGGATGTGGGTGACGTCGAAGTTCTGAAAATAGACCTGTAGCTGGAACCCGACGCCGTTGGAGCGGCCGAGCAGTTCGGCGAGCAACACGATCTTCCACGTTAGTGCCAGCCCGCTGCGCAGGGTGACGAGAAAGAACGGCGCCAATTGCGGCAGCACGACATCCCGCAGCTTTGCAGCATGCCCGAAGCGATAGAGCTCAGCCATTTCGGCAAAGTCCTTGTCCAGCCGACTGGCGCCTTCACGAATAGTCACCACGACATTGGGGATCTTGTTGAGCGCGACCGCAAGGACAAGCGCAGTCTCGGCAAGACCAAGCCAGATATAAATTAGAATGACCGTGATCAGCGCCGGCATGTTGAGGAGTAACACGATCCAAGGCCTCATCCATATGTCGGCTCTGTGCGAGCGGCCTGCCGCGTAGCCAAGGGCCGCGCCGATGACTATTGCCGACCCGAGGCTTGCCACGACGCGCGCAAGCGAGATGCCCAAATGGTATGGCAGCTCGCCCCGAACCACTTCGTGCAGGAGAACCGAAACAACCTGGACCGGACCAGGAAACAGGCGATCGGCGGCGATCAATGATGCAATCTGCCAGACGAGCACCATGGTCAGCAATGCCGCAGTGGATTGCGAACGCTGCATTGTGATGGGGAACGCTGGGACATCGGTCATTGGCGCGAGCTCAAGCCGGTATGGCCCGGAAGACACCAGGATCGAGGCTCGTCGCCTTGCCGACCAGATCCTCGCCGCCCAATTCGGCCAGGATTGCAAACAACCGGGCCGCGCCATCACGTTCGTCTTTGCCGAACCGACGAGGGATTCCGGCTCGATAGGCGGCGCGTAACGCCGCCTGTAGGTGAGGATCGTCCGTGCCCAATTGGGGCGCGAGCACCCGCCATTCGTCGTCCGAAGACTCGAGCAGCGACTTCGCTGCCGCGGTCGCGCTCGTGAATCGCGCGAGGGCTATCGGGTTGGCCCGCGCCCAGCTTTCATGGAAGACGTAGCCGAGCATCGGCAAGTCCACGGATACGCCAAGCCCCTGCAGGATTTGCGCGACACTGAGCAGAGGCCTTGCCCCCTCCGACTCGAGACGGGCGGCGAAATTCCAGAACGTCAGCAGTGCATCCAGTCGCCCCGCCAGAAATTCCTGCTCCAACAAAGGCGGCGCGCCGAACACTGGCTCCACCTCTTCAGCAAGATCGCGCTTCACCTGACGGAGGCCGAGCGCGCGCAACAGGATCCAGCTTTTGTCCAGCGGACCACCTGCGATCCCCAGCCTTTTGCCCTTGAGGTCCGCAAGAGTTCGAATGGGCGAGCCTTGCGGCAGTTCCAGCGCGCCGACGGCACGAGAATAGGGATAGAAGACCAGATCAGCGCCTTCGCTGCGCTGGCGCATGACCCAAACCCAATCGGAAACGATGACGTCGACGCTGCCCGCCAGCAATGCGGTCTTACCGGCTTCGGTACCGGCAAGCCGCTGAGCCTCGATTGATACGCCGTGCACAGTGTCCAACGCATGTCGCCGCATGACGTCAACTTCCCAGGCGGCGGTGCCAAATCCCAGCACGCCAAATCGCACGAGCGGCGACGGCTGTGACGCGGCTTCTGCGGAAGCACCCAACAGCCAGCAACAAATACCCGCAAGAGCGGCCCGCCGCGAGATGTGACCCTGATCATGCCGGGTCAGCCATTCGCCTGGAAGGGTAGCAGTCAGCACGGGCGCACCGGGTGTGAAGGAACTTTCCTAACGCCGTGGCGGCAGGAATGTTCCTCGATGGTGCATGGAACTAACGGGAAAGCACCTAAGGTCCGTTTTTCAGCTCGTATAGCAGCCGGGGGGCTTGTTCAGGCGAACAGAAGAAGGTGTCAGGGGCTACGGTCCGCTCTTGGCATCATCGACCTCCAACGCGTCCATTACAGGTGCCGGATCGCTCTTTTCGGAGCTCGGGCTCTGCACCCCGGACCCGGCGTTCTCGATCGCTTGCACGATAGCATCTTCGATGTTTCCGAGTTCGTCCTCCCTTACTTCACGCCCATAACCAGCCACCTCGGCATCCTGCTCGAATTGCTGAGCGAGCACCGCGACGCTGACTTCCTCTCGACCAGGAAGTGTGCCGACATTCTCCTGTAGCCAGTTTTGAAAAAACTCTCTGGTCGCGCTCATCTCAGACCACCCTTTCGCCAAACTAAGCGCGACGGTGAGCCGAAGTTCCATGATGCGTTCACTTTCCCAGTGGTGCTGTACTCACAGCGTTGGGAGCCACGAGGTTTTTGCAGGCTTGATGAGGCAGTGGCCTTTCTCTTCACGACTCGATTGGAGTTCACTCTTATTGTGCAGTGTGCATCCTGATTGCGTCCATTTCGACCCTGTGGAACAAGCTCGTTGAGTTGAAGTTAGGCCCGATGCCAAGCTTTTCGGGCGAACCAAGCTTTTCGGGCGCACAAGTTTTTGACGTTGCCATCGTCGGCGGCGGCCCCGCGGGGCTCGCTGCAGCCATGTATTTAGCCAGGTTTCTGCGTTCGGTGATCTCGCTCGACGCGGGGCATGCGCGTGCCAAGCTCATCCCAAAATCCCGCAACTGTCCCGGCTTCCCCGACGGCATCAGCGGGGAAGAACTGCTCGGCCGCCTACGAGCCCAGGCACAGCTATACGGCGCGAGCCTTGTCCATGGTTGCGTAGGCCACGCCGAAAAACGCGAGGGGTTTTTTGTTCTGACGACCACCTGCGGGATTGTCCAAGCAAGGCGCGTGATTCTGGCAACGGGCATTGTGGACAAGGCACCTCCCATTGAAAGACTGGAGGAGGCGATCGCAACCGGCATTGTCAGACTGTGCCCGGTTTGCGATGCATATGAGGCCCGGGGTAGCCGCATCGGCGTTGTTGGTCCGGAGCATCTCGCCGTCAGGGAGGCTCTGTTCCTGAAGGGATATGGCAGTCAGGTCGCCTTGCTCGCCAATAACCAGGATGATGTTTCCGAAGCTGCCCGCGGCGCCGCCTTGGCAGGCGGAGTTGAAATCTGGGACGCTGTCGATGACCTGATCCCTCGACGAACCGGGTTCGATGTCGTCATGGCCGAGGGCGCCCCGATGCGCAACATCGATGTGGTGTACCCTTCGATGGGCAGCGACGTACGCTCCGGACTAGCGGTTGCTCTGGGGGCTAACTGTGACGCAGAAGCTATGTCCTGGTCAACCGACACCTTGAGACTTCAACGCCAGGACTCTATGCCATTGGCGACGTGGCCGAGGGGCTCAATCAAATTGCTGTTGCGTTCGGAGACGCCGCCAAGGCTGCAACTCACATTCATAACGACCTCCGCGATTGCGCCGAGCCGGCGACGAACTTCCGGCGAAGTTGACCTGCAGATGCGAACGCACTTTACCGGCTCACCTTTGGCTGCGTTGATGCCCGGAACCTGTTCCACCCGGCGTGAGACTACCGGCTTCGGCTTTGCTAGAGTTGTCCCAGGCGCAGCCGCTGGGTTGATGGACGGGCACGCGCTGGCGAACGGCTGGAGGAAGGAATGAAAATTCTCGTCACCGGCGCGTCAGGTCTGATTGGAGCCGCGCTTTGCGCGCGCCTGGCCGGCGAGAGTCATGAAGTGGTTCGCGTGCTTCACCACCCAGACACTGGCGTCCACCCGGAGATCCAAACCGTTTCCCTGGATATCGCGCGGGCCTTGCGACCTCAGGACTGGATCCCCTATCTCGCCGGTGTGGACGCCGTCGTAAACTGTGCCGGCGTCCTGCAGGATAGTGCCCGGGAAAACACCCGGCATGTCCATTCTACCGGCGCCTCGGCTCTCTTCACCGCGTGTGAGCAAGCAGGTGTGAACAAGGTGATTCACTTTTCTGCCATCGGGGTCGATCGCCAGCAGCCGTCCGCCTTTTCCGCCAGCAAGCTCGCCGGCGATGAAGCACTGATGGCACGTAGCCTTGACTGGGTCATCCTGCGCCCCTCCGTAGTGCTGGGAAGGCCGGCCTTCGGCGCAAGTGCACTGTTTCGCGGCCTCGCGGCTTTGCCGCTCTTGCCGTTGATGCCCGGCACGGGCCGTCTCCAAGTCGTCCAGCTCGATGACGTCATCTCCACCGTCCTGTTCTTCCTCAAACCCGGCAGCCCATCGCACCTCACGCTGGACCTGGCTGGGCCCGAGGCACTTTCGATGAGCGAGGTCGTGGGTCGCTATCGCCGCTGGTTCGGATGGAGCAGTGCTCGGGAGTTCATCTTGCCGAATTGGGCCGCAGCTATCTTGTACAGGTTCGGGGATGCCGCGGCTCAGCTGGGCTGGCGCCCGCCCATGCGCAGCAATGCAGCAAAAGAGATTGCCCGTGGCGCTGTCGGCGATCCCCAACCCTGGATGACGGCGACCGGCATTCAACCATCAAGTCTTACATCTGCACTGCGTTTAAACCCTGCGACGGTGCAGGAGCGATGGTTCGCCGGTCTTTACTTCGTCAAGCCGGCGCTCTTTGTCATCTTGCCGCTCTTCTGGATCATGACGGGCATCATTTCCCTCACTGCCGGCTGGCGCAGCGGAGTTGACTTGCTGATTGGCACTGCTGCCGGCCCCTTGGCCGAACCGGCGGTAGTCGCCGGCGCGCTGGCTGACATCGCCGTCGGGGCGCTTATCGCCTGGCGCCCAACCAGCCGGCTTGGTCTTTTCGGCGCAATCGCGGTATCGCTTTTCTATGCGATCGCTGGGAGCATTCTGCGGCCGGATCTTTGGCTTGAGCCACTCGGGCCGTTGATCAAAATCCTCCCGATCCTCGTTCTGCATTTTGCAGCGCTGGCCATTCTGGAGGAACGCTGATGACGTACTTCGTGCTTAAATACCTGCACGTGATCGGCGCTGCTGTGCTGCTCGGAACTGGTGCCGGCATTGCTTTTTTCATGCTTTTGGCACACCGGACCGGGAATGCCGCGACGATCGCAGCTGTCGCCCGAATTGTCGTGCTGGCTGATTTCCTGTTCACGGCTACGGCCGTTGTCGCACAACCTCTGACCGGACTGGGCCTCGCTAGGGTTGCGGGGTATTCGCTGTCCGAAGGATGGATCGTTCTCTCGATCCTGCTCTACATCTTAACGGGCCTGTTCTGGCTGCCTGTCGTGTGGATACAGATCGAGATGCGAAATCTAGCCACACAGGCCGCACTCTCCAACCAACCTCCTCCCGAGCGCTACCATCAGCTGTTCAGACGCTGGTTTGTCTTCGGCTTCCCAGCTTTCGGCGCCGTGCTCGCCATCTTCTGGCTGATGATTGCGCGCCCGGCAATCGTGTGGTCATCGTTGTAGCTGCGATCGGCAAGCACTGCGCCGTGAATTCATCCGTCGCGCCTAGCTGGCTCGTGCCGGCGCGATGCACTGCGGTCGGGAACCACGGTCACTGCCGCGAGTTCTTTCGCATGGCCAATCATCCCGTCACCGGCGTGCTTACCTCAATCGGCACATTAACCTCCCGCCCCGCGGCATTCCTGATCCTGTTGGTCTACGCAATCCTTTGGATGATCTTCGAGCGACAGACCCTGGACTGGCATGGAGCGGCTACCTTGTTTACGTGGGCCATGACGCTGTTCATCCAGCGTGCCGAGCACCGCGACACTCAGGCCATTCACGCCAAACTGGATGAGATCCTGCGATCAGACCACAATGCCTCGAACATCACGCGGATCGACGATGAAGAGCCCGAGGAAATCGAAAAACACCGCCACCGCAGGCAGCAGGACGACTGATGAGCGGCGTTTTGGTTTCACGGCAGGACGAGTAGCGGGTTTCCAGCTTTTGACGCCTATCCAGCCCCGCCGCCTCCTGAGCTCAGGGCCAAGGCCTTCGATCCTTGCTGCGGCTGTGGTTCAGCGACCGAAGGATCGGAGCCCTCTATTGTTCCACTGCATCCAGAAAAATTTGCCCGAGAACCAGGTCAGGCAAATCGGCCGGCTCGAAGTGCGTCATTCGCCTTTCTGGTTGCGCTCGACGAACTTGTTGAAACGGCTGGTTTGTCCGTCACCAGTCTTGGACTGGTAAAGAAAGGCCAGATCGTTCTCGTCGAATATGCGGAAGAACTCGTCCCATTCGACCGGCTCGAATGCTTCCTCGGGTTTGCCGAAGTCGATCCGCAGGATGCCGCCCGCGCCTTTGGTGCGAACCACTGCCGGCCGTCCATCCCGCTCCTCGGCCCATTTGCGGATTTCGTCGTGATTGGTGGTCGTTTGCGACTGGGACATTGAAATCTCCTTTGATCATCGGCGTTGCCAACATCGGGCATCGTCGGGGCTGCCGGCGTCCTAACAGCACAAGGGCGGCAATGTTCCGGCACGGCGCGGCGAGCGCGATGTGGCTGCTTCCGAACGAAGCCGGCCAAAGGAACTTTGTTGAAGCCAAGGGAACAAACCTTTTGCCGAAAAGTTCGGGTCGCCAAGATTACCTGTCTGAGGAGTGGTCGTGAAACGGATATTGGTTACAGGGGGCTGCGGCTTCATTGGCCGGCATGTCGCCCAGGAACTCATCGAGCAGGATTATTCGGTTCGCATTTTGGATGTGCTGCTGGAGCAGGTGCACGCAGGCGAAACAGTCGCCCTTCCCGCCGGGGCCGAGCTGATCAAGGGCGACATTCGGGACCGGGAGGCGGTCGCCAAGGCGCTGGAAGGCGTTGACGCGGTCATTCATCTAGCCGCGGAAGTCGGCGTCGGACAGTCGATGTACGAGATCGCGCGCTATGTCGGCACCAACGATCTCGGCACCGCGACGCTGCTTGAGGCGCTGATCAAACACCCGGTCGAGCGCATTGTCGTCGCCTCATCGATGAGTGTCTATGGCGAGGGCCTCTATGCTACATCGGACGGCCGGCGCATCGACAATGCCCGGCGCAAGGCGAGCGACACCAAAAACGGACAGTGGAATCCGCTGTCGCCGGAAGGCGAACCCCTCTCCCCCCTGCCGACGGACGAGGAAAAGC
Organism: Mesorhizobium sp. M0478; assembly: GCF_040321305.1. Lineage (NCBI taxonomy): Bacteria > Pseudomonadati > Pseudomonadota > Alphaproteobacteria > Hyphomicrobiales > Phyllobacteriaceae > Mesorhizobium > Mesorhizobium sp. M0478. Next base: position 462,238 of record NZ_JAMYRH010000004.1, read on the forward strand.
CGGTCGATCTCGCCTCTATCTATGCACTGACGAAATACGCCCAGGAACGCGCCGTGCTGATCTTCGGCGAAGCCTATGGCATCGATACGGTCGCGCTGCGCCTGTTCAACGTCTTCGGCGCCGGCCAGGCGTTATCGAACCCCTATACCGGCGTGTTGGCCAATTTTGCTTCGCGTCTCGCCAACGGCCAACGTCCAATGATCTTCGAGGATGGCGAACAGAAACGCGATTTCGTCCATGTGGATGACGTCGCCCGCGCCTTTCGTCTTGCGCTGCAGCAACGCCAGGCAAGGGGTCACGTCATCAACATCGGCAGCGGCCGAGCCTATGCTATCAGCGACGTCGCGCGGGTACTTGCCGAGGCCATGGGAACGCCGGACCGCTCGCCAGAGTTGCTCGGCAAGGCGCGCTCCGGGGATATCCGCAACTGCTTCGCCGATATTTCCAAGGCCCGTGAGCTGCTCGGTTTCGAGCCGAGGCAACAACTGGAGAATTCGCTCGCCGATTTCGTTTCCTGGGTGCGCAACTCGTCCGCCATCGACCGCGGCGCCGACATGAAACGCGAGCTTGAAGAACGTGGGCTGGTGTCATGAATACGCGCAATCGACGCGACGCGCCCGTCGCCATTGTCGGCGGCAGCGGCTTCATAGGATCGAACCTGGCCGACAGCCTGTTGTCGGATGGCGAGCCGGTGCTGGTGATCGACAATCTCAGCCGCCCCGGCGTCGAACAGAACCTTGAATGGCTGGCGCAGAAACACGGAAGCCGCCTCACGGTCGAAACGATTGACGTGCGCGACGCCAACGCGCTTGCGCCCGTTCTGAGGAGTTCCAAGGCGATCTTCCACCTGGCCGCGCAAACCGCCGTCACAACGAGCCTGGTCCAACCGGACGAGGATTTCGATATCAACCTTCGAGGAACCTTCAATGTCCTCGAGGCGGCGCGGCTGAGCAGTGAGTTTGTTCCGGTGGTCTTCGCCAGCACCAACAAGGTCTATGGCAGTCTGCCCGACGTCGCGGTGCGCGAGGACGGCGATCGTTACCTGCCTTGCGACGGCATCATCCAAGCGAATGGCATCGACGAGACCCACGGCCTGGATTTCTGCACGCCCTATGGTTGTTCCAAAGGCGCGGCGGACCAATATGTGCTCGACTATGCCAAATCCTACGGCATGCCGACGGCGGTGCTGCGGATGAGCTGCATTTACGGGCCGCGCCAGTTCGGAACCGAGGATCAAGGCTGGGTCGCGCACTTCCTGCTGAGTGCGCTGACGGGACGTCCGATCACCATTTACGGCGACGGCAGACAAGTGCGCGATATACTGCATGTCTCCGATGCGGTCGCCGCCTACAGGGCCACGCTCGATCGTATCGAGACGACCAAAGGCCAGGCATTCAATCTTGGCGGCGGCCCCGATAATGCGATCAGCCTGCGCATGCTGTTGAGCGAGATCCGTAGCTTGACCGGCCATGAGCTTTCGATCCGCCATGATGGCGAACGCACCGGCGATCAGCCCTTCTTCGTCGCCGACACCCGCAAGATCAAAGCGATGCTTGGCTGGAAAGCTCGTGTTTCATGGCGCGAAGGCATTCGCGATCTCGCAGACTGGCTGCAACAACACCGGCTCCAGCCTCGCCCCGAAGTCGTGAGGTACGTCGCATGAAAATCGCCCTGGTAAACCCGTTCTGGACCTATGACGACAGCATCTATTTCGGCTGCCGCCAACCACATCTCCCGCTGGAACTCGGCTATTCGAAATCCCTCCTCGAAACAGCCGGCCATGAGGTGTTGATGCTGGATGGGCAATTGCAGAAGCTCGACAACTCGGACCTCTCCGAGCGTGTGGCTGATTTCGCGCCTGCAATGACGGTCGTCAGTACCGCCCCGACTTATCTGTTCTGGCGCTGCGCACCACCCGAGTTGCGCGTGCCGGCCGATTTCCTCAACCGTCTCGCCGGGCGCGGTGGACGCACAGTCGCGGTCGGGCCGCATGGCTCGGCTACGCCCGCGCCAACCTTGCGCAAGCTTGGCGTCGACATTGTTGTGCGCGGCGAATGCGAGGAAATCGTCGCGGAACTTGCCCGGCGCGACGACTGGAGCGCGGTCCCCTCGACCGCTTACCTGCGCGACGCCAAGGTGGTTTTGAACGGCGGCGTCCACGCCAGCTCGTTTGTCGATCATCCGCCACTCCAATGGCCATCAGACTGGATCGCAGCCCATTCGCATCACCATCACAGGTTCGATGACAAGCAGGTTGGGTTCGGCGCGGAGGTCGAAGCATCGCGCGGCTGCCCCTACAATTGCAGCTTCTGCGCCAAGATCGATTTCCGCGATGCCTATCGCCGCCGCAACCACGAGGCGGTCATAGCGGAAATCGATCGGCTGATTGCCCAGGGCGTCGGCTACATTTATTTCATCGATGAAATCTTCCTGCCGCAAAAAGCGCTGTTGGAAGCGTTGATCCATCGCGACGTGAAGTTCGGTGTGCAGACCCGCATCGACCTTTGGAAGCCCGAGCTGCTGGAATTGCTTGGTGCGGCCGGCTGCGTCTCCATCGAGGCCGGTCTCGAAAGCCTGACCGTGGAAGGTCGTGCGATGCTCGCGAAGCGCTGCCGGCTGGGTACCGAGGAACTCGCCGCGCTGCTCGTCAATGCCAGGCGTCACGTTCCATTCGTACAGGCCAATCTGATCGGCGTCGTCGAGGATGACCCTGCCCTCGTCGATTACTGGCGAACGCACCTCATCGACAACGGCGTGTGGGCCAATGAACCCGTACCGCTTTATCCATATCCGAGTTCGCCAAGCTATCGCGAGCTTTGGGGCGAACCCGACGACCTCGCCTGGGAGCGCGCCCATGATCACTATCTCGCATCATTCCAGAAGTTCAGCGATATCCAGGAAAGGCGCCCGCGTCCGCTGGCGGAACTGGAGGCGACATGTTGCGGACACTGACGCCGCGATCGCGGCGCATCCTGATGACGGTCGATGCCGTGGGCGGCGTGTGGCGCTATGCGCTCGACCTGGCCAGGGAACTTGTCAACGGCGGCGATAGCGTAGTGCTTGCCGGTCTCGGTCCGCCACCGTCCAGGCAGCAGGCCGACGAGGCGGAGGCTTTCGCGAAGCTGATCTGGCTGAACACGCCGCCGGATTGGATGACCCGCAACGGCGGTGATCTCGACGCGCTGACGCGAGAGTTGCATGCGCCCATGCGCGACCACGCCATCGACCTTGTCCATTTCAACGCGCCTTCGCAGGCGGCGGGATTCGACGCGCCATGCCCGGTCGTGGTGGTCTCCCATTCCTGCGTGACGACTTGGTTCCATGCGGTCAGAGGACAGGCGGCGGATGGCGCATGGGCCTGGCAGAAGGAGCGCAACAGACGCGGCATGGATCGGGCCGACGCGGTCATCGCGCCGAGCCGCAGCCATGCCGACATGCTAGAGACCTGCTACGGCCCGATCGCGCGCTTGAGTGTGGTCAGAAATGGTGCCCGTCCTCTGCCGAAGGCCGAAAAGCATCAACCGCTCGTCTTCGCCGCTGCCCGCTGGTGGGACGAGGGCAAAAATGCGGCGGTGGTCGATCAGGCGGCGTCCCTGACGCGATGGCCTCTGTTTGCCGCCGGGTCGACGAACGGTCCAAACGGCGAGCATGTCAGCTTCAGCCATGCTGTTCCTCTGGGAGCAGTGCCGTCCGATGAGGTGCGTTCGTTGATGGCTCGCGCGGGTATTTTCGTATCGCCATCGCTCTACGAGCCATTCGGCCTGGCCGCGCTGGAAGCCGCCATGTCGGCTACGCCCCTGGTGCTTTCCGATATCGCCACCTATCGCGAACTATGGGACGGGGCCGCGATATTCTTTGACGCGCGCGATCCGCACGATCTCGCTGCCTGCCTCAACCGTCTCTCCAGCGATGCCGAGCTCCGGCGAGAGCTTGGCCAGGCAGCCATCCGACGCAGCCGCAGGTTTAGGCTGACAAAGCAGACAGCGGCTATGCGCGGCGTCTACGACAAAGCGGCCTTAGCGATGGCGGAGCGCTGATCATGCGCTTTGTGTTCTACACCCACTCGGTCGTTTCCGACTGGAACCATGGCAATGCCCATTTCCTGCGCGGCGTCATGCGAGAGCTGGTCCAGCGCCGGCATCAGGCGATTGCGCTGGAGCCGGCGAATGGCTGGAGCCGGTCGAATCTGCTGGCTGAGAAGGGGTCGTTCGCCATCGAACGCTTCCGCAAGGATTTTCCCGAACTGATGCCGGTGACCTACGATGCCGGATTTGATCACGAAGCCTGGATTGCCGAGGCCGACGTTGTGATCGTTCATGAGTGGACGGATCCGGAGCTTGTCGCACGTATTGGCCGTGCCCGGGCCGCCGGCGGCAACTTCATCCTTCTTTTTCACGACACCCACCACCGGGCCGTGTCTGCGACCGAGGCACTCTCGGCGCTCCGGCTGGAGCACTATGACGGCGTTCTCGCCTTTGGCGAAACCTTGCGCGAGAGCTATCTGCGCGCCGGCTGGGGCAAGCGCGTCTTCACTTGGCATGAAGCGGCGGACGATCGCCTGTTCAAGCCGCACCCGGAGATCCACCCCACCTCCGATCTGGTCTGGATCGGCAACTGGGGCGATGATGAGCGGACCGCCGAACTCAAGGAGTTTCTGATCGAGCCGGTGCACGATCTCGGCCTTGATGCCGCTGTTCACGGCGTACGCTACCCCAAGACCGCACTTGCGGATCTGGCCACCGCAGGACTGCGCTATGAGGGGTGGATCGCCAATGCCGACGTGCCGAAGGCCTTCGCCGCGCATCGTGTCACACTTCACATCCCACGGCGCCCCTATCGCGAGAGGTTGCCCGGAATCCCGACGATCCGCATGTTCGAGGCACTCGCCTGCGGCATTCCGCTGATTTCAGCGCCATGGTCCGATGTCGAGCAGCTTTTCAGGCCCGGTGTCGACTTCCTGTTTGCCGAGAATGGCTCGCAAATGCGGCAACAGCTTCGGACGGTGTTGTCCGACGAGGACTTTGCGGCCTCCCTGGTGACCTCGGGTCTCGAGACCATCCGCTCGCGGCACACCTGCCGCCACCGCGTCGACGAGTTGCTCGGCGTGCTCACGCAATGCGCGAGCCGACACACCGCCGTCCCGACAGCCGCAAAGGAAGCCGTCGCATGAAGATCGCATTCTATGGATCGAGCCTTTTGTCGTCCTACTGGAACGGTGCCGCGACGTACTATCGCGGTTTGCTCAAGGCACTTTCGCAATTGGGTTACGAGATCACGTTCTACGAACCCGATGTCTACGACCGGCAGAAGAACCGCGACATCGAAGCTCCCGACTGGTGCACTGTCGTCGTTTATGAGGCGACCCAGCATGCGCTGATGCAGGTCGCGGCACGTGCCGCCGGCGCCGACATCGTCGTCAAGGCGAGTGGCGTCGGTTTCGAAGACGAGGCGCTGCTTCGCGCCGTTCTCGACCACGCCCGCAGCGACGCGCTTGTCGTATTCTGGGACGTGGATGCGCCAGCCACGCTTGCCCAGTTGCGCGACGAGCCGGACCACTCGCTCCATCGTGCACTGCAGGAGATCGACCTCGTGCTGACCTATGGTGGCGGCGATCCCGTTGTCTGGGCCTATCGTGCCATGGGCGCCAAGGAGTGCGTGCCCATCTACAATGCGCTCGATCCCGAAACGCACCATCCGGTCGCCAGCAAAGCGCGTTTTGCCTGCGACCTGGCGTTCCTCGGAAACCGGCTGCCGGACCGTGAAGCGCGTGTCGAATCGTTTTTCCTCGATCCCGCCAGCCAGCTGCCGAAACAGCGTTTCCTGCTCGGAGGCTCGGGTTGGGGCGACAAGCCGCTCCCCACCAATGTAGGCTGGCTCGGCCATGTCGGCACCCGCGATCACAACGCCTTCAATGTCACCCCAAAAGCCGTGTTGAACATCAGCCGCGACAGCATGGCCGCCAACGGTTTTTCACCGGCCACGCGAGTGTTCGAGGCGGCCGGCGCGGGCGCCTGTCTCATCACGGATGCATGGCTGGGCGTGGAACTGTTCCTGAAACCAGGCGAGGAGATCCTGGTCGCGCGTGACGGCGGCGATGTCGCCGAAATAATGCGCTCGCTGACCCCCGGGCGGGCCAAGGCAATCGGCCAAGCCGCACTTCACCGCGTGCTGGCGGACCATACCTACGCGCTTCGGGCGGATGTGGCGGATGCCGTCTTCAAACGTCATTTCGAGCACGGGGCCGTGGAGGCAGCGGAATGACCAAGAAACTGGACATCGTCTTTCTCGGCCTGTCGCTGTCCTCATCCTGGGGAAACGGCCACGCCACGACTTTCCGGGGTCTTTTGAAAGGCTTGCACGGACTCGGTCACCACGTGACTTTTCTGGAGCGCAACGTGCCGTGGTACGCCAATCACCGCGATCTGCGCGATCCGGAGTTCTGCGCCTTGCGCTACTACGAAACCACTGCGGAGCTGCAACGCGACTACGCACAGTGCCTGGAGCAGGCCGACATCATCGTCATCGGATCCTTTGTTCCAGAAGGACGCCAGGTCATCGACATCGTCGCCTCGCTTTGCAAGGGGCAGCTCTGCTTTTACGACATCGACACCCCGGTGACCCTGGCCAAGCTTTCAGCCGACGATTGCGATTATCTGAGTTCGCGGCAAATTCCGTATTTCGATGTCTATTTCTCCTTCACTGGCGGACCAACGCTCAACCATCTGGCGCAAGACTTCGGCGCGCGCCATGCCGAACCTCTCTATTGTTCGGTCGATCCAGAACGGCATCACCCGACAGGAGATCCGATCCGCTGGGATCTCGGCTATCTCGGCACCTACAGCATGGACCGGCAGACAACGCTGAACGCTCTGCTGCTCGAGCCCGCACGGCATATGCCGAACCTCCGTTTCGTCGTGGCCGGCTCCCAATATCCATCCGACATCATCTGGCCGGACAATGTCGAACGCATCGAACATTTGCCGCCAGCCGATCACGCCGCGTTCTATAGCCGTCAGCGCTACACGCTGAATGTCACACGCAGTTCCATGATCACCGCAGGATGGTCGCCCAGCGTGCGCCTGTTCGAAGCGGCGGCTTGCGGCACGCCCATCGTCAGCGACCGCTGGCCAGGGCTCGACAGCTTCTTTCCCGCGTCGGCGATCCACACCGCCGCGGAGACGGACGATGTCATCGATATCCTCGTTGGCGAGTCCGAGCGCGCACGCCTGGCCATGGCCGGCCGGGCTCGCAAACTCGTCCTCGCTTCCCACACCGGCGCGGCCAGGGCTCGCGAATTCGTGGCGGCGCTGACCCAACCAAGGGCGACGGCCCTCGATCTCGACATTGGAAGTGCAGCATGAACGGCAGACAGGAGAAAACAGCGATGCGACAGACAAGAAAGGCGCACAGGGCAAAGACGGTGCTTGTTGCCGGCGGCGCGGGTTTCCTCGGTTCGCATCTTTGCGAAGTATTGCTCCGCAACGGCTGGCGCGTGATCTGCGTCGACAATTTTCTGACCGGGCGCATGGAAAACATCATCTCGATCATGGACCGGCCGGGTTTCCGGTTGATCGAGCAGGACATCTGCCGGCCACTGGATCTCGGCGAGCCCGTGGATCACATCTTCAACCTGGCCTGCGCCGCCTCACCGCCGCGTTATCAGGCCGACCCGATACACACCACGCGTACCTGCGTGATCGGAACCCTCAACCTGCTTGAACTCGCTGTCCGCAATGACGCGCGACTGCTGCAGGCCTCGACGAGCGAAGTGTATGGCGATCCGGAACAACACCCGCAAAGGGAGGATTACGTAGGTCATGTGAACTGCACCGGCCCACGCGCCTGCTACGACGAGGGCAAGCGCACCGCCGAAACGCTTTGCTTCGACTATCTAAGGGCCGGCAAGGCCGACGTCCGCGTCGCGCGCATCTTCAACACCTACGGTCCGAGAATGGATCCGGCCGACGGTCGCATCGTCTCGAATTTGATCATGCAGGCGCTCGAGAAGCGTCCGCTGACGATATTCGGCGACGGCCAGCAGACGCGATCCTTCTGCTATGTCTCCGACTTGATTGATGGATTGATGCGCCTGATGAACATCGACCCCAATCCGGGCAAGCCGGTCAATCTGGGCAATCCCGGAGAATTCACCATCGTGCGACTGGCGGCATTGGTGAAGGCGATGACCGGCACCAAGTCGGATCTGAAATTTCTGCCCCTGCCGCAAGACGATCCTCGGCGCAGGCAGCCTGATATTTCGCGTGCGAAAACGCTGCTCGGCTGGTCGCCGAGAGTGCCGCTCAACGAAGGGCTCAAGCTGACGATCGATTATTTCGCGGCGCTCGAAGGCACCGGCATCGGCGATCAGATGACAGGCCTTGCCAAAAGGAGACCCGCAGGCGGGCTGCAGAACCTTCCTGCATGACGTGGGCCGCGGCCGGACCTGCCCGGAGATCGTGCGGAACATCCATCCAACCTTGTAGTTTGGCGGGAGGGACCCGATACGGAGGATCATCCTCATGCAACCCAAGCGACCCGCGAAGGATGTCGACAAGATTGCCGAACGCGAGGCGGCTGCCTATCTGCGGCGCTCCTCGATCACCTATCTCGAGTGCTGCGTCAGCCTGATGATGACGCATCTGCAGCGCGAGGAAGTGGCCGCTATTCTCGAGCAGGAAGCAGACATGCTACGAAGGCTGGATTGATCGAAACGCTACACCTGAGATTCGTCCAGGAATCGTATCAGCCCCGCCCTGTATCGGTCTGCGGTCGCGGCCAGCTTTGCTTTTTCCTGGCCATTTTCGGATTGCGCAGCCGTGCTCCAGAGCCCGATTTGGAACGCCAAATAGCAGGGTTCGAAAAAATCGATGTGGCCATTGTCAATATCGAGCCCCATCCCCTCGACCAATGTCGTCACATCGCTGTCGGACAGTCCATATTCGACACGGGCGCCGGCAATGTCCCACTCTATCGGCTGGCAGCCAATCAAATCGTGTGCCCGGCAATGGTCGACAGCATCTGTCTTGACCACCGTGCCGTCGGCACAAACGAGAAACTCCCACGCGTGAAGCTTTCCGTCGATTTCCACCGGCCGCAGAACATGCGCAGGGGTTTTTTTCGAGAGCCAACCGCGCAACGTCGCCGCTCGGTTCTCGCCCAGGGCTTCAGATGTATTGGAAGCAGCCATTTCCGCGAGTGCGAGCAATGATGCACCCGGTTCGCAGGTTCGGAGATTGAGCGCCCGCCAGGTTAGATAGCGCGTCAACTCCGCGACCAGCCTTCCTCTGGGCAGCGGCGCCTGGTCCATCGTGGTGCCGTCAATCCACCGTTCGACCAGAAAGCCGTGGCAAAGCCCGACCACTTGCGATCCCAACCCGGCTTTCCCCAACATTTCCGCGGCTCGTTTCTTATGCCGTCCGGTTTCGCCGAGGCCGGCGAATTTGACGAGCCAGCGACCACACCCCGCGGACGCCAGGAATTTACGCCGCTCGATGCCGCGCGGGCTCGGCGGCCAATGCTTTTCGTCGACGTAGTGGACGCTCCTCCATTCGCCACCAGACAGTTCGGTCAGGCGTAATTCGGGGCTGCCGACCGCCTCGGCCACCCAGTCGCGCAGCGTGGGAATGTTCGAGCTTTCGGGGAAGGTGCATTCGAGCGCCGTCGCCACATGTTTCGGACAGCGCGACCATGTCTCCCTGGCCTCCCGTGACGCTTCGATGCCCGGGTTGCCAGGATGGCTGGGAAACAGGTGAATGCGGTCCATACCAATACCCAGTTCCCGCAGCCACGCGACGACGGCGTGCATCGAACTGCCGGACAGACCGGGACCTTCGTCTACAACGGCGAAGCGTGCCGATGGATTGTTCTTCCAGGAAGCGATCGAGCGCGGATCGGCATTGATGTGCCTGCGGAAAGGATGGCCGACCGGACGAACGCTGAACGGCGCCGGCGCGCCAATCGCGGCAGCCACTATGGCGGCAAGCCCCAGGCCGATGCTGCGGATGCCGATCACGCATGTGTTCGCATCGAGACCTGACTCCTGCGCCGCTCCCAAATAGCTTTCGGGATAAAGCGCGTAATGCGCGTAACCCTCGGCAGAACCGGTCAGAACCTCAGCCTCGCAATCCAACCCGTCCAGCAGTTGGAGAAGTCCCGGCTCGATGCCACCGCCCACGGCGAAACCGCTTCGCCACGACTTCGCCACCTCTGCCGCAAGACCAACCAGCAATCTGGCGCCTTGCTGTTGCCGCGGCGAAAAGATGTCGATGCCGCTGGTCTCGAAATCGACATCGGCAAGCGCGCGAACCAGTTCCGATACGCTGATGAACAGCCCAACCAACGCGGCATGGCGTCGGACGCCATGAGCCATGCGGTCCAGACTTTGAGCAATCTCGCTGGCAGCTTCGCGAAGCCGTTCTGCGCTCTGCCTCCGCTTCTGGTCGCCGTAAACGATCATCGATCGGTTTTCCAATGCTTTGCCTTGCGGCAACGCAGCGAGCGCTGCTTCGATCCATGCTGTCTTGCGCAATTTTTCGGCAGGCCAAGGAACATTCCGGCACGCTGGTGGTTCGGCGGCAGGAACTTACCTTTGAACAGCATAGGGCGGCAGTTTCGTGGGATCGAAAAAGGTTCGTGTCGGTATCGTCGGGGTCGGCAATTGCGCATCCTCCCTGGTGCAGGGCCTCTCCTATTATCGTCACGCAAAAAGCAACGAACCAATCCCAGGGCTGATGCATGCCGACCTCGGCGGCTACCATGTCGACGACGTCGAGATTGTCTGCGCGTTCGACGTCGCCAGGAGCAAGGTTGGCCTCGACGTCGCTGAAGCAATCTACGCCGCCCCCAACAACACGTTCCGCTTTGCCGATGCGGCGGCAAACGGCGTTCGCGTCGAGCGCGGACCGACACTTGACGGCATCGGAAAATACTTGCGCGACGAAATCGAGGAGGCGCCGGAGCCGGTTGCCGACGTCAGCGAAATCCTGCGCAACAGCGGCGCCGACGTGCTGGTCTCTTACCTGCCGGTGGGCTCCGAGGAGGCGACGCGCTTCTACGCCGAATGCGCGCTCGAGGCCGGCTGCGCCTTCGTCAACTGCATACCCGTTTTCATCGCCTCACGTCCGGAATGGCGCCGGCGCTTCGAGCAGCGAGGGCTGCCGCTGGTCGGCGATGATATCAAGAGCCAGGTCGGGGCGACCATCGTTCACCGCCTGCTGGCCAATCTCTTCCGCGAGCGCGGCGTGCGCATCGATCGCACTTATCAGCTGAATTTCGGCGGCAACACCGACTTCCTCAACATGCTGGAACGCGAGCGGCTGGAATCAAAGAAGATTTCCAAGACCCAGTCCGTGGCCAGCCAGTTCGATGTTCCCCTGGAGCCGGGCAATATTCATGTCGGACCCAGCGACCACGTACCGTGGCTGACCGATCGCAAATGGGCCTATATCCGGGTGGAAGGGACGACCTTCGGCGGCGTGCCGCTCAACGCCGAACTCAAGCTGGAAGTCTGGGATTCTCCAAATTCAGCCGGCGTGGTGATCGATGCGATACGCTGCGCCAAGCTTGCGCTCGATCGTGGCATAGCGGGAGCACTGACCGGCCCCTGCAGCTATTTCATGAAGTCGCCTCCCGAACAGTTCACCGACGCCGAAGCGCGGCAGCGCACGCTCGCTTTCATCGCCGGCAAGGACGAGCCTTTGCTGGATGCCGCGGAATGACGACAACGTTCTTTTTGATCCGTCATGCAGCGCACGACAATGTCGGCTCCTATCTTGCAGGACGGATGGACGGCGTTTGCCTTGGCGAGGCTGGGAAGGCGCAGGCCGCGCATCTTGGTGGCCGCATGGCCCGGGAGCCGATTGAAGCCATCTTGTGCAGCCCGCGTGAGCGTACGCAAGAGACGGCCGTGCCGATCGCGCTTGCCTGCGGCGTCGGCGAAATCGCGATCTGCGCCGAACTCGACGAGATCGATTTCGGCGATTGGTCGGGAAAGACTTTCGACGAGTTGAATGGCGATGCCGGTTGGCGGGCGTGGAACGACCAGCGGCAGGAGGCCAGGACACCGAGCGGCGAGACCATGCTGGATGTCCAGGAGCGGATCGTCGCACTGATGAACGCAGTGCGCGAGCGGCATCCGAATCAGTGTGTCGCCCTGGTCAGCCACGCCGACGTGATCAAAGCCGCCGTCTGCAAGGTGCTTGGCTTGCCGGTCGGCGACTGCTTCCGCTTCGACATCGATCCAGCCTCGATCACGACGATCGTGTCGGGTGACTGGGGCTCCAAGCTCCTGCGAATGAACGAAGCTGCCTGACGAGGACTTTCCGGATGCAGATGGTCATTTTCGGTCTCACCGTTACATCATCATGGGGCAACGGCCATGCCACGCTCTGGCGCGGACTGATCCGCGCCCTGGGTCGGCTGGGATGGTCCATCACCTTCTTCGAACGCGATACCCCCTACTATGCCGGGACGCGTGATCTCGATCGGCTCGATGGCGGCAACGTCGTCATTTATCCGGACTGGGAAGACATCCGTCGCGTTGCGGAGCGGGCAATGAAGCAAGCGGATGTCGTCGTCGTTACCTCCTACTGTGCCGACGCCGTGGAGGCCTCGCGGCTGGCGCAGCAGACAGGTCGCGGATTGCGTGTCTTCTACGATCTCGACACTCCGGTCACGCTTGCCCGCATCGAGCAAGGCGAGCGTCCGCCCTATTTCGGACCTGAGGGTCTTGCCGATTTCGACCTCGTTTTGAGTTACACCGGCGGCTCTGCGATCGAGGCGCTTAAGTCGGTTTTAGGCGCGCGTCACGTGGTGCCTCTCTATGGGCATGTCGATCCCGACCAACACCGGCCGGCAGAGAAGCGGGCCGAATTCGCCGGTGATCTGTCCTATCTCGGAACTTACGCGGCGGATCGCCAGGCCGGCGTCGAAAAGCTGCTGGTCCGCCCGGCCGCGCGCCTGCCCGACCACCGTTTCATCATTGGCGGCGCGCAATATCCGCAGGAATTCCCATGGAGCGACAACATCTTCTTTGTCAGGCATCTTCCGCCAGCCGACCATCCGGCTTTCTTCTCATCATCTCGCCTGACACTGAACGTCACCCGGGAGGCGATGGCGCAAAAGGGCTGGTGCCCGTCGGGACGGCTCTTCGAAGCGGCCGCGTGTGGGGCTGCCATCGTCACCGATGCATGGCCGGGCCTGGCCGAATTTTTCGAACCCGGCCGCGAAATCTTGTTGGCGCATGACACCGATGATGTGGTCGCCGCATTGCGATTGCCGGAGCGCGAGCTCGACGGCATTCGAAGGCGTGCCCGCGACCGGGTCTTGGGCGAACACACTTCCGCACGGCGCGCGGCGGAACTGGATCGCATCCTGAACGAGGCCTTTCAAAGATCTCCCGGCGAACCGATGAGGGAAGCGGTCTAATGTTGGGCATCGTACCCGCTGCCGGGCGCGGCAGCCGCATTCAGCCGCTCGGCTTCTCGAAAGAGCTGCTGCCGGTCGGTAGCCGGATCGATGGACAGACCGAGCGTCCATGCGCCGTGAGCGAGTATCTGGTACGGCGCATGGTGCAGGCCGGCGTCGACAAGATTTGCTTCATCATCGGATCGGGCAAATCCGACATCCTTGAATACTACGCCGCCGGCTACGGTGACGCGGCGGCTCTCTTCGTGGTGCAGCCGAACCCCGTCGGTCTGTGCGATGCGATCTTCCGGGCGGCGCCCCTCGTCGCGCCCGACGAGGTCGTCCTGGTCGGCCTTCCCGATACGATCTGGTTTCCCGAGGACGGTTTCCGCCATTTGCCCGACGATCAGCTCTCATTTCTGCTTTTCCCGGTGGATCAGCCGGAATTCTTCGACGCCGTCGTCACCGACGTCCACGAGCGCGTGATCGAAATCCAGGTCAAACGACAGGATGCCGCCACGAACTGGGTTTGGGGTGCGTTCAAGATGCCGGGCCATATCCTGCATCAGCTTGCGGCACTCTGGCGTGAGCGCGAGCGCAGTGACGAATATATCGGCACTTTGGTCAACGCCTATATTGCGGCCGGCGGTACAGCTTTTGGTGTCAGGGCTGGGTCGGACTATGTCGATGTCGGCACTTTCAACGGCTATCGAACAGCTCTGCGGTTGCTTGAAAACGACGCCTCATCCGCGCAGCGCCGGCCCACCATGATCATGCCCGGCGCGCAGTCGCATGTACCCGTCGTTCCTGGCGAAGGAGCCTGAGCCATGCTGCATTCCCATGCCGAAATCCGCCGCCGCATCGATGCGCTCGGCCCGTGGTTCCACAACATGGAACTTGCCGGCGTCGAAACCGCTCCCAACCATTTTCTGGGCAACTACCCGCTGATCAAATGGCGCAAATTTGCCAATGCCATTCCTGCTGATCTGACGGGCAAGGCGGTACTCGATATCGGCTGCAATGCAGGATTTTACTCCATCGAGATGAAGCGGCGAGGTGCTGACCGTGTCCTCGGCATCGATTTCGATGACGCCTATCTGGCCCAAGCTCGCTTTGCCGCCGAGGTTGCCGATTGCGAGATCGAATTCCAGAAGCTTTCGGTCTACGATGTCGGGTCGCTGCGCGAGACGTTCGATGTCGTGCTGTTCATGGGGGTGCTTTACCATTTGCGCCACCCCTTGCTCGCGCTCGACCTGATCCGCGAACATGTCGCCCGTGACCTGATGATCTTCCAGTCCATGCAGCGCGGCAGCGCGGATCTGCCCGAGTTGGAGGAAAACTATCATTTCTGGACGCATGACCTGTTCGACCAGCCGCAGTTTCCCAAGCTGCATTTCATCGAGCACCGCTATGCCGACGATCCCACCAACTGGTGGATTCCAAACCGCGCCTGCACCGAAGCGATGCTGCGCAGCGCCGGTTTCGAGATCGTTCTGCACCCCGAGCAGGAGGTCTATTTCTGCCGCGCAGCCGGGGACCCGGCCGGCGGCGGCGCCATCTACCCCTCGAAAGGACAGCTCCATGATTGAAGCCGCCATGATCTGGAACGAGCCCAACAACAAATCGCATTGGGACCCAGAGCTCGATCCCGATTGGAGCCGCTTTGCCAGGATGGCGATCTTGTCGGCTGACGCAATCGCGTCGGAGAACCCGTCTTTGACGAAAGTACTCGGTGGCATCTCGCCGATAGATCCGGGCTTTATCACCCGCATGAAGGAATTCAGCGTGCTGGACCATGTCGATGCCGTCGCCGTGCACGGCTTTCCGCTCGACTGGAACCTGTGGCAGATCCACGAATGGCCACAGAAGATCGGCGAGATCGCGACCGTCACCAACCTTCCCATCTGGGTCAGCGAAGTCGGCGTATCGACCTTCGGCGCGGAAGAAATCCAGGTTTGGGGGCTCAAGCGCACCGCCGAGTTGCTGATTGGCAACGCACCACGCATCCAGTGGTACAGCCTCTACGATCTTCCGCGCGAATGGGAAGCAACGACGCGGCATCGCGAGGCGGAGGGCTCTTCTTACTATCGACATTTCCACATGGGGCTGCTGCGCCAGGACGGTACGCCAAAACCTGCGCTGGAGGAGTTCCTGCGCTACACGCCCGCAATGGGGCTGGTGCAGTGGTTTCATTTCGAGGACCCCCGGCTGGACGATGCCGTCGCCTGGATGAAGCGGCTGGGCGTCACCAATATGCGCACGGGGCTTTCCTGGGCAGACAGCTTCCGGCCGAACGCGCTGGACTGGTTCGACCGGCAGATGGAGGCACTCGCCGATTTCGACGTGACGGTCACCTTTTGCTTTACACCGCAGCATCGCGGAATGATGCCCCACCACACCAGCCCGCCACTGGCGCCGGAGGAGTTCGCGGAATTCTGCGCAACCATGATCCGCCGCTATGCGCCCGGCATGACGTCCGCTTCGCTCCCGACGCGGCGGGCCTCGGCAGCGTGAAAGTGTCATGCTGCCAATGCATCAGACGCCTGACACATTGGACGAATTAGCGGCATCATCGGCAGGTGGTGCGGCATACGGGACCGAGGCGCAACCAGCCGCGGCGCTCACTGTCCTCAATGTCGCCTACCCTCTCGCACCCGTCGGACCCGATGCTGTCGGCGGTGCCGAACAGGTTCTGTCGATGCTCGATCGGGAGCTGGTTCGCGCCGGCCACCGCTCTATCGTCATTGGCTGCCGCGGCTCCAGCGCGAGCGGTACCCTTGTGGAAATACCGGCTGAAAACGGCGTGCTCGACGAGGCGGCGAAGAGCCGCGCGCAGCAGGCTCATCGCAAAGCGATCGCCGCTGCCCGCGCCCGATGGCCGATCGATGTGGTTCATCTGCACGGCATCGATTTTCATGCCTATCTGCCCGACGATGGTCCGACCCTGGTGAGCCTCCACCTGCCCTTGGACTGGTATCCGGCCGAGGCTCTGCGACCGACGCGCGACGACCTGTGGCTCCATGCGGTCTCGCCCACCCAGCAGCAAACGGCGCCACCAGGGGCCAGACTGGTGGCGCCGATTCCCAACGGCGTTGACATCGAAGCACTGAGCCTGGTGCAGCCGAAGCGAGACTTTGCCCTGGTTCTCAGCCGGGTCTGCCCGGAAAAGGGCATTCACCTGGCCCTGGACGCGGCCAAACAGGCGCGCGTGCCCCTGGTCATCGGCGGCAAGGTCTATCCCTACGAAACACATACGCGCTACTTTCGCGACGAGGTCCAATCCCGTCTTGATGCTCGCCGCCGCTTCCTGGGCCCGCTCGGTTTTAACGCCAAGAGGCGCTTTCTCAACGCAGCCCGCTGTCTGGTCATTCCAAGCCTCGCCGCCGAGACAAGCTCGCTTGTCGCCATGGAGGCCCTCGCCTGCGGTACCCCGGTGGTCGCATTCCCGAATGGTGCGCTTGCGGATGTCATCGAGCACGGCAGGACGGGCTTTCTCGTCAACACAGTCGACGAGATGGCCCAAGCCATTCTTGCGGCGCCCAGCCTGGACGCCGAGGCGTGCCGGGTGGAGGCGCGACGGCGGTTTTCGCTGGAACGGATGATCTCGTCGTATATGGCTGCCTATCAGGCGCTGGCACAACTTGGCACAGATTGCCGGCGCTTCGCTGCGGCACCGTGAGAAAAGCAGTGTTGCGCAGCGAAATCATCGATGACCCCGTAAAATTCGATGCCTTGACGCCGCACTGGTGGAAACTGTGGGAGCAGAGTTCCTCTGCGACGCCGTTCCAATCCCCCGCCTGGCTGGTGCCATGGTGGCGCGCATTCGCACCCGGTGAACTGGCGACAGTTGCGGTCTGGCGTGGCGGCGATCTGGTCGGGCTGGCGCCACTCTATCTCGAGCATGGAACGGCCGGTTCGAAGCTGCTTCCGGTCGGTATTTCGCTCAGTGATTATCTGGACATCCTGGCTGTCCGGGATATCGAGGCGGCGGTTGTCGCCACCATTGCCGAAACGATCTGCTCGGTCGGGTGGTCACAATGGATCTTGTCTGATCTGCCGCAAAACAGTGCCGGTCTTACGATCGCGCATCCCGGTTTAACGGTCGAGAGGCCGGTAATTCATGCAGCCTGTCCCGTGCTTGCTGTTGCCGGCGACGACACGTTGGCCGGCTGCGTTCCCGCTCGGCGCAGGCGCCAGTTGCGCCGGGCGCGCCAAGCGGCGTCCAGACGCGGCCGGCTCGCGTTGGCGTCAGCGCGGGGCGATCAGAACTTCCTGAACCAATTGATCCGCCTGCACCAGGCACGCTGGGTTGGACATGGAGGTGGTGTATTGGCCGACCCCGCCGTGCAGCACTTCCATGGGCTTTCACTTCCCTTGCTCGATGCTCACGGCCTGGTCCGATGCTGGTTGCTCGCGATCGATGGCACGACTGTCGCCGCCTATTACGGATTTCACCACCGCGGCCGCGCCTATGCCTATCTCGGCGGCCTAGATCCTGCATATGCCGAGGAGAGCCCAGGGGCGATCCTGATCGGCCACGCGATCGCGGAGTCGATCCGCGAGGATGCGCGCGAATTCGACTTCCTGCGCGGCCAGGAGGCCTACAAATATGGCTGGGGCGCCGTCGACAGGTGGACGATGCGGAGGATCTGGACGCGGAGTTGATGTCATGAGTGTGCACGCGCAGCGCCGGACATCGGTCAGACGGGCGGTCGAAGATTGCATGGCCGATGGTGCCTGCGCCGAAGCTGTTCTCGTCAGGCTGGCGCTTCACCTGCCGCCCACAATTGAAGCGGCGGAATTGGCGGAGTTCGTGCTGAAAGTCCGTCCGGCGGATACCGGCGATGCTGAAAGACTGCGAAAGGTCGCTGGACTGCTGCGCCACAGACCGGGCGTCCTTGCCACTTTGCGAGCGACAGGCGGCGCCGTTCGGCATGAACGCGGTAACGGCGAGACGGATATTGCCGTCGTCACGCGGCTGGCCTCGAGTTTTGATGCCGCGGCAGCAATTTCGACAGCCGCAAGTGTCCAGTTAGGATCCCTTGGCGATGACGAGCGGCTGACAGCCATGACCGACGAAATCGTTGAATGGCTCGAGGCGCGAGAATTCACCGGAATTGAACGAGACATTCTCGACATCGGTTGCGGCATCGGACGTTTCGAGCGCGCGCTGTCCAATTCCTTCAAGCGGATGGTCGGCATCGACATATCATCGCGGATGATCTCTATCGCCTCCGAGCAATGCGCAGCGCTCGGCAATGTCGAACTGCGCCAAACCTCCGGTCTCGATCTGGCCGACTTCGACGACGACAGTTTCGATTGCGTGTTGGCGGTCGACAGCTTTCCCTACCTGGTCCTGGCCGGCATGGCTGAGCGGCTTTTCGATGAAATTGCGCGCGTTCTCAAACGGCCGGGCCGGCTCGCATTGCTCAACTATTCTTATCGCGGATCGCTTTCTTTGGACCGGGCCGACATCGGCCGTCTTGCGCAAGCTCACCAATTGCGGGTCGTCATCGACGGCGAGAAGCCGTTTGGGTCATGGGATGGCGACGCCTTCCTGCTTGCTGGGTGAGACGGAACATTACAGCGCGATGCCGGTTCGGGCGTCGGCACCGATCGGTGTCCTGGATTCGAAGGAGGAGATCATGGCATCCGGCGGCAAAAAGCATTTCGGCCAAGGCAGCCAAGGCAAAGGTGCCGGCGCCGGCGCAATGACCACCTTGGACAAGGACAAGATCGAAGAAAACGCGGTTTTGTCCAACCGCGACAGGAAGCAACATAGCCGAGAGCGCGGGCTGGACGGCAATCGAATCAAGTCCGATCAATTTCAGGATCACGCCGCAAACCGGTTGCTGAAGGACTGACGCCACCGCGCCGCGTCTTGCCGCGGCACGGAGGAAAACTGTGCAAGGGCCGCCGGTGAGCCTCTCGGCGGTCGACAACGCCTTGTAGTGCCGAGCGCTCATCATCAGACTTGGATCTAGGGATGCTATCAAGAGAACGTGATGTCTCATTCGAGCGACGATACCACGGATCTGCTTGTCGAGATGGCAGTGGATCAGGAGATTGCTTCCCTGCTGGCCGCCATAGAGCAGGAAAAGATACCAGACCGCCTATCCAAGCTGGCGATCCAATTGCAAAATGCTCTCGTCGAGAAGCGTCGGCGAGAGGTGAAGAGCTGATTATCTGCGGCTGTCGACCTCTATATCGAGCTGACCATCCGACAGCTGATTTCGCCTTTCTATCAATGTCTGCAACGAGCTCTCCCCGAGTAGCTCAAGGATGTTGGCGCGGGCACGGTTCAGCCGGCTCTTGACCGTCCCTACCGCGCAGCCGCAGATTTCGGCGGTTTCCTCGTAGCCCACTCCTAAAACGCCGATCAGCATCAGCACCTCGCGCTGATGTTCGGGCAGCTTTTGGATGGCGCCGTGAACTTCCTTGCTCTGAACGATCCATTCCTGGGTAGCTTCCGAAATCGGTCTCGAAGACGCGCAGTCGAGAAGGCCTGGCGCTTCCCGTGCAGCGATCTTGATCCGGGTGTAGTAGGTGTTGCGCATGATGGTGAAGAGCCACGACTTCATGCGTGTACCAGGTTCGAACTTGTCGATGTTGGCGAGCCCTTTGGTCAACGTTTCCTGCACCAGATCGTCGGCATCGTCTGGAACGCGGCAGAAGGTGCGCGCGAAAGCCCGCAGGGCAGGTATCAGATCAACGATGGAAACGTCATTGGTTTGTTGGTCGGCCAAGAGATAGCCTCCGGATGACAATGGTCCAGCTCCCAGAAGAAAGAGTGAATGAACGAAGCCAGAGCTAAATGCATGGAAGTTTGGTTCGTTCCCGCCGTTGGAAACAACTCTTCGAAAATTCCACCGGGCGCGAACACGCCGACTACGGTCTTCCCCCAACCACGCCCACTTCAAAGGAACGAAACACCATGCCGAGCTTCATTCCCGGGAAGTCTCGCCGGTGCGTTTGGCTGTGCAGGGCATGGACCGAGTCGTGCGGCTGGTAACGCGCAAACCACTGCTGACAAACCTATTGGCGAACCACGTGGCGAACTCGGCTACCATCGATACATAGCGATAATGGTTGGCCGGAGACATGTTAGAGTCATTAATTTTGTTAACTTATTGGCGCGGGTGAAATCCAGCAATCGGTCGTAGTTGCCGGGCGGTCGGCCAACGAACATGCTCGTCCAGCACTTGCTCTATTCTGCCCTCCGATCGGGCTAAGCCGATGAAATACCGGGTTGATTCACCCCTCACGACGTCGCCGAACGGCATGCTGTCGCGTACAATCTGCAGCTGCTCTCCGAAGCTGGCTGTTGCGGTGCTGTGCAACTCGCTTTGGCGAAGATCACGGATGACGATCAGCGCTTGAGTGAGCGCCCGAACCGGTCCTCGATCCGCGACTGAAGGAACTCGAGCCCCATCGAGAGCAGCCAATAGATCATCGAGGCGGTGATGAGCATCTCGATGTGGCGGAACTCGGTCTGGCCCTGCGTGCGTGCGAGATACATGATCTCCCAGACCCCGACCACCGAGACCAGCGAAGAATCCTTCAGCATCGCAATGAACTGGTTGCCGGTCGGCGGCACGATGACGCGCATCGCCTGCGGCAGGATGACCAGGAACATCGTCTGGTTAGCGCTAAGGCCGAGTGCCGTAGCACCCTCGGTCTGGCCGCGCGAGATGCTTTCGATGCCGGCCCGGAAGATCTCGGTCATGTACGCGCCGTAGCAGAGCGACAGCGCCATGATGCCAGCCGGCACGGCGCCGATCACGTAGCCAATCTGCGGCAGGCCGAGATAGATGATGTAGATCTGCATCAGCAACGGCAAGCCACGAAACAGAGAGGTATAGAAGGTCGCCAAGCCATAGACCACGCCGTTGCGGGAAAGTTTGGCGATGGCGCCAACGAAGGCGATGAGGGTGGCGATGGCGATCGAAATGGCCGAAATGTAGAGGGTCGTCACCACACCCTTCGAGACGAGGAAGCCGATCTTCTTGGCGATGAACGCGAAGGACAGGTCGAAGGAATAGAAAAACAACATTAGCAACACGAACAGCTCTATCCAAACTGCCACAATCTGCTGTTTGCGGCTGAGATACCGCAGCGCGTTCCAGTTCGCCACCAAGATCAATGCGATCAGCACCGCCGAGACCGCCCGCCCGACGTCCGGGTTGGCGGCGAGCCACTCGACCGACCCCGGAACGAGCTTGCCGAGCCAACTGGCTTTGATGCCGAGCCCATACAGGCCGGCGGCGATGGCGGCGAGCACGAAGAACACGCCAACGCGGCGCGCCGCGTCCGGGTGGTTGAGCAATAGTCGGCCGATCACGTCTTCGATCTCCCTGCGGTCAGCGGGCCCGCTCGCGCCACCAATCCTGCGCCTGCAGCTTCCAGTAGGTGAGTTGCGCAACCGCAAGTCCAGCCGGGCCGCCCGCCCAGGCAAGGCCGAATGGTGCAAACAGCCGGTAACGGTCCGATTGTCCCAGTATGGCTTCGGCGATCAACTTGCCGGCGATCGCCGTGGTGTTGATGCCATGGCCACCAAAAGCCGTGAGGTACCAGACGCCCGGCTGCAACGGGCCTATCTGGGGCATCATGTGCCGGGCATAAGACATGAGCCCGGACCAGGCGAGTTCGGTCTTGAGGTGTTCGAGCTGCGGATAAGTGGTGACCATCTCACGGCGCAATTGCCTCGCCAACACGCCCGATGAGGCTGCCCGGGTGGTGATGCGCCCTCCCCAGAGCAGCCGCCTGCCGCCTTCGACAACACGGTAATAATCGCCTGCGCGACGGTTATCGCCGACGGCGTCGGTCGTCGTAATCGCCTTGGCGATGAGGTCAGGCGCCTCCTCGCTCACCATAACGTAAGTGGCGATAGGCAGGAATGCCCGCTGCAGCCGGCCGACCAGTGGGCCCGTATATCCGCCGGTGGCAACTACGGCCTGGCGGGCGCGCACTTCGCCGCTGTCGGTACGCAAGATCTTTTCGGCGCCGTCAAGGTTGGCTTCAACGGCAGCCGTTCTCTCGTATATCCTGCCGCCCAGCCGCTCGATCTCGCCAGCAACGGCGCGCAGATAGTTAAGCGGATGCATGTGGAAGGCGCTGGGATCGCGCAGGCCTTGGTGGTAGCGATCCGAATGCAGCACCGCTCGCACCTGGTCGCGATCGAGATAGTCGAGCCGGTAGTCGAAATCCCGCGCCAGTTGCTCGGCATATGCCTTGAGCACGGCGCCGCCATCGTGGCGAAGCACGCTCAATATACCGGAGCGCGGCTCTGCCGCCTTGACGTCGAGATCGCGGATCGTCTGCCGCACGAAGTCGACGCCTTCGATGGACAGGCGGTGCAGTTTTTGTGCCGCGTCGACGCCGGCCATCGCGGCGATGTTGTCGGTGCCGGTGGCGAAACCGGGATTAACGAAGCCGCCATTGCGACCGGAAGCGCCGAATCCTATCCGCTGCGCCTCAAGCACGACGACCTGCTGGCCGGCGCGAGCCAGCTGCAACGCCGTCGTCAGGCCGGCCAGTCCGCCGCCGACAACGACTGTCTCGCACTCGGAAACGCCGCTCAGCGGCGGTCTGATGGTGTTGTCGGCAAGCGTGCGTCGGTAATATGTGTCAGGACATGTCATGATCAATATGATGAGGTGGCGGCACTAGAGCATTTTGCAGGCAGGCGGAGCCGCCCGGTGTCGTGGAAATGCGGCTGAAACAAAACAGATGGAGCGGGATGTTCAATTGAATGCACCCCGCTCAAGCTTTATCCACGATGCCTCTCAGTCAGAGCTGTAATCCTTGCCGTACCACTTGGTGGTCAGTTTCGCGAGGGTACCGTCCTTCTTCATCTCGTCGAGAATGCCGCCGATCTTGGCATTCCACTCGGCATCACCTTTTTCCGCGATCACCACCAGTGGCTCACGGAAGGCATAGCCGCCTTCCAGGACACGCAACGGGTAGCCGTTCTTTATCGCGTTCTGAGCCGTCTGTTCTGGTGCGATGACCGCGTTGAGGCGCACGCCGTCGCCGAGCCTCAAATCGTCGAACGGCAGCATTGAGTCAGCGAAAGTCCTGATCTCACCGGGCTCCAGCTTGTATTCGATGGGCGGCAGGCCGGGAGCATCGATCTCGAGTTGTCTACGGATGAAATCCTCCGACGTGGTGGCGGTCTCGACGCCGATGATCTTGCCGTTCAGGTCGGCGACCGATTTGGCCGGGCTGTCCTTGTGAACCACGTAAACGTAGGGGCTATAATAATAGATGCCTTCGAAATCGATCACCTTGGCGCGCGCTTTGGTCGGCGTCACCGAGCCGACACCCAGATCGTAACGTCCCTGCCAATGGCCGCCCGTCATCGTCGCCCAGTCCGGCGTATCGAAACTGACCTCGACACCGAGGCGCCTTGCGATCTCTTTCGAGACATCTATGTCGAAGCCGACCAACTGATTGCTGTCGTCGAGGAAACTCTGCGGCGGCCAACCGCTGTTTGTGGCGACCACCATTGCCTTCTTCGAGGTAACCCGGTTGATGGTTTCACCCGCCGAGGCCGCAGACGCGAACGCGAGCGTGGTAGTGGCCAAGGCCAGCCACGCGATCAATTTCCTCACTTGAACCTCCCTCTTCACCGTCATTCAGACATATGCTTCCCAGAGCGCGCTCCCGTAGAGAAACAGCAACTGAGAGCGCGGCATGAGATCGATCTCATATCAGCACACATATCGACGAGGGGATCAAGTCCTTTTTCAAGTAGCCAGTTGTCCTCCGGGGGCGCAAAGCATCGGCACCCGCACGGTGCGGCGGAACCCGCGTTTGATGTGATGCGCGTGACTTTCAAGACAGAGGAAACGAAGATCTACTTCAACCTATCACATCATTGCCAGATGGGCGGCACAGGATGGCTTGCTGTCTACGAGTTTCCGATGTTCCGGTTAAGCATGGGTGCGCGGCACACCGGCAGCAGCACCAGCAGGATGATGGCGGAGTCGACCCAGAGGACCCTGTTCACGCCCATCGTGTCGACGATCTGACTGGTCGCTAGGGTACCCACGGAGATGGCAAGATTGAAAGTGAAGCAGTAGATGGCCGTCGCGGTCTCCGCGCTTTCTGGTGCTGCACTCAGCACCCACGTCTGCAGCGTGATGGGCGCCGCGCCATACGCGAAGCCCCACACCAGCAGCAGGATGGTTCCTGTGAGCGGCGTGACCCCGAGCAACGGGAAGAGAGCCAGCGTGGCGCCGAGCCCAATGACGATGCAGGCCAATGTGCGACCGACGGATTTGGCGGCCCAGACGCCTGCGACGGCGTTGCCAATCATTCCGAGAATGCCATACCCCAACAGTAACCAACCTATGCTCCCTGCAGTGACGCCCGAGACCTCCAGCAACACCGGGCTCACGAAAGTGTAGGCACCGTAGTGGGCAGCCACCAGCAGTGCGGTCGCAACCACGCCCGACAGGAGGGCGGGATTGCGCAATTGCGCACGCAGGGCTTTCACCTCCACAGGCTGCGCCGCCTCCAGCTTCGGAAGCACAAGCAGGGCGGCGAGCAGTATGGCAAAGCTCAGGCCGGCGAGAGACCAGAACGCGCCGCGCCAGCCGACTAGATCACCGATGATCGTGCCGGCCGGCACGCCCAGCACCGCAGCGGCACTTACACCGCCGAAGACAATAGTCATGGCGCGCGGCACGGACGGTCCAGGAACAAGGCGTACTGCGATGCTTCCGGCTATCGCCCAAAAGCCACCGATGGTGATCCCGACGAGCAGCCTGGACGCGAGCAGAACGGGAAAGTTCGTTGCGAGCGCTGAATTCACGCTCGCCGCAGCCATTACCGCGAGCAGGCCCGCCATCAGAATACGCCGGTCGAGCCTCCCCACTGCCAACGGCAAACCGATAGAAGCGAACGCCGCAATTACGCCGGGTATCGTCACCGTGAGACCGCCACTCCCAATAGAGACATTCAACTCGGAAGAAATTGCCGGAATCAGCCCCACAGGGAGTTGCTCCGCAGTGATCATCGAAAAAATACCCAGCGATACAGTGAGCACGGAGAGCCACATGCGAAAAGTGGCTCCCTGTTTCTCCCGAAGGGCTGCTTTGGTCAGAGACATGATCACCTCCAGCCCGCGAGAAGGCACTCGACGCCAACGTTTCGGGCAAACGTTAGAGAGACGGATCGGGCAATTGATCCCGGCCTGGTTTCAGATAATCTGTCCACTGCGGATTGATAATCGAGGGAGATATGGATGGTGAATTCACGAAACGTGAATGAAAGAGGTGATTGCAGTTGGACCGGCTGACCAGCATGACCGTGTTTGCCAACGTCGTCGGTGAAGGCAGCTTCGCTGGAGCGGCCAAGCGGATGCGACTATCGCCAGCGGCTGTGAGCAAGCATGTCCAAATGCTGGAAGAGTGGCTTGGCGCACGCCTTCTCAACCGGACGACCCGGCGCATCAGCCTGACAGAGCTCGGCGCCTCCGTCTACGAGCGCAGTCTGCGCATAATCGAGGATGTCGAGGAAGTTCGTACGAGCGCGGCCGAGAGCAAGACACGTCCGACCGGCTCACTGCGTGTCAGCGCGCCGATCTCCTTCGGCGCGATGCACCTTGGGAGAGTCGTTGCAGAATATCTCGCGGTCTACCCGGAGGTGTCGGTTGAGTTGGTGTTGGACGACCGTGTGGTTGACATCGTGGAAGAGGGCCTGGATGTCGCGGTACGCATCGCTCCACTCACGGTTTCCAATCTGGTTGCTCGCCGAATCGCGCCGTCACGCGAGGTGGTCTGCGCTTCGCGCGATTATCTGGACAGACGCGGGCGTCCCACAAAGCCGTCGGATCTCCACGACCATGATTGTCTGGACTACGCGTTGCGCGCCAGCCGCGGAAAATGGCGGTTCGACGGACCAAAGGGGCAAGTGGCGGTAAAAATCACTGCACGGATGACGGCAACGAACGGGCAGCTCCTGCGCGATGCGGCGCTGGGTGGAGCAGGCATAGTACTTTGCCCCACTTTCCTTGTTGGAGAAGCCATTCGTTCGGGCCAACTGGAGACAGTGATGCCCCAGTTCAAGCCGGTAAGCCGGTCGATCTACGCTATGTACCCGTCAAGAAGGCATCTTTCCGCCAAAGTTCAAAGCTTCGTAACGCTTCTCGCCGCCCACTTTGGTGAGAACCCGCCTTGGGACAACTTTGGACCATGACGACTGGAATGTTGAGCCCAGAGGCCGCGCGCACTTGCACGGCCTTACTGTGCATGGGACCAGCACCCAGGGCCAAGGGGCGGTGCATATCGAGCCGTCCAGCACCTTTTCGAGACTGAAGCATCCGCTATTTGCCGACGGTCAGTCGCTGAGGCTCAATCCACCGCCCATCCTAAGCGCCGCCACAGCGCGAGTTGTAGCATCTGCGGTGTCTCTGGTTCTCTGCGGCCACCGGCGGAACGGGTTGTAAGCAGGCGCGTTCCTCCAGCGTCAAGCTTGGAGAACATACATGGATGACGAGCTGCGCCTGAAGTTACAAGAGCTGAGCCAAAGCATGCAAACGCGAGCGGCCGAACTTTCGACGCTCGGCGGCAGCGCAGACATAAGTACGGTGATGTCGGGGATCGCCGTCGCTCTGGAGGCGCTACTGGTGATTGCCGAAGAGATGAAAACGCCACGTTCCGGCCCTTCGGTCCTGCCCGACGCTACATGAACATCTCCGATCGTTTGGGAGAGGCTCCAGAGCGAGAGCGCCTACCGCTCACCAGCAAATCGCTCGCCGAGGAACTGGCTTTAATCCACATTCCGGGTTGGAGAGTGGAGAGCGCAATCTACTCAGTGGAGTACTCCAGGTGGGGTGAGCGTCGGCAGAAATGGATTTTGCACTCGACGATGCCTTTTGGGTAATCGAGGACGGCCTTAGGACGGAGGACCACGATGGCTTGGATGGCCGCAATTTGCCCTATCACAGATGAGCAGGCACTCGTTAATTCGGAGACAGTTGGCGACATCCGGGAGTTTCGCTGTCCGAGTTGCGGCGACTTCAAAATCACGAACTCGGCCACCGCGATGTTCAAAGGCCTGTCGGCAGAACAGAAGTTGGAGCGCTTCGAATACGCTAGGGCAATCGCGGGCGACAACGCGATCACAGTGACGACGGAACATGGATCTGTCGATACCGAAGATCAATAGAATACCCGCCCGACGAGCCGGGTTCCCAGCGCATCTCCTCATTGCTGCCCTGAGACCATTTGACTGCCGGTCCAGGTAATTGGGCAGTTTTGAAGGTAGAAGCTCACGTCAAGATGGCCAGACCATTTTTACACTGCCGATCTGCGCGGCCAGCAACGCCTCTCGTGAGGGGCAAGGCATGGGCATCGAACGTCGCGGACCGGTCGGCGGCGTAAGGCTGGTTGCCTATGATCCTCCTACCGGCGAATGGAACCAGATCTGCCACAGCGCGTCATAGAGACAGATCAGGTGCGATTTAACGTAAGGAGTGACATCGATGATCAGGCTCCTTCTCCTCCTCGCCATTGCACTCGCCTTCGCATGCGGCGGGACGGAGGCGGCCAAGCTGGATCTAGCCGCGGTAAATCAGGCGCAATTCTCCGCCGGCGGTCCGAAAGGGCTCGATCCTGCCGTGCTGAAGGCGCAAATTTTTTTGGATCGTGCGCGCTTCTCACCGGGGCTCATCGACGGCCGCCTTGGAGAGAACTTCGCCAAGGCGGTCAAGGCCTTCCAGGCGTCGAACGGACTGGCGCCAGATGGCAAGCTCACCCAGGCGACTTGGGACAAGCTGATGGCAACCTCCACCAGCCCAGCTCTGGTCACCTATGAACTGACCCGCAAAGATGTACGCGGCCCCTTCACCAAACGCATTCCGGGGCGCATGGAGAGGATGGCTCGCCTGAGAAGGCTTGGCTATCACGACTCGATCGAGAAGCTGGCGGAGCGCTTCCATGTGAGCGAACCATTGCTCAGGAGGCTAAACCCAGGCACCGGATTCAGGAAAGCTGGAACCACGCTGCTGGTACCAGATGTTGGCCGGGGTGAACCTCCCGCCACCATTGCCGGCGTGGAAGTCGACAAAGGCGCTCATCAGGTGCGCGTGCTCGACCCCTCCAATAAAGCGCTTGCCGTCTACCCTGCCTCGATCGGGAGCGACGAGAAGCCGGCACCAAGTGGGCAGGCAGAGATCCAAAGGGTGGTGCACAACCCGACCTATCACTACGATCCCGATTTTGCATTCAAGGGAGTCAAAACCAAGCGGCCCTTCACCATTGCTGCCGGCCCTAACAATCCCGTGGGATCAATCTGGATCGACCTCTCCATCGAAAGCTACGGCATTCACGGCACGCCCGAACCCGGCAAGATCGGGAAGACCTTCTCTCACGGCTGCATCAGGCTCACGAACTGGGATGCCGAGGACCTCGCCTCGATGGTCCAAAAACATATGAAGGTGACTTTCAAGGACGAGTGACGCAAGCCGTCGCATCCCTCGATGGTCGCCGAAACAAGATGTCCGTCTGTGCCCGTGACAATTGCATCTTGCGATCCGCTGGATCCGATCAGCGGATGCTCCGGGTTCGGGGTGTCAGGTCAAGCGGCGCCATTTGCACGGATGGCGGCGAACCAACCACCATGGCGGGGGCGCCAGATTTCTCACCACGTTGGCTCTCTACTTCGCGGCTCATACCTTGTTGAGCAGCTTGCATCTCCGGAACGGTGAAAACCGGCACCTCGCCCTTGAAACCCTGGAGCTCAAAGGCGCCCGCCTGGACGACCGGCATCGATGCTGCTGCCGCAAAGCCGGGTCCAAGCACCAGGGGGATGCCCAGCTTCTTGGTCGTCGATTCGAGCCGTGCCGCGCGGTTCACGGGGGAGCCGATCGCGGTGTAATCGAAGCGCCGTTCGGAGCCGAAATTGCCTACCGAGCAGATGCCGGTCTCGATGGCGACGCCGATTTCGATGGAGCGATGGCCATCCGCGGTGAAGGCGGCGTCTTCGCGCCTCACCCGCTCGATAAGGGCCAGGCCCGCGTCGAGCGCACGCTCACGATGATCGGGTTGATCTAGCGGTGCGTTCCAGAAGGCCAGCACCGCATCGCCCATGAACTTGTCGATGGTGCCGTCGCGCTTGAGGATCTCATCGGTCGCAATGCCGAGGAAATGGTTGACCACCTTGGCGATCTCTTGGGTGTCGAGCTGTTCGCTCATGGTCGTGAAGCCACGTATGTCGCTGATCAAAATTGTGATCTCGCGCTTCTCGCCGGACAGGATTGCCTCGGTGTCCGAGCTTGCGAGGCGCTGCACCACGGAGGGCGACAGATATTGGGAGAACTGTCGCGTCAGGGTGGACCGGCGCTGCTCGCTGCGCCTGTAGAGGACATAGCCTTCGAAGCCCGCAACCATGATGGTTGCAAGCGCCGGCTGCAGCGGGTCATAGAGTGCACCCTGCAGGCTGTACTCGAGAGCGCCGAACACGAACGGCGTGAGGGCCAGCAGCGCCAGGGAGATGGCGCCAAGCACGACACGCCCGGCGAGCACTCCAGAAAGCCCGATGAAAACGACGGCACTGAGGAGAAACCAGAGCCGCTCGAGCATACGCGCGTGCGCTGGCTCTGCCAGGAAGCGCCCGGCAAGCATCTGGCCGATCGCATCGGCGTGGATCTCCGCTCCTGGTCGCGCTGGACTCGTCGGCGTGGGCAGGTACTGCGTCAGGCCCACAGCCGACAGGTCGACAATGGCGATGGCGTCCCGCAGCCGCGGATCGCCATGGCCCGAAAGGATAGTGCTGGCAGACAGGCGAGGCGTGTCCGTGGCGGTTTCCCAGAGGCGGATGCTCCCCTCCGGCTCGAGCGGCACAATGGCGCCTGCCATCCTGAGTGCGTCGAACCCGGCTGCATTCATCCGGGCTGTGTAACCGTCCTGTCCAGCGTAAAGGCGCAGGAGCTCGAGTGCGAAAGACGGCCACAGCTGCGCGCGTTGAGGGGTATTGCGAAGCCAGAGCAGCGGCACATGGCGCAGTACGCCGTCGGGATCGGGCAAGGTGCGAATCACGCCGAGGCCTGCGGCGGCGTTCGAGAATTCGGCAAGCGAGCCGGTAAGACCGGTGAAGCCGGGAAGTGTATCGGGTACTTGCCCGACGATCGACCAGCCGGCTTTGGGTTCTGCTTCTGAAACCGTCGCTTCATTGCCCAGGCTGACGGCAAGCGCCGTTCGATTTTTGGACAGCGCCGCTGCCAGGCGCTTGTCTCCGGCGATGCCCTCAGGCGAGGTGTCAGCCTCGGGGAGTACCAGCGCAAGCCCGACCACCGCCGCGCCGGATTGCGTGATGCCATCGACCAGATCGGCCAGGAGGCCACGGTTCCAGGGCCATCGCCCATGTGCCTTGAGGCTGTCGTCGTCTATCGAGACGATCACGACAGGATTGCTCGTCGCCTGGCGTGGGGCGAGAAACTGATAAAAGTCGTACGTCCGCTCACGCAGGCGCGACAACGGCCCGTCAAAAGCCAAATGGCAAGCGAGCAGCAGGAGCACGACCACAAGGCCGGATATTTTGCGCCTGCCGGCTTGCCGCCAATCAGCCCAGCGCCTACCAACCGAGTGGCTCATCTCGTGCAGCCAGGCCTAATCGCAGTTGTAGTAGTAGCAGCAACCCTCACCCTCACACTCGCCCCGCCGCCCCCCGCTGCCCGCAGGTGGCGTTGGGCTGTCAGGGAATTCCATGACCACTCCTGGCAGTGCGCCGTCCCTGGACCCGCAGACTTTGAGCGAGGAGCCTAGAGCCGACGCACAAATTGCGCTTACGTCCAACCCAGGACCCGGTGCGCCCGGCAGGCCGGTTCCCGCTATCCGGTCGATACTGTCCAAGATCGGGAAGGCGTCGATGCCGCCGTAGCCGGCCAGAAGCTTGCCATCGTCCGACGTGCAGGCGTAGCCCGGGTTCGTGATGACCAGCCGTTTGCCATTGATCGTGCAGGTCATACGGCCGGCGCGCAATATGCCGACGGTCTGGCCGGCTGCCACCAGCACTTCGATGATGCCGCCTCTCGCTCCGAGCACCATGTGTGGCGTCGCAACCTGCATGACGCCCCCTTTCGAAACCTGGCCGCCATAAAAACGGGCCAGGCCGCTGTTCATCCCGATGTCGATCTTTCCCGACCCGGAGCCCGGATTGTAGACGAACTCATCGATCGTCAGGCTGGTGTTTGGACCAATCTTGGCGCTCGATTCATCCCGGAACACCAGCATTCCGAGACCGGTGGGATTGCTGCGCAACTGGTCGCCGAGTTCGACGCCGGCGCCAACGTTCATCGTCCCGCCGTTATTGCGGACGATGATGGTCTGATAGGCCGTCATCGACCCGACCGTCTCAGCAGCGGATGGTGCCGCGAAGGCGAGGCAGGCGATAAAAATGACGATCAGATGATACCTCATCGCGGCCTCTTTCAATTGAGCGTCAACGTATAGCTCATGAGCATTTCGAACGATTTTCGGTCGCGGTTGGCGAGGGCGAAGTTGGTTTTGCGGTAGGCGAGATCGACGCTGATCTTCTGCGCTTCGGTCAGCTGAAAATCGCTTTCCGAGGCAATGCGCCAGAAGTCGCTCTTGATATTTGTGCCGATGCCGACGGACAGATCGGGAGTGTCGCTGTGGCCGGCCGATAAGGCGATCTGGTGCGACCATGCGAAAAAATCCGGTACGTTCATCAACAGGCCGCCATA
The DNA here is from genome assembly GCF_040321305.1 of Mesorhizobium sp. M0478. Lineage (NCBI taxonomy): Bacteria > Pseudomonadati > Pseudomonadota > Alphaproteobacteria > Hyphomicrobiales > Phyllobacteriaceae > Mesorhizobium > Mesorhizobium sp. M0478. The sequence goes on from NZ_JAMYRH010000004.1 coordinate 494,354, forward strand.
GCGGACCTCGCCCGTATAGCTGCGGCTGATTTCGCCCGATCCGGAAGCGAAGTCATTCGAGCCGACAAAGCGCAAGCCGAGCGCCTGGCCATTGCGGAAGCGGTAGCTGCCGCCTGCCTCATAGAAGACCCTGCTATCCGCGAAAATGCCTTGCGAGGCGCTTAGATCGATGTAGCCGCCACCGGCGAAGAGCGTCGTCTCGACCGTCGGGCGAACGACGAAACGTCCACTGAGGCCGATACCGGTTTCGTAAATGTCGCTGTCGAAACGATCCGTAACGGTGAACGCGGAAAGCAGCAGGCGCAGCGAATCGATCCCGCTGTTGGGCAGTCCCTTGTCCCAGGTAATCGCTGCGTTGCCATGGATAAAAGTCTTCTCGCCACCCGGAACCGACAGGTCTTCCGTGAAAAGACGCTCAGTCGCGGTCAACGACCCCGAAAGAACGAGCGCGTCGGCACTTGGCGTGCCGAGGTCCCACCGCACAAAACCTTCCGCCTGCCCGTAAGGCGAGACGAAGCTGTCGTCGTCCTGCGCCCCGCCTGGCTCAAAATCGGTGAATGCGCTGAATACGCCGCCGGTCAGGGCGAGTTCCCAGGTGACGCCACGCAACGCGCGCTCGATGCGGGCGAGCAGGCGAACAGCTTCCTGTTGCTCACTTGCGGTCAGACCTCCGACTTCGATGCCGTACTGCACCTGCCGCCGGGCCAATTCATAGGACCCGACATGATAATACAAACGGCTGGCCGCAAGCCGGGCGCGCGCATCGCGCGGGTATTGGATCAGATACTGCTCGATCGAGGAGATCGCCTGATCGTATTGCCCAGCGTTGACCGCAACCGTGACGAATTGGGCGAGCGTTCCATTGTCGGCCGGACTGGCGATGCGGGCCGCAAACGCATCGTCATAGGCCCCAAAAAGACCTTGTGCGCCGGCCGGCAACACGCCGGCACAAAGCAGCGCTGCGGCGACGCCGAAGATCGTTCGAAACGAAGATTGCATGCCGAGAACCCACCCCAAACCCGACTAGTGCGAGGGATTTAGCACGACTGCAAGAAAAAGGCGACTGAACGGTCGCCTGACTTATGCGAGTCTCAGCAGCTGTTGCAGCTGCGCAACGAGATATCCGGTTTATTCCTTTTTCGGCTCCGCTGATTGTCAAAAACTCTTCTCAACATTGCTGCACGTGATTGAAGTATTTGGCCCAAGGCTTAACAAAATCAAATCTCATCAGCGTGGATCGCACAGCCGACAAGATTAATATTGGGTGGGCGATCCTGCGTATCTGGTCACCAGGCTTCAAGGTCACCCACGGCTTTTCCAAAGGCCTTCCGTCGCGTTTCGCAAGGGGCCGGAGAGCTGCCGGAAGGTGCTTCTCACGACGCGTGTGCGATTCGGCCCGGGTCTTGCAATTTCTTTGAACGCGAGGTCAGCTCATTGCCTCAACGCCCAGGGACGCGTCACCGCACGCAGCTTGCTACAGCACGAGCATGGTGGCCAGCCCCAGCATCAGGCCCATGCCTACAATATCGGTCACGGTGGTGAGGAAGATCGCCGAGGCGACCGCCGGATCGGCGCCTACCCGGCGCAGGCCCAACGGGATCAGCACGCCGGAGATGCCGGACATGAGGCACGCTCCGGACATGGCAAGCAGGATCACAAGTGCCAGCATCGGCGCCTGCGCCGCCGACTCCGGTTGCCTCGAGGCATAGAACCACATCGCCGCAGCCGCAACAACGCCGACGAGCACGCCGTTGGCGGCCGCGAGCGCGCCCTCTCTCATCACCAAGTGCAGCTTCGGTCGTTTGTCCACATCCCCCAGGGCAAGGCCACGCAGCGTCATAGCCAGTGCCTGGCAGCCGGTGTTTCCGCTCTGCCCGGCCAAGACCGGGAGAAACGCCGCCAGAGCGACGATCTTCTCGATCGTGCCTGTGAACGAACTGACCACGAATGCGGCCATGAAGGCCGTCAGGAGATTCAACTGCAGCCACGGATGACGCTTCAGGAAGGCTGAAAACAGCGGCGTAAAAGAGCGCTCCTCCTTCTGGAGGCCTACCATCTGGCCAGACTGGGCGGAAATCTCGATGATTTGCTGCTCGAACAATCGCCAGCCGCGAACCTGCCCGAGCAGCCGGTTCTCCGCATCCACCACCGGATAGACAGGATAGTGACGCCGTACCGCCGCCTTGCATGCGTTACTCAAAGAGAGACCGACATCAAGAGCGAACGGCCTGGGCAGCATGATGTGATCGACAATCGCGTCGGGTTCGCTCAGCATCAGATCGCGCAGGACCGCTAGGCCAACCAGTCTATTGCCCTCGTCCGTGACGTAGAGATAAGTGAGCTCGGTCGGCACCTGGGCGCCTCTGACAGCTTCCACCGCGGCAGCAACCGTCGTCCCGACAGGAACGCTGGCGGGGATCGGGTCCATCACGTCGACGAGCGACTCGGGGATCGCGAAACCCATCTCACCGTCATGAGAGCTGATAGGCCGCATATGCAGTGGCAAATGCTCGGCCACCTTATGGGCGTGCCCGTCCGGCAACAGCTTTAGTGTGTCGCGGATGAACTCGGGAGACTCTCTAGCGAGCAATTCAGCTGCGTCATCAGGTGCTCGAGCACGCAGCGTGCGCACCAACTTCTGAACGCCGGTCTCTTCGTTCATTTGCTATGGCCCCCCAATTGGAAAGTGAAAAAGTTGTGAAGTATCGGATCGCACCGGGGCGGAAATACGACAGCTTCTTCCGGCCCCAGCAGTCCGCTTTGTGGTTGTCGCAAGCGCCGCCTGCACACTCCTAGCTTGAGAAGGCAAAGCAGACGTCTACATTTTGGGCGTGCCTTCGGTCAGGTCAGCATGGGAGTGTCCGCTACTTCCCTCGCTTTTCAATCTTTAGATTTGGGAGGTCGGGTCGCTTGGATACCACACCGGCCTCCTTCAAGGCTGTGTATCCAACCTTTTTGAGGAGCTTCTCTGTTTTGGCGCGCTCCTTGTCCAGAGCGGTATCACCTTTGACCTTGGGCATCCGTCCTCCATTTGGTCGTTGTCGTTCGCCGGTAAATGAGATTGCCGGAAATGTCCCGCAGTGTCGTGCTTTGACCCGCGGCCGAGGACTGAATTGAGGCGCTTTGCCGCCCGGCAGCCTTTGGGCGGGAAGCGGACGGGCGGGCTATTCCTGCTGGAATTGACAGGGCCAATCTTCTGGCCTCGTCATGCCAGAAGGCAACTCGGTCCGGGCGTCTCCACAAGCCATGTTGAGCTGCCACTGGGACAGACCCGCCGAATTGGATAGATCGAGGCCCTCGATACGGGTCAGAAAGAAAAAAGCGCCGTCAAAGTCTATCGGTGCGGTGAACTTCGCTCCTCGGAAATCCGCCCGCGCGAGATTGGCAAACGAAAAGTGGCTGCCGCTGATATCGGCGTCATGGAACTGTGCACGCCCCAATTCCGCCTTTGTGAAATCAACATTGACCAGATTGGCGTTCTGGAAATTCGAGCGCTGCACTTCCGCGCCCGTAAACACAGCGCCCTGCGCGTCCATCTGGCTGAAGTCGGTCCTGTACGCCTCGATTTTGTCGAACCGGGCGCCTTTGGCGGTCGAGCCGGCCAGGGAAGCGCGCACAAGCGTTGCCTTCTCAAAATTTGCCGCAAGGAGATTGCTGTTCCTGAGGTCGGTCGAAGTGAAATCAACACCGAACAGGTTTGCCCCGCTCAGGTCCTGTCCTTCCAGGATGAGAAGCTTTTTGTCACACTCCTGCCAATTGACGCCAGGCGTCGCGGCTGCGTAGCAATCTTGAGCGGCGGTGGCGTTTTGCCAAGCCAATACAGTGCAAACCGCCAGAACCAAGCCGGATCCGCCGTAAGCTCTGGTTCGTCTCAAAGTCATTGTTGCTGGACCCTCTGCTACTCGTCGACAATCAGCCTTACCACATCTGCTGACACTCGAGCCACGGTAACGACCGCCGTCACAGTTGCGCATCAACGATCCGCCGATAGCCAGCGGCAGCTTGCGAAATTATCGAGAGGTGGGGAAAAGCTTTGACGGTAGAGTGCTTTTTCGCGGATGCGATCACAAAACAAAGAGTTCGGCGTAAGCCGTGAGTTATTGGTGGGCCCGGAGGGCGAACGGAAATTGTTGATTTTGCTGGATTTTGGTGGGCCAAAATCTGAAAGGTCCCGTATCATCCCGTATGCTCCCGCGACCCCAAACTGCCGACCATAGCTGACCTCGTTTTGCAAACGTTGGGAGACAGGGTCCAGAACGGCGGAAATGGGGACGATTGCAGATCGGCAGCTGTGGCAACAGCGCGCGACCAGCTGACGGTCTAGCGCCTCGATATGGCCGATGAGACTTGGGAAGTAACAAACAAGCGGCAGCTTGCAGGCAGTTGTGATCGGTGGAATGGATTTACGAGTCGAGGCGCCGGACCAGGACCGGCTCACTTGCCTCGAAGTTCAGCCTGTTGGAATGGCGCGGAGGAACGAGTAGTGGTATCTAACGAGCCGGCGGCCCTCGATGTTTGACCGCGCTCGTCCTGCAACTCTCGTATGTCGTCCCGCAAAGTGGTGGCGCAACCGACCACTTCGTTCCGCATTGTTTAAACAGCGTATGACTCAATTCCAGTCAGATTTTTTTCTGAGCTGCGAAAAGGCGGACACTAACCGTCAAAAAAATTGCGCTTTTGATTTTAACGGAAAATCGCCGCAAGAACTATTTTGAGGTTTCACCAGCTATCGGGTTCACTGGAGCGATTTTTGGACCTTGCGGCATTCGATGGCCTACAGAACCGCCTCAAAAAGTACCGTCACCTCTTCGGTTGACCGAGTCGTTGATCGGCCGTCATATGAGCCCTATGCTGGCACGCTGGCCAGTGAAGCAGTTGTCGGCCTTTATTCGCCGGCTCAGGGATTTATGCCCACGCTTCAGGTCGAAGAAAGACCGGGGTGTCGGTTCCAGGCTCTGGCAAGCGGGCTAAGATTATCCTGCCGATTGTAGCCGCCAACCAAGATGTTGTCGGTCACCTCGCTGAAAAAATACACCCAGAAATAGTCAAGCTATCAGGAGCAAATAGGTCGTAAGGTGGCCTTGCGGTCCTCCTTCCCGGAGCGGTTTCGCTTGCCTGTTCAAACTCGGACGGCTGTTACTCAAAAACCGCAGTGGGTATTTTATGTGCCATTTTTGCGACATTCTATAGAATTTTGCTTGAATTTAGCGTTTTAGCGGTCACTAAATCAATAAGTGCTCCCATATTTTGCAAATTTGTGAACAATCACGGTTGAGTTGTAACGCCTGGCAATAATGGCGCAGGGGAACGTTGGGGTGGGGTGAAATGAATACGACATCTATGTCGGCGATAGGCAAGCGCCTCGGCCTGCTGACGACGGTCGCCATATTGAGTTGTGGGAATGCTCACGCGCTCACTCTCCAGGAGGCGATGGCGGTTGCGGTGGAGTCCAACCCCGAAATTGGCCAAGCGATCGAAAACCGCGAAGCAATCGAATTCGAGCTACGCCAAGCGAAGGGACTTTATCTTCCCAGCGTCGATGTCGAGGCGTCGGCGGGGGTTCGTCGTCTCGACAATTCCTCCCGGCGTTCGCTGTCCATAGAGGATGACGCGCTCTATCCGTCGGAAGCCGATGTCGTTGTCACGCAGACGCTTTATGACAGCGGCGCAAGGCGGGCGGAACTGAACCGTCAGGCGTCGCGGGTCGACGGCGCATCGTTCCGGGTGCTGGAACGGTCTGAATTCATTGGACTGTCTGTCGTCCAGGACTATCTCGAATACATGCTGCAGGCTTCGATCGTTTCGGAAGCGAAGAAGAATCTGGGCTTTCACCAGGCAATCCTCGGCGACATCCGGCAAGGTATTGCAGGGGGCGCGTTGAACGAGGCTGATCGCCAGCAGGCCGAGGAGCGGCTGTTCGCTGCCAAGGCACGTGTGCAGGAGGCGACCGAAGAACTGGAGGCTTCCAAGATACGGTTCTTCAAGACGGTCGGTAAGCCGCTGACCAACGCGTCAAGGCCGAGCGATGTCTCGAGCGCGCTGCCAAGGTCGCTCGACGACGCGCTAGGGCTGGCGCGACAGAACAATCCGCGCGTCCACATGGCCAACAGCGATATCGACGCCGCCGCCTCCCTGGTGGATGCGGCGCGGGCGAAATTCGGGCCCTCCGTCATCGCCGAAGGCCGCGCCCGCGGCGGCTATGACATCGACGGCGACGATGGCGACGCTAGCGACCTGCAGGCGCGGCTGGTGCTGCGCTGGAACCTCTATCGCGGCGGCATCGACAAAGCCAACGAGCAAGAGCAGGTCCGCCGCACCAGCGAGCAGCGCCTTGTGCTGCACCAGGTTCTGCGCGAGATCGAGGAAGCCGTCCGTACGTCATGGGATCGCCGCTTCCGGCAGGCCGATCTGGCAAAGACATTGAAGCTTCAGGCTGCCGCCAACGAAAGGCTGGTGGCGTCCTATCGCGAGCAGTTCAAGGTCGGACAGCGCTCGCTGCTCGACGTGCTCGACGCGCAGAACACGCGGTTCAACACAGCTACGCTTGCCGACACCGCATCCTACGCGTCGCTTTTCGCGCAGTACCGGCTGCTGGCGGCAACCGGGCAGTTGCTGAAGACCATGAATCTTCAGCCGGCAAAACAGGCCACCGCCTATGCCAAGGCCGAGTTCAATGCGCCTGAAACGGCCGACACCGAAACCTATGCGCGCACGCCGTCGGAGCAGACGAACGATCTGCCTTTCGACATCCTCGCACCGGTAAGAAAGAAGTAGGAAGGTCAAGGACGAACGATAGTCCTGCGGGCCAATCGTGAACCCACAACCCAAAATCCTCTCCCCAAAAGAGGCGTTCAAGGCCTGCTTCTCCGCTGTTGCCGGGTACCTCGGCAGGCCGAGTTCCGAGACCGTGCTGTTTGCCGGCGTGCCGCTGTCAGACACCCGCATCGATATCGACGCCATCCGGCATCTTGCCGAACGCATCGGTCTTGAAATCACGGAATTCAGCCATCGCGACTTTCTTCGCGGACGCATCGACCTTCCCGCCATTCTGTTTCGCGTCAGCCAGTTGCCTGTAGCGCTGCTTGCCCAGACCGAGGACGGTGGATTTACGACCGCTCCCCAGGAAGACGGCCGCACGACAATCAGCAAATCCGAGTTTTCCGGAAGTTATATTAGTGGCGGCGTTTCCTTCTCGATAACCTATGCCAACGCAGTAGAGGCGATGAGCGTCGGTTCGGCGGCCAAGATCGAGCGGCGACATTGGCTGACCGGCACGATGGGGCCGTTCTGGCGCACCTATTCGAAGGTCATCCTGTCGGCGGTATTCATCAATCTGCTGGCTCTTGCCTCACCGATCTTCACCATGAACGTCTACGACAGGATCTTGCCGAACAAGGCGATATCGACTCTCTGGGTGCTGTCGATCGGGATCGGCGCGGTCATTCTGTTCGACCTGCTCTTGAAGACCGCCAGAGCGTCACTGATCGACTATGCCGGGCGCAAGGCCGATCTTCGCATCTCCTATATGCTTTTCGAGAAGGTGCTGAACTCGTCCTTGTCGGCAAGGCCCGGCTCAACCGGCGAATATGCAAATCGGGTGACCCAGTACGAGTTCGTGCGCGAGTTTTTCACGTCGAACACCATCAGCGTCTTCATCGACACAGCCTTCGTCTTCGTCTTTCTTCTTGTCATCTATGCGATAGGCGGTTGGCTGGTCGTCATACCGGCCATTGCCTTTGTCGCCTCGGTGATCGTCGGGCTGATCACGCAACGGCGCATCGGCAAACGCGTTGCCGCTTCCATGAACGAGGCTTCGCAGCGCCAGGCCCTGCTGGTGGAATCCATCTCCACGCTGGAAACGATCAAATCGCTGCGGGCAGAGGCGTACCTTCTGCGAAAATGGGCGGAGCATTCCAAGAACGCATCCAACACGTCCGAGAAGATCAAACAGCTTTCGGCTGCCGCCGGCAACATAACCCAAGCCATCCAGCAGATGGTCACCGTCGCTTTGATCGTGGCCGGCGCCTATGCCTTTTCGGAAGGGCATGTCTCGACCGGCGCCATCATCGGCACCGTCATGCTGGCGGGCCGGGCGGTGGCCCCGCTTGGGCAGATTGCGATCACCTTGTCCAGACTTCGCCAGGCGATGCTGTCCCTGCGAATGGTGAATTCGATCATGGCGCAGCCTGAGGATCGGCCGGACACGGTTGGTTTCGTCAACCGCCCCATTCGCAACGGTGCAATGGCATTCAGGAATGTCGGCTTTGTCTACCCGGGTTCCGAAAACGAAGTGCTGACCGGCCTGAATTTCTCGGTGAAGCCCGGTGAGCGGATTGGCATCATCGGCCGCATAGGCTCGGGAAAGACGACCATGGGGAGGCTGATCGGCAGGCTTTTCCTGCCGACCTCCGGCGAGCTGCTGCTGGACGGGATCGACATCCGCCAATACCACCCATCTGAGGTTCGCGCCGCGGTCGGGATCGTCGCGCAAGCCAACGATCTATTTTCCGGCACCATCAAGGAAAATCTCCTGATGGCGTGCCCGGAGGCGACCGATGAGCAGATCGTCGACGCGGCCAAGGCTGCCGGCGTCGACGACTTCGTCTCCCGCCATCCGCGAGGTTACGACATGAATGTCGGCGAGCGCGGCACCAATCTCTCGGGCGGTCAGAGGCAGACAATGGCAATTGCCCGCCTGTTGCTGACCAAACCGAAAATCGTGTTCCTGGACGAGCCGTCCGGCTCGATGGATCTGGCTTCCGAGCGCCAGCTGATCAAGCAGCTCAAAGTGGCTTTCGATCGCAACACGACCCTGATCGTTTCGACGCACCGCTTCAGCATGCTCGAGCTGGCCGACCGCCTCATTGTCATCGAGCAGGGCAAGATCGTTGCCGATGGACCGAAAGACCAAGTGATACAGGCGCTGCAGAAAACAAGCGCCTGACGAACAGACTTATGCGTGAATACAACACGTTGGGGCGTTGGAAATGCTAGCCAGGGAAGACCGTCCGCCGCTTTTTGCGTCGGCTTCGATATTCATTATCGGAGCGCTTTTTGCGAGTTCGGTAGCCTGGGCATCCTTCGCCGAGGTCGATGAAATCGCACGCGGCGACGGCAAGATCATACCGGCGTCGAAGACCCAGATCATCCAGGCCAGCGAGCCGGGCGTGGTTCAGGAAATCGCCGTGACGATCGGTCAGGTCGTCAAGAAGAATGACCTCATCATTCGTCTCGACAACACCTTCAACACTTCCAGCCTTGGCGAGCAGCAGGCCAAAGCTCGGGCGCTGCAGACGCGCATTGCACGGCTCCAATTCGAACAGACCGGCAGTCTCGAGGGCGCGTTTCCCTGCCCACCCGAGATCCAGAAGGTGGCGCCGGAAATCTGCGACAACGAGCAGAAGCTGCTGATCGCGCGGCGCGACAACTTCGAAGTCAAACTGTCGGTTCTCAAGTCGCGCCTCGATCAGCGTGAGAAGGAACTCGACGAAGCCAACGCCAATGCCGATCGCCTCACCAAGAACCTGGCCGTCAGCGACCAGGAGGCGAAGCTGGTCGAAGCGATGGTCAAGAAGGGCCTGATGGCGCGAACCGAGCAGCTCCGCGTCGAGCGCGAGCAGACCGAACTCAATGGTCAGCTGACGCTTGCCGGAGAGACCATCAAGAAAGCCAGGTCTGCCATCACGGAAGCCAAGCTTCAGGTCGACGAACTTGGCCTCCAGCTGCAACAGGAAGCGCTCAGCGATCTGACGCAGGCGCTGGCCGATCTCTCGGTGGTGGACGAGACGATACGCGGTGCCACCGACAAGGTGGCGCGTACCGATATCCGTTCGCCTGTCGATGGTATCGTCAACACGCTTGACATCAACACGGTCGGCGCCTTCGTCCAGCCCGGCGCGGTCGTCGCGGGTATCGTGCCGACGTCCGAGACCCTGCTGGTCGAAGCCCGGGTCTCACCGCGGGACGTCGCCTTCATCCGGCCGGGCCAGGATGCCCTGATCAAGGTGACCGCCTATGACTTCTCGATCTTCGGCGGCATCGAAGGCAAGGTGTCGAACATCACTGCCGACAGCCTTGTCGACCAGAAGACCGGCGAACCGTACTATCAGGTGCGTGTCGCCACCGACAAATCGACCCTGACACGCGACGGCAAGACCTATTCGATCATCCCCGGCATGATCTGTTCGGTCGACATCAAGACCGGACGCAAAACGATTCTCACCTACCTTCTGAAACCAATCAACAAGGCGCGGGAGGAGGCAATGAGTGAGCGATAGTGCGATCGCCCGCCCGGTCGATCGCGACCGGCTGCTGCCACCGCTGGCGAGTGAGGATTTCGGTCTCGAGTTCCGGGTTGTGGCGCGTGGCGGCATGCGCCGCGGCATTCGTCTGGAACGGGCGTTCTGGACATCGCTGAAGCAGATGGCGGAAAGCCGCAAATGCACGATCGGCACACTGATCGAGGAAATTGCAGAGAGCCACGCCAACGCCGGAAACCTGACATCGGCAATTCGCGTAGCCTGCATGCGTGGATTGGCCGACCAAAACCTCACCTTGCAGAGGCTCGCGTCGATCAAGACCATCAGCGCCATTCTCGTCGCCTGTCCCTCGCCGGCCTTTGCCCTGGCATCGTCGAAGAAGATCCTGACCTTCAACGCGCCGTTCCAGCAACTGGTGCGGCGGCAATTGCCGGTGGCGCCGAACGAGGACGCGCGCCAGGATCTCAAGCTGGCGCTGGACCTCAATGTCGCCGACATATTCGCTAGGCTCGACGCCAATGGCGAGACGCCGGTCGCGACCGGTTTCGTCATAGGCGCCGGCGACCGCCGCTACCGCGGTCAACTGAGCGCGGTGCGGGCGCCGGTGGTCGAGCCGGAACTGCTGATGGCGTTCGTCTTCGGCGGCTAGAGCAATTCCGGGAAAAGTGTGAGCGGTTTTCGTGGAAAATTGCGTCAAACAAGAGATAGAGCGCTCAAGACTCTCTGATGGGAGCTTACGGCTGCACACCTTCACCAGGCGCGACCGTCGAAAGGCCGCCCTTGATATCGGCTATTTGAGCAGAACCGGTCTTCGCGCCATGGATCCACGCGCGATCGGTGCTGAACGAATACAGCGGCACGTAGGTCGGCAGGTCTGTGTCGCGGGAAACTACATTGCTCAAACTGTCGAGAATGAAGACGCCGCTGCCGGTGCTGACCGACAGCACGGCATGAAAGAAACCGCGCTTGCGATCCTGCAAGACGACCAGCGACATGCTCTGCGCCGGGATGCCTGCATGCAGCAGCGCGGCCATCTTGAGGATGGCGAAATCCTCGCAGTCCCCTGCCCGCCGCTCAAGGATTTCCCGGGGCTTGGCCCAGTAGTCGAGCTTGCCGTAAACCACGCTGTCCTTCTTGTAGGCGATGGCGCGATTTATACTTGAGTTGACGAAGGACAACTTGTCGATGAAGCGCTTGTTCCCGGCTGCCTTGACGATCTCGGCAAAGGCGCTGTTCTTGCGTTCGCACGCGCTGCTCGCGGTACAGTCGACAATTGCCTTGTAGACCGGCGCCCAGCGCGCCGAAACCGGGAAATTGCGCATCGACAGGGCAACAGAACCGAACACGCCGGGAATGATCGCCGCCGTCTGGATCAGGTCGATCCCGGCGGCGGGCGGCGCGATCGAAGAACCACGCTTTTCATCAACGGCAACAGAGCTGCTGAAAATCATGCCGATCCGGTAGGCTGAAACCGGCTGCCATGGCTGCGGCCGAGCCAGCGAAACGCCGCCGAGACTGGACGGGGTTTCGACCGCCGCCAGAACTCCAGCGGCAGCGCCGGCATTCACGGCAATTGCTTTCGCGGATGATGGCTGCGGCAGGCTTGCAATCGCCATTGCCAGCAGGAGGAGCCTGAGCCCGGTTATTCCCAGGGCAGATTTTTCTTTTTTCATGACGCCCACCTCTTGACTGTGGACGGTACCAATATTGTCTCAAATTACTGGAAAGGAAGGTGGATAAGTTTCCTTCAATCGGGAATACCTATTTTGTGTAAAACTTTATTCAAATTTATACTTCTGTTTACCAATCCAGCTCAGCCGGCGGATATCAAACGAAGCGCGGCGCGGCCAATGTATATCAGATTATATCTTCCGGGTTTACCACACGTAAAAAATGCCGAGACTTGCATACCGGGATATATGAAATTGATTGCGGGACAGTTGCAAAGCAGAAGTCGTCACTGTCTCTATCCGGGAAATGCCGGAGGGGTTTGGCGATGACGACCAGTAACGATTTGGATACCGTCTCGAATTCTTGGGACGAGCACTCTTCACATGAACATGGCGGCTCGCCATCGCAGGCAGGCATCCAGGTAGCGCAGGTCGCTCAGGCGGCGCCTGCCGAGCCGGTGCCGGTCGATGTCGGCAGTGGCGCACCCGTTCAGCCGGCAGCACCCGCGGAGGCGAAAGCGCCGGCGGCAGCCGCGCCGCATGAATACGTGGCCGACGCCAGCAACATCGTGAAACTTCCGGCGGACGTCTCCATCGACAACATCAAGGTCGACGGCCACAATCTGTTGCTGGAACAGGCCGACGGTTCAGTCATCCTCATCAAGGATGGCGCGCTCAACGTGCCGACCTTCATCATCGGTGATGTCGAAGTTCCGCGCGTGGCCTTGCTGGCCGCTCTTGAAGCGAGCCACGTCGATGTCGCCTTCGGTGCCGATGGTTCGATCTCGGCCGGCCCGGGCGGCGCCCCAGGCAGTGCCGGCGGCGACTTCACCATTCCCCCAGGTGGTATCGGCGACGGCTTCGATCTTTCCGCATTGTTGCCGCCGACGGACCTGCAATTTGGACGGCTGGAGCCGCGTGAGCTGACGATCGGGGTCAGGGAAGAAGATACGACGCCGACAATCGACATTGGCTCCGGATTTGTCGTCAACGAGGCCGCGCTTGCCGACGGGACGGACCCGGCCAGCACCGCCGAGCAGGTTTCAGGGACCTTCAACATCGTCTCGGGTGATGGCATCGGGACGCTTGTCATTGACGGTGTGGACGTAACCAACGGCGGCAGCGTTGCCGGGCAATACGGCACGCTCGTGGTCACCGGCAATCCGACGAACGGCTATAGCTGGATTTATACCCTTGCCGACAACACTCTTGATCATCACGACATCTCATCGACCGGAACGACCGAGGGGGTTTCCGACAGCTTTGCCGTCGTGGTTACAGACACAGACAATGATCCGGCCACCGCGACCCTCAATATTGGTGTGCTGGACGACGGCCCTACGCTTTCGGTCCAGGCAACCGCGCAAGCGGCACAGTTGCTTTCAGTCGAGCTCGACGAGACGGTCGGCGGCGACCGCTATAATGCCGGCGAGACCGAAGATGCCGGCGGCAACGCCAACACCGATGACGGCGTTGGCCTGGCCCAGGTGACGACCGGCCTGGCGGGTGGCCTTTCTTCGCTGTTCGCCGTTGGCGGCGTCTACGGTGCCGACGGGCCAGGCAGCACGACCGCGCAGTTGGCATTCACCGGCATTTCGGCCGGTGGCCTTGCCACGAATCTCATTGCCACGAACGGCGGGGCCATTACGCTCTTCCTCGAAGGAGGAGTGATTGTCGGCCGCGACACGCAGGGTGATCAGGTCCTGACCATTGCGATCACCGGCGCGCCCGGCGCAGAGCAGTTGCAGACCACGCTCTACGAAGCGCTCAACCATGGCGCCGACGGCAACAAGTTCGATTCCGAACTCAATCTGTCGCTGACCAATGGCGGCCAGGTTCAGCTGCAATATGAGGTAACGCGCCAGGACGGCGACGGCGACACCATTACCGAGAAGGCGACCGTCGACCTGATCAACGGCCAAGGCTCCGCATTCTCCTTCGACGACGATGGGCCAAGCCTAACGGTCGGCGCCCACGATGGAGCGGCTGGCCTGCTTTCCGTCGAGCTTGACGAGACGGTTGGCGCGGATCGCTACAATGGCGCTATCGGCGAGACCGAAGATGCCGGCGGCAACGCCAACACGGATGATGCCGGTCCGGGCCTGGCGCAGGTCAACACCGCGGTAGCAGGCGGACTGACCAATCTGTTCACTGTCGGCGGCAGCTATGGTTCGGACGGTCCTGGTACCGTTACCGGGAATCTGAGCTTTACCGGCATTCCGGCCGGTGGCCTTGCCACGAATCTCACCGCCACCGACGGCGGCGCCGTCACGCTCTTCCTCGAAGGAGGAGTGATCGTCGGCCGCGACACGCATGGCGATCAGGTTCTGACCATCGCGATCACCGGGGCGCCTGGCGCCGAGCAGCTGCAGACCACGCTCTACGAAGCGCTCAACCATGGCGCCGACGGCAACAAGTTCGATTCCGAACTCAATCTGTCGCTGACCAATGGCGGCCAGGTTCAGCTGCAATATGAGGTAACGCGCCAGGATGGCGACGGCGACACCATCACAGAGAAGGCGACCGTCGACCTGATCAACGGCCAAGGCTCCGCATTCTCCTTCGACGATGACGGGCCGAAGGTTACTGGCACCGCCCAGGTCACCGCGAATGTCGACGAAGACGGTCTGCACAACAGCCAGTCCACCGGAAATGCCGACAATCTTCAGCCTGGCGAAGTGACCGGAACAAACTCCGCGGTTGCCATCGGTGCTGCCGGCGCATTGAATGCAATCGTCGACTTCGGCTCTGACGGCCCGAATGCGACTTCGGCCTTCGGCCTTGTCACCCAAACCACCCCATCGGATTCGGGATTTGATTCGAAAGGCGGCAATGTCCTCATCGTCTCCGACGGCACGACCCTGACCGGCTATGTCGATGTAGGCGCCGGTGCCGGCTATCAGGCGGGCACGGATCGTCCTGTTTTCACCCTGACCGTCGGTGCGGACGGCTCCTATGTCTTCACCCTGATCGATCAGATCGATCATCCGACTCTGGATATGCTCCCGGGCGACAACACCGAAAATACGCTTGCCAATGGCGGTATCGATCTTTCGGCCTTTGTCGTTGCCATGGACGGTGACGGCGATACCATCGGACTGGCGGCTGGTACATTCAAGGTCCAGGTGCTCGACGACGTTCCGCAGATCGTCGCGCGGGATGCCGGCACGACGACCACAACCACGACCGAAACGATCGTCTACACGCTGCAGGCCGGCAACACCGATGTTCGCGGCATGGATGGCGCAGGCAACCACGACATCAAGCTCAGCGCCGTCGACATCAACGAAGGCGACAATTCCGTCAACACCACCGGCACCAAGATCGGCGTTGGCGACGGCCAGATCATCGACGGATACGAAACCCATCCGCATTTGACCGGCCCCGAAATCGTGACGATGGACTTCGTCAACAATCTTGTCATCGCCCCCAACAATCCGAATCCGCCCAGCATCACCGACGGTGGTTCATACGACGTCGACTCGGTCAAGTTCACGATCGATGTTGCGGAAGCCCAGGGTGTCGAAGCCGCCGTGATGTTCATCGGCGCCAAGGACGGTGGCACATTCGAGCCGTTCACCGTGAGCATCAATGGTGTGCTGACGGCCGGCACGGCTGTCTTCGAGGGCGGCGTGCAGGTGGGCTATGCCTTCGCCGGCGTGCCCGATGGTGCGACTGCCGAGGTCATCGGCAGCACCCCGTTCGACCAGCTCAAGGTGGGCAACTACAACGATTTTACCTTCGATTCCAACGCTGGCGGAACCGATGCGACCCTGACTGGCGGCAACCCGTTCAAGATCTTCGGCATCGAAGCCAAGGTCACGACAGTCACAACGCAGACCGAGGTCTTCCGGGTCAGCCACGACGAGTCCGCCGGCGTCAACAACGCCGCAGATCCCAATCCGGCGGATGACACCGCTCTCTCCCCGCCAGCTCTGGTGGACGAGCCGGGGGCGTTGGGCTACGCAAAATCGTCAGCCAGCGCGCTCGGCCTTTTCAACGCCTCGGTCGGCGCCGATGACGACGCGACATTCTCGTTTGCCGTCACCGACGCGATTGGCAATCCGCTGTCAAACGTCGATTCCGGCCTGAAGACACTCGACGGCTCGGCGATCATGCTCTCGACAAATGCGGACGGCGTTCTCGTTGGTTCTGCCAACGGCGTCGACGTCTTCAAGGTTTATGTCGATCCGACCGGAGCGGTCTGGATCGGGCAATATCAGCCGATCGCTCACAATGTCGACGGTTCAAGCACCGCAGCCTTTGACGACATAGCGACCGTCGCCGCCGACCTGCACGTCAAGGCCACCATCACCGATTTCGACGGCGACACGAGCACCGCCGTATCCCATGTCGCGTTGAGCATCGAATTCCAGGATGATGGCCCGGTTGCGGTCAACGATCAGGACTCGGTCACCGAAGATGGGCCGCTCACGGCAGACGGCAATGTGATCACGGGCGTGGGTGGCGCCGACGCAAACGCAACCGACGGCCACGCGGATCACCTCGGCACCGACGGCTTGGGCTCGATCACCTGGGACGGCGCCGTTGCCAACCACGTTGCTGGAACCTACGGCCAGCTTACGGTGGGCGCCGACGGCAGCTACACATATGTGCTCTACACCCAAGCCCAGAACCCGGCCGGGTATGCCGCGGTACAGGCGCTGGATGTCGGCCAGACCGTGGCCGAGAGCTTCGACTATGCTGTGGCGGATGGCGACGGCGATACCGCTCTGGCGTCCCTGACCATCACCATCAACGGCACCAACGACGTGCCGCAGATCGTCGTCGACCAGGGCAACCCGGCCGGCGCGCACGACCTGGTCTATGAAGCCGGCCTTGCGGCGGGCTCGGCGGCCGGCAACGGCAGCACGGTGGCGACCGGCACCTTCACGGTATCGGACCCCGACGGCCTCGACGACGTCCAGAGCGTCACCATCGGCGGCACCACGGTTGCCATCGGCAGCCTCGACGGTTCGACCTTCCCGGGCGACCACGGCACGCTGCTGATCACCGGCTACAACGCGGTAACTGGCGTAGCGACCTACCAGTACACGCTGACCAGTCCGACCACGGACGTTCCCGCGGTCACCGAGACCGAGACCTTCTCGCTCACCGTGTCGGACGGCACCTCCTCGTCAGCCCCGGCGGCAATCGTCATCGCCATCGTCGACGACGTGCCGACGGCCACCGCCGACAGCGGCAATGTCAATGAAGGCGCCCTGCTGACGGTCGCCGCGACCGGCGTGCTGGGCAACGACGTGGCCGGCGCCGACGGCGCCACCATCGATGGCGTGCGCGCCGCCGGCGGCAACACCACGACGGCCGTATCGGGCGGTGTCGGCACCGACATTGCCGGCCTGCACGGCACTTTGCATCTCAACGCCGACGGCTCCTACACCTACCAGTCGACGGCCAACAACATCGCCGCCGACACCACGGACGTGTTCGTCTACACGCTCAAGGACGGTGACGGCGACCTGTCGACGACGACGCTGACCATCAACCTGGCCGATGCCGGGCTTGTTGCACCGGCCGACAACGACGTGACGGTCAACGAAGCCGCACTCGACACCACCACGAGCGGCGCCGACCTTGCGCACGGCTCGGTGACCGGCTCGCTGCCGGCCCTGGCCACCGAGACCGATGCCTCCAACCAGCTCAACGCCACTGGCGGCTTCGCACCGCTGACCTATCAGCTGCTGAGCGGCGGCAATGCCGCCACCGCAGGCACCTACGGCACCATCCAGGTCAATACCGACGGCACCTATGTCTACACGCTGACCTCACCGGTGCATGGACCGGCGACCGCCGGTACCGACACCGTCAACGCCGCAGAGAGCTTCACCTACAAGGTCACCGACGCCAACGGCAACACCACCACCGGCACCATCAACGTCGCCATCGTCGACGACGTGCCGACGGCCACCGCCGACAGCGGCAATGTCAATGAAGGCGCCCTGCTGACGGTCGCCGCGACCGGCGTGCTGGGCAACGACGT